>JBFHUT010000014.1:0-18796 GCA_041589935.1 Minisyncoccia bacterium
CTACTACAAAGGACGTGGCGTCATTACTCACTCACCTGTCGAAAATGAAGTGGACATCGCTACTAAACTAGCTACTGACTACGGCATCACTCATGTCTCCCCCATCGGTCGACTAGACAAAGACTCTGAAGGGCTTCTAATTCTCTCTAACGACGGCCGAATCACTGGACCACTCCTTAACCCAGACGCTGGTCACGAAAAAGAATACGTCGTCTCAGTAGATAAACCAATTTCTGGCATGTTCATACGAGCTATGGCTGCCGGAGTCGATATTGAAGGCTACCGCACCAAACCAGCTAAGGTAGTATCTAGTCCCCGTAACGATAAACGCTTTTCACTAACTATTACTGAAGGAAAGAAGCATCAAATCAGGCGCATGTGTGCCGCCCTCGGTTACCAAGTCCAGTCTCTCAAACGTGTTCGAATCATGAATATTGTGCTCGATAAGCTAAAACCTAATCAATACCGCAAGATTCAGGGCAAGGAACTTAAAGTATTTCTGTCCAATTTAGGACTAGACAAGTAAAGAGCCCGCGCTAAGCGCGGGCTTTCCTTAAATAAACATAAATTTAGCACCCAACATCTATCGCGAGGTCCGATGAAACGGCCTCATCTAGCCTTTCTTCGTCGCAAATCGACAGAACGTGCACAGTGGCACTCTCGTCACACAAATCACGAATTGATACCGGCTTACATCTTGGATGATCAGGAAAACGCATCGAGAGTCCCTGACCACCGACAAACACAATGACCGCTTCGTCGACACCGTCCAACCGATACATGTTCATGGTGTCAGAGGATTGGTTTTGTAATGCGACCTTATCATCCGGCATGAGCAAAACCGGCTCATTGAGATTACCGTTCTGACAGAGCAGACATCGTCCTTCATGCACGACAAACTTGAGAATGTCCCCTTCCTTTGCTCTTCTGGACACGATAGCATCACCATCATTTACTAATGCGACTGGCCGCATCGCCCACCTCCTGTAAAGATCACGTTTTATACTTAGTCACCTATTGATGACCTCCTTTTTGAATATACCTCCCAATAAATGATGATGTCAATTACAATAATCACAGTTATTTATCTTCCTGGCACATCATCGTCTTCATCGACGATCTCCTGCTGGATAATTTCTTCAATAATATCTTCTAACGAAATTACACCCACAAATCGCTTGTTTTGGTTACGAACAATCGCTAAGTGGTTTCTGGTCTTAAGCATTTTTCCTAATACCGCATCAAGCAAATCGCCTGTGCCGACAGTTAGAAATTTCCTATCAAATGCCTCTTCAGTCTCTTTTATTGATATATCCTCATCTTCTACCAACAAATCTTTGGCATAAAGAACTCCAACGATATTAAGCTTGTCTCCACTGTAGATTGGAAAGCGTGAGAAGCCACTATTAGAAACTTGCTCATAAAAATCGTCAGTCAGTCTCTGATTCTCATCAAAAGAGACCACTTGATCTAGATCGGTCATGACTTCTCTTACCTTAATGTGAGAAAACTGTAGTGCTCCATGGATGATTCTCTCTTCATCAGCATCAATTGGACTGTGCTCCGAATCCTCGTGTTCAGAGATAATGTCCATCAGTTCACTTTTAGTGTAGGTGGTAGGTAGTTCTGAACCCAAGAAATAATCAAGTATCTTAGCAATTGGATACGCAATTGGATACGCAACTGCAATTGCCAACCTTGTAAACCAAATAGTCCGAGCGCCAAACCAAAGTGCATAGCGAGAAATCACTGCTTGCGGGATTATTTCTCCAAATATCACAATAAGCGCCGTAGCAGTGACACCAGCAACTAAGCCTGAGGCGATACTGCCTAAGAAAATAGACAAGGTAGTATTAACCGCCACATTACCAAGCAGGAGTGTAGTTAGTAATAAATTACCCTTTTCACGAACCGGGTAAATAATCGCTGCGTTCTCATCACCGTGTTTAGCGCGGCGGCGCAGGGATTGTGTATCAAGTGAGAGTAGTCCAAGTGTTAAGCCTGAGAAAAGCCCTGATAGAAGCACGAGGACTACGGATATTAAGTATTCCATTTAAATCTGTAGTTGTGGACGATATTACAACACAAAACCCCATAAAAAACAATCGTTTTTTATCACAGCTAACGCTGTTACCAACCAATTATTACTGTCATAATTAAAGACATGGCAACACTTGGAAAGTACGCTCTCATGAATGGAAATATCGTTGAAACAGAAAGGGCTCAGGTATCAATTGCCAGCTCAGCTGTTCTCTATGGATTGAGCGTGTATTCTGTCTTTTTTGTAAAATACACTGAAGACGGTCTCTTGGGATTCCGGATTACTGACCACCTCACCCGACTAAAGCAATCAGCGCGTATGATTGGTCTCTCTGGGGCTGATCAATTTTTACAAGAAGAATTATTTCTAACTCAGATTAGACAACTAATAGAAGTCAACTCCCCGACTACGGACCAATTTTTCCGAGTCACTGTCCACGCCACTGAGCTAGTACCAGGTGTCCGTACATCAAACCTCAGTTTGACCTTAAGTGTTTTTATGTACCAGGCGGTGAACATTTTGCCGCAAGATAAAGCCCGCTTAAAGACAAGTCTTTGGCGCCGTACTGCTGACACTGCCATACCAGCCCGAGCCAAGGTCAACGGTGCGTATGTAAACTCAGCCTTGGCCAAGCAAGATGCGATAGATTCAGGATTTGATGATTGTTTATTTCTAAACCAAAACGGTTATGTTAGTGAACTGAGTGCCGCGAACATCTTCATGGTTAAACGCGGTGACCTCATAACCCCAGACTGTGCTTCAGATATTCTAGAAGGTATCACCAGACGCAGTATCATAGAACTGGCCAATCAAATGAAAATACCAGTAATAGAGAGAAAGGTGGCCCTAACCGAGCTGTATACGGCTGATGAAGTATTCGCCTGTGGAACCTCCGCCTTTGTGTCTCCGATTACAGAGCTAGACGGCAGAACAATCAATGGGAATAAAGCCGGTGAAATAACTCTCAAGCTGCGCAGCGCCCTTAAGGAGACTCAAGCAGACGAAAGTAACCCCTGGACTACATTGTTATGATGTTATCGACTCCAAATAAGCCTTGGATTAATACCATTACCAGCACCATCAACAAAACAAAGCCTGCATCTAC
Source organism: Minisyncoccia bacterium (assembly GCA_041589935.1). Lineage (GTDB taxonomy): Bacteria > Patescibacteriota > Minisyncoccia > Phycocordibacterales > UBA918 > OLB19. The sequence goes on from JBFHUT010000014.1 coordinate 3,147, forward strand.
AAAAGTGGCGTAGCAGGTTTTTTGAGAGAAATGACCACCCGCTTTTATCAAAAAGGCAATTGCCAGAGATAAGATAATCGCTACCGCATGTGACCCCACCATCATAATTACCCCAACCACCCAAGCTAACAAAAACGTACCGATTGCCTGAGTAGACATCGCTTTCTTAGCATGATCACCTGACTGCGTGTCGGTGATGTGAGACCCTTCCATCCACTTCTTTTGAAACATTTTGGGTGAATACCAAAGTCCACCAACCATAAAGGCTGCGGCGGAGCTGAGGATCACTGCGAGCCAATTTACTGCCAAGATAAGTTCCATAAAGAGAAAAATTAATTAGTAATTATTTCTACTGAGTCAGGAAGATTGCCTATAATTATATCCAAATCAAACTGTGAGTAATTGGTGCCGCTTAGATCCAACACCTTGAGATTATGTAAATTACCAAGCTCATGCGGTAGCCCAGTCAGCGGGTTTCCAGAGAGATTAAGTATCTCAAGTCTAGATAATTGACCTACCTCAGCCGGTAAACCAGTGAAATTATTTTTACTAAGATCAAGCTCGCGTAAGTTGCCAAGCTGTCTAATTTCGGCTTTTAGAGAGCCAGACAAATTTCGTTTTGATAGATCAAGTACCGTAACATCAGCAGATATGCTGATACCGTCATATATCTCTACTGCATCTACACCACTACGACTTTCAATCCTACTAACAACGTCTTCCGCATCAGAAATTACATCAGTGTATTTTTGTTGCACGGTTTCAGAACCATAGCTATCAGAGTTTACACTGACACTATTTGAAAGCCACCATCCTGCGATAGCAATAACAACAACTAGTGATAAAAGGCCAAATACTTGCATTGTCTTATTCTACCATTAAAAAAGGATCAGTCTGGCTGATCCTTTTTAATTCTACTTATTTCGCTTTCGCTCTGACTCTTTTAATTTTTGCTTACGTAATCTAATTGACTTTGGACACACCTCCAGGAATTCATCTGCTTGCATAATTTCAAGTCCCATTTCAATCGTCAGTGGTCGGTGTGGTGTTAGATTAATCGCATCATCACTACCAGAAGCGCGCACATTAGTAAGCTGTTTTCCCTTAGTTGGATTGACTGTCATTTCTTCACCTTTAGAAGTGTTACCAATCACCATACCCTCGTATACTTCAGCTCCCGCACCGATATATAGCTCACCACGGTCCTGTAATCCCCAAAGCGAGAAACCGAGCGCTTTACCAGTCGCCATTGACGTCATAGAGCCCAGCTGACGCTTCTTGATCTCTCCCGCATACGGACGAAATTCAATAAAGCGAGAAGCTAAAATACCTTCACCTTTAGTATCAATAATAAATTGATTCTTATAGCCAAGAAGGCCACGAGTTGGACCCTCAAAGAGAAGTCGCACCTGATTCTCATGAGGAATCATGTTCTGCATAATAAAACCACGGTTTGAGAGTCGTTCAATAACAGCACCTTGAAACTCAGACGGGACATCAATCGTCACTTCCTCAAACGGCTCCATCTTAACCCCATTTTCCTCTTTAATAATTACTTTGGGTTGAGAGACTGAGAGCTCATACCCTTCACGACGCATGTTTTCTAGCAAGATTGCAATATGCATCTCACCACGCCCCTTCACCTTATATGCGTCACCCCCAGCTGGTTCCACCTGAAGACCGACATTGATCTCCATTTCTTTTTCTAATCGGTCTCCAATCTGACGTGAAGTTACATATTTTCCTTCCCGCCCAGCAAATGGCGAAGAATTTACTAAAAACTCCATAGACACTGTTGGCTCGTCCACATTGATCGCTGGTAGTGGCTCAGCACTTTCGCTGTTAGTTACAGTATCTCCAATATTAATATCCTCAAGCCCAGCAATCAGCACAATGTCTCCGGCATAAGCTTCTTCAATTTCCACTTGACGAACTCCTTCGTACCCAGAAAGTTTTACTACTTTACCCTTCTTTGTCTCTTCGCCTTTGTGTTTGATAATGACTGATTGGCCTTTAGTAACTTTTCCGTCATAGATACGCGCCACAGCAAGGCGACCTAAGAAATTGTCATACCCAAGATTAAACACTTGAGCCCGCAAAGACTCCCCTTCTTGATATTGCTTGGCGGCTGGGACATGTTCAAGAATAGTGTCTAAGACTGGAGAAAGGTCTTTCATCTCATCTTCCATCTTACGTTTAGCCACCCCATCACGACCGATTGCGTACACTACCGGAAAACTTGACTGCTCGTCAGAAGCGCCAAGTTCGAGAAATAGTTCCAAAACCAGCTCCTCACAATGATCAGGATCGGCCGCTGGTTTATCAATCTTGTTAATTACCACGATTGGCCTGAGACCTAACTCTAATGACTTCTTAAGCACAAAGCGAGTCTGTGGCATCGGTCCTTCTTGCGCATCCACTACTAAAAGTACTGAGTCAATAGAACGTAGAACACGCTCTACTTCAGATCCGAAGTCAGCGTGACCTGGTGTGTCTACGATATTAATCTTTGTATCCTTATATGTCACTGAGGTGTTTTTGGCGTAAATAGTAATACCACGCTCCTGCTCTAGCGCGTTATTATCCATGGACGCATCACCTTCCCGAGCACCAGTAAACTCCATCAGGCCATCTGTGAGAGTGGTCTTACCGTGGTCTACGTGTGCAATAATGGCGATATTTCTAATTTCTTGTGACATACCTAAAATACTAAAATACTTCGTGCTCTAAATAGTAATGAGAAAGGCGCACCAGCGGAGCTGGCGCGCCCACGAACCTCAGTAGATTACTTCCCTTTCGACATTTTGTCTACAGCTCACCTAAGAAGGCTAATCTAGCATAATAAGCAAAAACTAGTGCAGCACCAATAATTATTGAGAACTTAAGTAGCATTTGAAATGGTCTTACTAAATTTAAATGTCCGATAAATGGCAAGCAGCAACAGAATTATACCAATTGGATAATAAACATAAGACGAACCAATTATCCTTATCCATGGGAGACCCAGAGCTTTCTGTGTCGTACTGACTTGACTTAAGGTTTTAAAATAACCCGCATGATCTCCTGACTCAGATCCAATCGTTAGTCGATAGCTCCCCTGGTTCACTGGTGTACTTACCTCAAACCGATAAACTCCAGGACCGAGTTCTTGTTCCAAAACAGAAGACTCCCAAAAGGTCATTCCGTACACTGGATCTTTACGTTTATTCCATCCGTCAGGCGCCGGAGTAAAGCGAGCGACTTCGGTAACACCGCCACCATCATCATTCTGACGCACTACCATAAGAGAAAGTTTAGTCGGATCAGTACTACTGATATATCTTTGTGAAAGTTGCGCGCTCAAAACAATGTTTCTTGTCACCTCCATTTCATACATCACCGGAAAATCTTCCAAGATACCTAGATGTATCTGCTTATCCTCAGGATCACCAGTCAGCGGCACAATTTCATAAGGCTCCATTGTTTCGGTTAAGAACACATCGTATGCTTGAACAACAGATCCAAACAAAATGAAAAAAAGTAACGCAGTAAGTGATTGCTTCATACGCTGTATCATACCAAAACAGCGCCTCCTCCCCTAGAGAATAGCGCTGCTTATGTATAGCTAGCAATGTGTTTATCTTCCACTTCGCTGTAACCCAGCTAGATTAGGAAACGACACACCAGCCTCATCTAGAATATTTCGCACCGCTTCACGATCTCGGTTCTGATGCGCTTCTCTGAGCGCTACCCGCTGCTCATCTGAGAGTTCAGACATTAAGCGCTGATGCATGCCATGCCCAGGGTTTCCAGGAGCATTAGACCCAAGTCCGAGCTGATCCATTATTTCTTTAGCTGCTTCTAAGTCACCTGCCTGTCGAAGTTCGTGTGCCTCTACCAAGAGGTTAAAATCAGCTTCAGAGGTAATTTTATCTGCCAATGGCAGTCCCGCTACAGCTTCCTTAAAAGCCTCATAATCACCCTCTTCGACTGCTTCTCTAACCTCTTCACGATGTTCATGACGAAACTCCTGTCTGTGTTCACGAATACTCTCTCTAATTGAACGGAGTGTATCTGCAGAAATTCCAGCCTCAATAAGTACATCTCGCGCCTCCTCGATCTCTCCAGATTGACGTAACTCGCGCGCTTCCTGCACAGCTTCGATCTGGTCCTGAGATAGACCTGCTTTCTCTAGAATATCTGTTCCAGTATATGCATGCGCTCCAGTAGCAGTAACAGCAAAGGCGGCGACTGCCATAATTAATGATTTAGATTTCATAATAATTATATTTAATTCTGTGTTAAAAATTTTAGCTTGCAAGAGGACGCCTCTCTCACGCCAATTACTACGATCACAATAGTTTATAAATTTCAACACAACCTCATTTCACAATGCGAAATGAGGTTGTGGCATATGTACGCGATACACTACTAATTATTTCCACCTCGCTCTAACGAATCCCAAATTTTACCCAAAGTCTTCCATAGAGAACCCTCTCCATCCACATCCGTACCACAAGAATCTAAAACATATACATTACCATCAAGGGTGACTTCATACCTTACGTCAATACCATCAGTATAAGAATTGCAAACACCTGGTTGTGTTTTTTGTGACTGACGCACCAGCTGGCTATCAACCAACGCTGATCTAAGGTCATTCATCTGACTCCTAGAGAGAGTGCCTTTACGTACAATCTGGTCAGCACCAGCCGCTGGCGTATATAAATAACGATATGTCCCATCATCCAGAACCTGGAATGAAGGACAAGTGTCACGACACCCACCATATACATCACCAACAATCGTCAGTTCTCCCTGCACTTCTTCTGCGTCAGGCACTGTTAACTCAGTCAGAAACGCAGCAAACCCCGTGACGTACAAATACACCCCAGCCACAAAACCGACCACAAAGGTTATCAAAACACTGAGCTTCTCCTGCCTAGTCACGTCAGCATTATAGCAGGATAAAAGAAAAACCGTCTGCTTTGCACAGACGGTTGACTAACAATCAAGAACCATGTTTTTTTGTCTCATTCAGGATTACTTGTGTGAGTGTCTCTAGTTGATCACGACATTCAGATAACATTTTGAGGATCTCCTCAATTTCTGTCGGTGACTTACTAACAATTAAATTTCGAAACACTTTGTCAGACATGTCCATAATCAATTCTACATCGGCAGCAATCCGCGGAATCGCTCGATTAAATGACCGAATTTGACTACGTATATCGTTCTTTTGTTTTTCTGCCCGACCAGTAATCTCTGCCGCTAATTCCTTAGCTTTCTTTAGCCTCTGTCTTGTCTGCGCGCTATTTTTGTGAACCTCCTCGTAGATTTCCATTTGCCGCTCGGCCGGTACCGAAGCAATCAAAATAGCAACATTCATCCTTAACCTTTTGTCTTTAGGTGTAGGTGGGTCTATTAGTGTTTTGAGCTCAGAAACTATTTTCTGTAATGACAAATACTGGTACACCCAAGGGATAGACCTTCCTAAACCTTGAGCAATCTCTTCCACTGAGCGACCGAACTCAGCCTTTTCTCGCTGTAAAGCATTAGAGATTTCCATGTGAGTGTGATCTTCGCGATTAAAGTTTAACCGCAGAGACATGAAATGGACATCATTGGTTTCAATCGTCCGCCTTACAATAATCTCAACAAATTCTAAACCTATTAGACGACAAGCCCGCCAGCGACGCTCACCGTCTATGATCTCGTATCGGTCATTTACACCGTTAATTCTCCTTACCTTGATTGGATTGTCGAGACCCTCTGATTTGATACTCTGAGCTAGTTCATTTACTCCTGATTCAGAAAAATGCTTTCTTGGCTGATCAGACATTGGATGGACGCTGTTGATCGGCACCAACAAAAGTTCGTCCTTCATGTCTGCACATTGACGTACAGTGGTGGCAGTGATTTTTGGCATACCATATCTCCTCTAACAAATGTAAATATCGTCCGTACAAGACGTTACCACAAGACTAATAAAAGGCAATTTTATTGACCAAGTATCCTTAAATAGATACTATCAAAAATGGAGGTGTTCATAAGACGGAGGAGAACCAGCCATGACTGATAAGCAACCAGATTACTGGGAGAACATTGAAAAGGATTTCAAGTTAGTAAAAGTAATTGCCGGCAGGATAAAACGCAATATCTCGAAGACTGCTGATTACGATGACATATTTCAAGATGGATGTATCGGACTGCTCGAAGCCCATGCGAATTGGGACGAATCTCAAGGAGCAAGTTTTAACACCTATGCAGGAATTAGGATCCGTGGTGAAATTTATGATGGTCTACGTCGCCTCACTTGGCAACCCAGATCTTATAGTAGAGCCAGGAGAAAGCTCGAAAATGCTGTAAGGGAGGTAGAGAAGGTAAAACTGGGACCGGCCAGCCATAGAGAAATAGCCGAAAAAATGAGCCTTTCGTTATCTGATTACTTCGACCTGGTCAATGAACAGTATAAACAATTTATACCATTATACTGTCGTGACGATGAAGACAGTATTATTACACCAATAATTGAACTGGCAGCGGCCACCCCAGGCATTGACTCGATTATGATAGCTAAGGAGGATAATGAGTTGTTAGCCCAGGCTATCGAAAAGATTGGCAAAAATAGCAGCAGGCGCAGGTTAGTGTTTGATATGTATTCGATCGACAACCTCACTGAGGCAGCAATCGGCGTAATCATCGGAGTAAGCGAATCTCGCGTTTGTCAGCTCTTGAGAGAGGCGATTGAGATAATAAAAACAGAGCTTGAGATTCTTAAAAACGCGCAATTCGTAGAAATGTTCCGCCAGTTGGAAGAAAAATACCAGAAGTCATAGAGCAGATTCAAATGATCAATCAGTATTACCTTTACATAAAAGACCATCAAAACTTAGTTTTGATGGTCTTATTTTTTAGGAAACATCTTTCTCTTATCGAGACACGCTAATTTTTTGCTCATAGTGATTCTTGCCCCTGACACTATTTGCCGACTATTTATTCAAACCTATACAGTTTTACTTAAAAAAACTTTTTACTAATTATCCAACAACATGAAAAGTTCGTCACGATAGTAAGAAGGAGTTTATTTTGTGTTTGTATTAGCGACAATCATTTCTTCCAAACAATGACCAATCCAATCTTCGAGTGTTTGCTTACCATCTGATTCGACTATATTGTTCCCCTCAGTTTCTAAAACAGTGCCAAAATAGACACCACCACTACTCCACTCTTTGCCACCGAGACTATTTTTAGATTTGAAAACTACTTTGTCTAACGGCCAAACAAAAAAGATTTGTGGATGATAATCCTTTGGCTCTGATCCTTCATTATTAACAAAAGCCACCTGACTGATCAGCCCTTCATCATCATACTCGACCCGCAAGAACCCCTGACCCATCGGCTCAAATAATATTTTACCAGCCTCTCCTTGTTTGTATTTAGTTATAAAACCATTCATATTTTACAGCTTAATTTTGCACTTGATAAGATTAATATAGATTAACTAGCTATTGACCTATCCATTCTTAACTGCGAGATAATAATTTTCTATCACTTCAACCACACACTCGATGACCTAGAACTCAAGAAGGCGGTAGCCGACTATGAATTGTGGTGCAGGTTATAAAATACTGAGCGGAGAGAGGGGGATTCGGTCACAGATAAATTTCTACGAAATTTTCTTCGACCCCAGCTCGCTCGCCTAACGGCATCGTTCCGCTTTTCTAATCCCCACGTAACGTGCCGCAGGGCACATTACTCTCTCTCCGCCCAAGAAAATAGGCGCATTCAGCGCCATTTTCAACGGGCGGAGAGAGGGGGATTCGAACCCCCGATACGCTTGCGCGTATACACCCTTTCCAAGGATGCGCCTGCCAATCAAAGCGGAGAAGACAGGATTCGAACCTGCGAGGGGATTTCTCCCCCACACGCTTTCCAAGCGTGCGCCTTAAACCACTCAGCCACTTCTCCGCTTTGATTGTCAGATATCGTCCACCTCCCTTAAAGTCGGATAAATTCATCCCCCAGATAAATTTATCCACTCTGCCATCTCTCCGTGGTACGTGATGTTATACCACACTCCCCTACTATCTACGAAACATCCTCCAGCAGCACCATCGTGCGCCAGATTGGTCGAACTAGCGAGAAAGCATAGCGCCGGATAGCCGCTGGCTTGGTAGAAGTGGTGCTGGTATTAATTTTAATAGACTCCTCAGGAAGAAGCATGTAGAAGCGATTACCCTTAAAAGAGATTCTAATGTTAAGCCTATGCTCAAGCCACCACTCATACAGATCCTGCATAAAGTTTGCAGTTAGAATCTCCCGAGCAGCACTTCCGTCACTAGAAGCCACGTGAAGCAAATCCTCAAAGTCATTCCACTCTAGCTCTGTTTCTTTGACTTCCGTATGCTCCAGCATATCTGCCCAAAAATTGCGATGGGCGAACCCAACGCGATCACCCTCAGTCGAAATGAATGTCTTTGCGCTATGGACGCGCGACAGCTCAGCGACCACAAACACTCCTTTGAAGATCACCACGTGCTCATCACGACCGAGCTTGTCTTTGTGTTTTTGAGTTACAACCATTTCACGAAAAGCCGTTTTAGAGTCATCGTGGACTACATACTCATCGTCAGTAGCAACATCTATGTTTGGGATGGTAATCAACTCTGAATCAGCCAGCAGTTCCTTGATTTGCTTTTGATTATCAGTATGACTAGAAAAAACTACTAACTTGCCAATAGTATTCATAATAATCGGCGCTAGAGCCATGTTGATCTCCTTGGTTAGCAGTTTTTCGTTGGTGAGCCAGCGACGAGCCGACAAAAGCACAACAGTCAGCCAGAGCATTGCAAAGCCGAGCAGTAAATTATCTAACCAGCCCTGATACTTATTGTAGACGAAGAAAATAGCGATGAAGGTAGTAATTGAAAACGCAAAAGACACAGCCAGGTAACGTCGGTAACTCAGCACCGCCTCGCGCCGCACGTGGGTTGATGCAATAAAGTCGTCCAAACCAGCTTCAAGCACAGCATTGAAACCTCTTTCTAGGGCCGCCAGGTCTGGCAGTTTTTCTTTTAGACTGCTCATTACACTCCGCCCATGTTACGTAGGCGATTAATTCGATCAGCAGCTGGTGGATGGGTCTGGAAGAGTCCAGTTATTTTCTGCATCACCCCCTGCTTATCAGCTTTAAATGGATCTGAGATAAATAGATGAGCTGTGGCATGCGAAGCGCGACGCATAGGCTGCGCATGCTGACTAATCTTCTCTAATGCTGAAGCAAGCCCTTCTGGGTATCGAGTTAATAGCGCACCAGTAGCGTCCGCTAAATACTCTCGCTTGCGTGAGATGGCGAGTTGAATCAGTTTGGCGGCAATCGGTGCCAAGATAATTCCTACAATTCCCAAGATCAAAAATAATGGATGTCGGTCGCGATTATTACCTCCCCCAAACAGAAGTGTCCGACTGAAGAAATCAGCTACTATGGCCACAAAACCAGCTAGAACAACCGCCACTGTCATTACCAACATGTCTCTATTACCAACGTGAGCTAATTCATGTGCCATCACCCCCTCAAGCTCTGTTCGATCCAGTATCTGTAGGAGGCCAGTAGTAGCCGCTACCACGGCATGCTCCGGGTCGCGACCGGTAGCAAAGGCATTCGGTGAGGGATCGTCCACAATGTATACCCTTGGCATTGGTAGACCAGCTGTAATGGACAGGTTTTCTACTACATTATAAAGCTCGGGGGCTTGTTCTTTGGTTACAGGATGGGCGTTGGTCATCCGCAATACAATTTTATCTGAATACCAGTAGCTACCAATACTAGTAACAAATGCAAAAATGGCAGCGATATAAAGAATAACTGGATTGCCAAAGTACCAAGACACTGAGTATCCAATTGCGATAACAAAAATCAGAAACACCCCCATCAGCACGAAGGTTTTCGTAATATTAGTTGATTGTTGAGTATATAAAGTAGCCATATCAGACCTAGTTTAACAAAACTTAAGTCACTAAGCATTATTTAGAGCGGGATCCCTTGCACACTCTCATTTGAGCGGTAGCCAACGTCTGCTGACCAATGAAGATAATACCCGTGTTTATAACCACCTTTCTTAATTAAATTATCTTTACGAGCAGCAATCAGTTCCTCTTTAGGTATCTCTAGTTGACGAATCAATGTTTCAAGCACCACCATCAAATCACTATACTCTTCTAGAAACTCCTCCTTTGTACGAGCCATGGAAAGAGAAGCTGCCTCCTCTTGAACCTTCTTAAACAACTCCTGCTGTAACTCTTGCACATCAGTTATTTTGCGAATCTCACACTCTTCACGCTTGGCTTCAATTTTAGCGGGGATATTGTCCCGCACTAATTTGTTGTAATAGACACGATTAATTTCTGACATAATACGTTAATAATACTACAGTCCTATCCTGATTCTCTACCACGAACCCCCACCTCCGCCGCCAGAGCCACCGCCGGCTGAACCACCACCACTCGAACCGGATGAGCTAGTTGACCCCGTAAAAGAACTTGAAAAAGCTCCAATGTCAGCCGTAAAAGCAATCGCATTAAAATGTCCACCAGGAGTATTTGATTGAAACCAGGAAGGATTATCTATCTGGATATCTTTAAAGACTTTGGCCCATTCTTTCTCTACCCCAAACGCGATCGCGTATGGTAAGTACTCCATGAACTGTTGAGGACTGAGCGAAGGAGCATTATGGAACTTGTAGCGTTCTCTTTCTGTGACAGAAAGAAATTTTTTGAAGCCCTCTAAATAATTTTTAGCTTCATATCCTTTTTTTGTACTCCTAATATCAGTTGATACGAATACAATAACAAAGCCCGAAATAAGTATCATACTTAAAAAACTAGACGCATCGAGCAGAACAAAAAACAACAAGGCTGTAACAGCAGTTAAAGCAATTGACCACCTAGTCGTCACTGACGCCTTTTCCAGAAAACCGCGTTCTACAAGATCCATTCGAGCTGCTTTTTTAAGCGAATGGATTCTAACTAAATTTTTTTGAATTTTTTTATCATTTCTCTTAACTTGAGATAGTTTAACAGTCTTACCTACCCTATTATCTTCTTCAAATAACAAGGAGAGTATTTCCTTCTGAAACATGGTGTCAACCTCGTCAATTCTACGGAGTAACTCAATTTCGTAATCTAAAGTCTCAAAGAGAAAGAACACCTTATCAGTCGTTTGTCTTATTGAAATAAATCCTTGCTGAGCCAAATATACCAGAGAAGCCGTGATATCGTTTGAACCCAGGACATTATCAATAAGTACCCCAGAAAACATGGGTTTGAAATCCGACAATGGTTCATATTGTGCAACAATCGGAAGATTAGTTTTATATTTAACCTTCCATCTATAATTACTTATAGCAAGCACTATTAGGCAAGAAATAATCAGAGGTATAAAAAAAACGATGAGGTCATTTTTTTCTAAAACAACAGGCGGTCGAGTTAATTGTAGGGTCTGAGCAACTGTTAACTCCTGTCCGGGGTTAATCAAATCTGATTTAAAAGTCGCTACTTTTTCAGTCCCATTATTTTGAGCACACACCTGATTTGATCCAGTTACATCTGCGTAGCAATACCGACCCGACAAAAGTTCCACCTCATCAGCCGCTCGCACCTGAACCGTTACTTGATTGATTGGCACCTCCCACTCATTACCAGTCACATTCCAGTAGAGCTCTGTCTCCCCGCTATCGTACTGTGCTAGGCCTCCGTCAACTCGATAAACAATCTCGTAGATCTGCTTACCAGTTACATACTCATTAGCATCACCAATTCGTACAGATAAACCATCATAGTCCTGGAGTGCGTAAGGTTCTGGTAAACCGTTTCTTTTAACTGACACGGGAGTCAACTTGATATAACGATCCTTGTACCAGGCAGTCGCTGGCTGAGCATGCTTATCCTTAATATTGCGATAGATACCGTGCTTTCTGTCGCTCTCAAAGTTATATTCAATAGTTTCTGTCACATGGAAGGAGCTATCGCCCGCAATCAAAATATCTGCATCAAAAGACTGAATCACCTCGGCCGACGCAACAGTAAAGAGCGCCAGCCAAAGGCTGGCGCTCAGTGCCAAAATAAATCCCATTTGCTTCATTTGTGCATTAAGCACGAACATGAGCAAACAAACTAGAAATCAACCTTAACTGGTTCACGCTCTTCGCTATTTTCTGCTAGTTCGAAGAACTCTTCGGCCTTAAAGCCAAATGTATTTCCAACTATATTAGATGGGAATGACTGCAGAGCAATGTTAAGATCTCGCACATTTCCGTTGTAGAAACGACGAGCGGCTTGAATTTTGTTTTCTGTATCTGAAAGTTCTCTCTGCAATTCTAGGAAGTTAGTATTTGCTTTTAGATCTGGGTAATTTTCTGCCACAGCTAGAAGTCGACTGAGTGCTCCAGAAAGTGCTGATTCTGCTCCAGCCATAGCTGCAATTTGTTCCGGAGTAACATTTGATGGGTCGATATGAGTCTGAGTAGCAGTCGCTCGAGCCTGAGTTACTTGATCCAAAGTTTCTCGTTCGTGCGCAGCATAGCCCTTAACAGTCTCAATTAAATTTGGAATCAAGTCATATCGACGCTTTAGTTGCACATCAATATCAGCCCAGGCTTCTTTTGCTCGTTGTGTTAGTTTTACAAAGTTGTTGTAGGCGTACACAACGTAAACCGCTACAACCACCACGACAATAATCAGAATCGACATTGAGTTCATACCACAAAATTATGTTTTTATATAAATAATTTTAACACACAAAAAGCCGCCTGTAAGCGGCTTTTTGTGTATTTTAGTTAGTCTTAGTACATTCCTCCCATACCCCCCATATCAGGCACAGCCGGCTTATTGTCCTCTGGCGCGTCTGCGACCGCCGCCTCTGAAGTGAGCAAGATAGCAGCGGCTGAAACAGCGTGCTGCACGCCCGAACGCTCAACCTTTACTGGGTCAATAATTCCTGCCTTAATCATATCGTCTACCATCTCGGCCTTAGCTGCGTCATACCCAGCGTTACCACCAGCTTCTTTCACCTTTTGCACAATCACCGCCCCGTCGTGTCGTCCAGTATTATCAGCGATTTGCTTTAGTGGCACCTCAAGAGCCTTCAACACAATATTGTAACCAATCATTTCCTCACGACCAAGGTCTTTCTTACCAAGCACGTTTTTTTCTACGATGGCAGCTGCTCGCGCTAGCGAAGTTCCACCACCTGGTACAATCCCCTCTTCAATCGCGGCTTTAGTAGCATTAACCGCGTCTTCAATCTTGAGCTTGAGATATTTCATCTCTGTCTCAGTAGCAGCACCCACACGTATCACTGCCACTCCACCTGAAAGCTTAGCGATTCGCTCCTCGAGCTTTTCTTTATCAAACTTTGATGAAGCTTGTTCAAGCTGCGCCTTAAGTGCACCCACTCGATCACCAATAACCTTCTTCTCTCCACCACCACCTACGATAGTTGTCGAATCCTTAGTAGCAATCACTCGATCTGCCTTACCAAGCTGAGCCAGCTCTGTACTTTCAAGCTTAAGGCCAAGATCTTCTGAAATCACCTGACCACCAGTCGTGATAGCAATATCAGCCAAAATCTCTTTCTTACGATCACCGTACCCCGGAGCCTTTACTGCTAACACTGAAAAACCACCCTTAAGCTTATTCACCACGAAGGTAGCAAGAGCTTCACCCTCCACATCATCAGCCACGATCACTAACTCTTTCTTTCCAGTTTGAGCAATTTTCTCGAGCAGAGGCAGAATCTCTTGTACATTAGAAATCTTTTTGTCAGTAAGAAGAATCTGAGCATCCTTAAACTCTGCTTCCATACGCTCTGGGTTTGTCACCATATATGGTGAAACGTATCCCTTATCAAACTGCATTCCTTCAGTCAGCTCAGTTTCGATACCAAAGGACTGAGACTCTTCTACTGTAACCACGCCATCCTTGCCTACTTTATCAATAGTTTCAGCAATTTTCTCACCGAGCTTGGCATCCTCAGCTGAAATTGTGGCCACCTGCTTAATCTCATCTATCGATTTAATCTTAGTCGCCATACTCTTAAGCGCCTCAACCACATCAGCCGCCGCGTGCTCCATACCACTACGCACTGCCATTGAGTTGATGCCCATAGTGGTTTGCTTTAGACCTTCATTTACGAGTGCCTGAGTAAGTACGGTAGCGGTAGTGGTGCCGTCTCCAGCTAGTTCGTTGGTCTTATTTGCCACTTCCTTAATGATTTCGGCGCCCATATTCTCAAACTTGTCCTTGAGGACAATTTCTTTAGCAATCGAAACACCGTCATTTGTAATGGTTGGTCCGCCAAAACCCTTATCCAGAACCACGTTTCGTCCACGTGGACCTAGAGTCACTTTCACTGCATTAGCAACCGTATCAACTCCTTTTTGCAACTTCTTTTTGACGTCTTCACCGAAAATTACTTCTTTAGCCATAACAATAGATTACTTACACTTAGCCATTAAACACTCCAAGGATACTAGATTCAGATACGATAAAATATTCCTTATCTTTAAATTTAACTTCATCGTAGCCATATTTTGAAAACACTACCCGATCACCCTCCTTTACCTCCATCGGAACGCGCTTTTCACCATCATCGTCCCATTTGCCAGGACCAGTCGCGATTACAATACCTTGCTCAGGCTTTTCCTTCTTAGCAGTATCAGGAATAATAATTCCTGACGCCGACACGGTTCCTAACTCCTCTTCAGTCAATGGCCGTACTACCACCCGGTCTCCAAGTGGTTTAATTGGACTCTTTTCACTCATACTTTCAATAATTTAAGAACTTAATTTGAATAATTTCTCTAAAATCAATACAACACAACCAAAAAACAGACAAAACATCCGGTTGCGCGCACATTATACGATAGGTAAAAATGATTGCAATTTTCACATAAAAAATCTATCATTCACCAAGCTAGCTCATCACAAAATGATAATAAATGTGAAAAAATCTTCAAACAAAACAGGAGTACACCAGTGGTCACAAAACATCTTTTGAAATCAATTTTCAGGTACACACTACTTTGTATATCATCAATTGCTTTTAGCTTAAGCTTTGTATGGATTGCTATAGCGAACGACACAGCAGCGTCTAGCAAATTACAACTACTTTTCTCTAATCATTTATTCATTCATCCAGCTGGATACTTCATCATAGGATGCTTACTTATGCTTCTCTGTAGACGCAGTTACAAGAAGTGTCATTACAGCGAACATTAGTATCGAAACTAATCACAACAGCCCGATTATTCATGAATATGTGAGTAATTGGGCTTTTACTTACCCTCTTGCCTACCACTTCACTTTCTGCTATCCTCTTCTCTGCATGAATATTATCCAATCAGTGCTACCAGCACTGCCGTATATCCAGATAATTCTCTCCATTCTACTCGTAGCCGCAATTCTTTTGCAGCAACGAGGTTCTAGTTTGGGTGGAGCTTTTGGAGGCGACAACTTTAGTTCGGCTTTTCACAAGCGTCGAGGGGCAGAACTTTTCTTGTTCAAGTTTTCAATTGGCCTAGCTATTTTATTTGCTTTGTCATCTTTTCTAAACTTCCTAGTTTAGTTCTGAACCTACCCAAAAGCCAAGATTACTTATGATGCTCAGCATC
>JBFHUT010000015.1:0-18694 GCA_041589935.1 Minisyncoccia bacterium
ACCTTCTGCCGACGGTTCTCGTACTGCGGCAATTCCACCACTGCGCGACGTTCGACGAGCGGAACCAAAAACGATAACAAATCGAGATCCGTACCTACGAAGTTACCCTCTTCGTCGAGTGCCGGCAACGGCGTACGACCTTCCCATCGCATCATTGACTGATTGACCAGACTACGGACGAATACTTCGTCAATCTTCTGGGTACGGTCCATGATGCGGGCAGCGGCTTGATCTTTGCAAGTAGCCACGGCTTCGATAGTCTTCGGAGTGAAGTGGGAAACACAAACAGTTTTATTTTGAGTACCCATTGGGCACCTCCTTTCATGACAGTGATAGTATCCCCGCGATGATGCGGACGTTCATGCTCAGCGTTTCACTATTGCAATATGTCTGTGAAGAACTGAACTGTCATGAGAATATTCTGATTTGATGTTTTTTGTTATTTGTTGACGAATTTCGACAAATTGCTATATTTTTATTATGAAATCTTCCGAAAAACTTATCTCCATACTCACCCAGCTAGGACTACAGTCCCCCGAACAGACCATCTACCTTTCCCTACTCCGGGAGGGCCAGGCTACAGCGCGAATGCTTTCGGCCAGAACCAGTGTCACTCGTCCGTCTGTGTATGACCAACTAAAAATACTTAGGCAACGCGGCTTGGTAGCTGAACTTGAGATTGAAGGAAAGACCTATTTTTCGGCCACCAATCCCGAGCAGCTCACCACCCTCTTAGATGAGAAGATTGACCAACTCGAATACAATCGCGCTGTACTAAAGACAGAGCTACCGTCGCTACTATCATCTCTAGATTTAGTCCAACCAAAGATCAGGTTCTTCGAAGGTCGAGAAGGACTACAGCAACTAATGAAAGATATGTTGTGGCATGAAAAAATGGAGATTTTAGTTTTCTGGCCGTACACCACCATGCTTGATGTGTTAGGAGAGGAATTTCTGCATTGGTTTAACGAGCGTCGACAAAAACGCAACATCTCAATCCGTACCCTTTGGCCTGTAAATGAAAAGAATAAAGCCCATATCTTTGCTACCGATAAATCAGATGTGAAACGTCGTTACATCAAAAAAGCCCAAGCGACTGACATGGGCTTCATTATTTATCAAAATAAAGTGATGTATCTAAGCTCCAGCAAAGAGACATTTGGTTTTATTGTCGACAGCGCCGAGTTTGCTAACCTGCAGAGAATGCAATTTGAACTTCTTTGGAATAGTGCAAAAGCAAAATAATGACGCTTTTCTTGGTGATGAAAAAGGTGCCAAACGTGCTTGCATATTACCACGAAACATTGACAGGTGAGCTGGCTATGGCATCATGCACACGGAAACCATTCAAGCCAGTACTACATAAAGGAGTGGGTCATGTCTAATGAAAGTGGGGATCAGGCTGATGAAACCGTTGGATATCGCTACACCACGGCTGTGAGAGAAGCGTGTGGACAATATAATGAAACGGACGCAGTAGATGTTGTACGTGCTACTCTAGCGGTAAACGAAACAGATGAACGTCTGCAAGCTGCGTATCTGCTCGTGACCAAAGACTTGAGCCAGGCACATGATGAGGCTGAAGCGGCACTCCGAGAGACGCGTTATCAACTCCTGTCAGCTATCCATAAAGTGCAGGAATTGGAAAGTAAAGCAAATAAGCTACAGGTAGAAAATGATGACTTAAAAAGCGAAGTTCGAATACTCCGTGTTGCAAATACGCACGAAGCACAAAGATCTGATGATTTGGAAGATAAGCTGCGTGACACTCAAAGATGGTATGCTCATGTTGAAAAAAATTATGACGGTTTGTCTTTGGCGATTGAAAAGGCGCTAAAGCGCGTAAAGACCAGTAGAAGTAAGCGACGATTTACGGAGTTCGTCGAAGAGATAGAAAGTGCAATACAGGTAGAATAACTATAGCTACACACTATACAACCGCCCCTTACCTTTTTAATGGCAGTTATTTTAAAGCCCGGCGCATAGCGCCGGGCATTTTTATTCACCTCCTTTTTATGAAAGAACTGTTCACCTAAGCAACTGAGACCATGTCTTTCCTTAACTGACGCACCAACGCTTGGTAGCGCTGCGTCTTAACAAATGACAACACACTCTCTCGATAGTCCCAACCAAAACTACGCTTATCAACTAATGGACCAGGTACACTTTGCACTCGCTTGAAGACAGCATTATGAATGAGCACAAAACAACGCTCCAGATCTTCAAGCCAATCCTCAGCTGAAGTAAATAGCGTATTGAGCTTTCCTGCTGGCAACTGCAGCTCCCGCTCCAGCGTACCTTTAAGATACTGCTCAACAAACCACTCCGCGCTACGTCGGAAAGCAACCACCGCCCGAACCATCTGATCATGGTAACCGTTCTCCAATACGTTTCCATAATCAAACGGGTCACCTCGTTCAGCAGATCCAACTCCTACCAACTCATCCATGGGCTGCCGGTCAATGATTGACTGCGGAATGACCTCCCGCCTATACAACTCTTGGTTCAAGTAATTACCCAAACGGTACACGTCTTGCTTAAGGCAATTCATCCAGGGAGCAAACACTCCCCTTAAGTCACCATTAAGCGTACCGTACCCAAAAGCAATTTCTGACCAGTTGGCATTGCTGGTGAAAAATCCATTTTCTTGTCCGGCCACCGAAGCCAAAATGGTCATACGAGCAATGGCTTGCGCTGTCTTGTGTTGCAGAGATCCGACCTTTACTCCAGTAGCATTACCGGTTGCGTCTACTATCGCATCGATTGGAATTACTCGATAAGAAACTCCCAGCCGTCGACAGAGCTCTTTCGCGTCGTCTTTTGTCTCAGTAGAATTAAAGTCTCGATATGGCACATTAACAGCTACCACTCGATCACTACCTAAAAGACGAGCAAAGAAAGCAACCGACAAAGCAGAGTCCATACCACCACTTACTCCAATTACTACCTTTTCCTTGGCGGACGCTGGCAGGGTATCCAAAAATCCATACGTAGCCACTTCAATTGCTTTGTATAACTGAGCAATGTCTGGTGGCTCCGGACGAATTTGTGGTGACATTGTCTCATCCAAACGTGCAACTTTAACCTCCTCCTGATATCGCTCGACCAGAGAAACGATCTTGCCTTGCGGATTGTATATCGTTGATGAACCATCAAAGGTAATGAAATTCTTACCGTTATTCTGTACACCAACGTTATTTACGTATACAAACCACAAACCATTTTCTCGGCAGATCCTAGACACAACCTGATCTCGCTTTTGATTTTTTCGCCAACTCCAATTAGAGGCAGACAAGTTAATCAAAATTTCAGCTCCGTTTTCCTTTAGCTGACGAGCAGGCTTAATTGCATAGTCACCATCCCACATGTCCTCGCAAAGCATGACACCGAGATGGTACATCCCACTTCCGACTTTCACCGGAAACGGTTGCAAAAGACTTTCTACTGACACTCCTCTTTCGGCAGCTATTTTTCGCTGATCAAAAAAGTGTCGGGTATCATCGAAGATACGGTAGTTCGGTAACAAAGTCTTTATCATAAAAGGTAGATCTGTTCCGTTTTCTACCAATTCACCTCCTTGTGCAACAAACGCTGCATTATACTTACGCCGACGCCCATCCTCACCGACCTTAGCAGGATCTGGATCAAGTCCGACGCCACCGAAGATCAATACCGCGTCGATAGAAACCGACTCTGCCACAATGTATTCTGCAGCAGTCACCATTTCGTCGATGAAGTCGTCATCTTCATAGCGATCGCTACTTACGTAATGAGTCAACATCATCTCCGAACCAACAATAATGTTAGCGCCTTTAGCTGCAGCTTTTTGGGCAGCTGCCAAAAAAGCTGCAGCGTTCTCCATCGGTTCATTTGCGATGGCAATTTGCACCATTGCCACCGACAAATTTTTCATTTTCTGTTGGTAGTTCATGTTACACCTCCTACTAGTTAGAAAATAAAGCCCGGCAGCAAAGCTGCCGGGCGACGGTTCACACAATAGTAGCTCGCTTTACCTCGCCAGCCTTTGCAAACAAACGATCGTACCGAACAATTTCACCCTCATCTTCTCCAGTGTGTTTATTTGGATTATCTGAGAGTTTTACCGTTGGACGACCATTAGCTTCAACAACCTTAATTACCATCGACAAAGTATGAAAGCCAGTATCCGCTGGCAATATACCGTTGACGTTATTGGTTGCGCCAGTTCCCCAGCCGTATGACAGAACGCCGATCTGATCATTGAATTTTTCATACAATTCAATCATCCGATCAACTGTTAGTCCGTCTGATGGCAGAAGCATTTTTCGCATCGGATCCTGACCGTTACTTTTGAACCACTCAATCAGTTCTGGAATTGCTTGCTCCTCAACTTTTGAATCAATCCGAACACCGATAGTGTCCGCAGCAATTGAGTTTGGAGCACCTTCCAAAAAGGCAGTGGTTCGAAACGTATCAGGAAGCAAAATTGCCAGCTCAGGATAGAAGCTATTCCACCGCTCCACAACATCATACGGTGACTGCTTGATCCATTCGTCAGAGTTATCGCTTAGCGTAGCCCAAACCATCGGCAGTTCATGGGCGTTGGTTCCTTTTGGGTTATTTTGTCCCATCAAGAACGCCAGCCACACATTTGATGGCGCGACGCACTGCTGTGGAATCAACTCCTGAAACACCTCCTGCACCACCACCTCCCACTGACGAGAGTGGCGACGACGATGCCCAAATTGAGCAAACGTCAGTCCGGGATACTGAGCCAAACGCTGACTATCCTGTACGATACGTTGGTATAATCCGGCATAAAAGGCACCGAACTCTGCTCTGCTGATACCACGCTGTTGCCACAGATGCCAGTAATACAACTCTGAAAGAATCGCCATCGCTGATGTTTCCCAATTCATGACTGACAGCCACGGACCAGAAAATGACAATTCAATTTCACCATTTGGCAGATACTTCAGTTTGTACTCCGTGAGATTTCTCTGCTTAAGTTCCTCAATAAACGAAATCTGAAACAGTGCACGTTTCGTGCCATCTTTTTGCATGACGGTCATACCACCCAGTTGTGACAGCTCCGTCTCGGTATAACGCAATCCTTTGAGAGCATCCAGCTGTTCCCGCAAGGAAGACTCTGGAATAACTCGACCCAGCTTCACATCCTTAGTGCGAACTTTGAGCTTGAAAGTTACCGACACATCAGCCTTACCTTCAGCCCAAATAAACTGACCCATTACGAACTTGTAGATATCGACGTCGAGTCGGGAGGTGATGATTCCTTCATCACTAGCCGACGCAAAGATTTGGCGTGGATTAATAAAGGTCATAGTACACCTCCTGTTTGTCTTAAGTTGTTTATGTGAATGTAAAGAACAAAGTTCCCCTCTGGAACTCTTATCAGGGCCCGACGCACACTGGTACGTCGGGCCAGTCAAAGAATTACTGAGACTGTTTATTTTTATAGACTAGTAACTCACGAAAGAGCTTCTGGTGCTCAAGAGCCACCTTGTCGAGAGTTTCTTCATCAAGCCTGCACCACTCGACGACTCCCATATCATCACCTGGCATAACGACCCCTCCTTTGTATTCAACCGCAAAGAAAGTAGTCATGATCCCATACTGGCTACGTTGGTAACGCCGATCGTTGATTCGAAACGAGCCAACGTATCTCGGCTCGCCAATTAACGCTCCGACCGCCTCCTCACTCAGTTCACGCTTCGCTGCTTCTTCCATCGAAGCATCTTCTGGATTGACAAATCCACCGAAGAAACGAAGCGGTGAGACAGAACTACGACGTCCCATCAGGACAAGATCCCAATCCGCAGTATGTACAGCCATATCGACAGTCGGATCAGTTACTGCGTACTGATGATGCAATGCGGCCAACCAACCCTTTCGCCACATTGGGTCATTTACGTTTTGCGTAGCTGCCTCATGCCTCACTCTCGTTGCAGAGCAATTTGGCAGTTCAGGTACTTCTGCCACTGGGTAGACACCGGTGTAGTAAGGAATGAAGCTATCTCGTGAGCCATACAACACTGCCCCACTCCCATTAGCTATTGCTGCCACCTTTGCATCAACCGAACTGGACCAATGCTGATTAGAGATCGAACTATCGAGCTGACGTTCAATGAGCACATCCGGATACGGCTGAGAGAGGACATCCTTCCGAATTGAGAAAGGATACGGATCAGCTGGTGTCGGACGAGCATCTCGATCACCAACTAGTATCAAGACTTTTTCGTGACGGTCTCGTACATAGTTGATGAGATGTAAATGTCCTTCGTGTAATTCATGGGTTTGGAAGCGGCCTATTACCACCCCCACGGTGTTTGCTTTTGACATGGCACGCTCCTTGACTAGCTATATAGATGTAAAGAACTACTTTGTGTGATTCTTACACTATCTTATACAAATGATTTATTATTGTCAATAGTACACTAAGTTGCTTGTGGGAAAATATTAAGAAAGGGCGGACTCATAGAGTCCGCCCTGAACGGTTTATCGCGCTAAGTTCATCTTTCCTTTTAATGCTTTAACGTATTGCTTTGAGCCAAAGGTAGCGAACAAAAGCGACTGAGGATGTTGACTAATACACAGCGACTCCCCTTCCTTCGGACCATCAGTGATCTGCAGTGAGTCAGCAGAAATGGTGAGGGGGCAGTGATGCTTACTCTCCACCACCTTGAGCTCAATCTCACCACCGGACGCTAACTTCTCAGTTACCACCGGACGCATATTAAACATCGGCGGATTTAGTGCATTGATCACCACGTTAGAACTCTCGGGTGTGATGATTGGTCCGCCAGCCGATGCATTGTATGCGGTCGAGCCAGTCGCCGTTGCCACAAGCACCCCATCGCCAGAAAGACGTTCAAACAATACCTCCCCATTGATTGAGACTTGTAAGGTGGCAATACCACGCCTCGGATGCCATAGCGAGACCTCATTAGCAAACGGACCATAGTCTTCTCCGTCCCAACTGAATCGCAGTGATGTTCTGCGTTCAATATCAAAACGACCAGAGACCACCCGCTCTACCACCTCATCCAGCTCACTAGATTCAGCTGAGGTCAGAAAACCGACATTGCCAGCATTAACTCCCAGAGTTGGAATTCCTTTCCGAGAAAAATATGAGACGGTTTTCATCATAGTTCCATCACCACCAAGTGATATCACCAGATCGACAGACCCACCTTCCCTTAAGTCACCGGTAGAAACAGCGCGACCAGCGGCTTCCAACTTTCCCTGCAGTGCTTCAGTAATTTCTGGCACATGATCGTAGTGATCTCCTTCTGCCAAGACCAGCAGAACCGAGCTGACTTTGTTCCCGTCTTTCACTATCGAGTAGAAATTAGAATCAAAGAGACGCACCTCCCCATCTACCACTTTCAGCCACTCTTTTTCATGGACTCCCTCAAACTTGAAGCCGGCCTTCTTCAAAAGACCTGCTGTCTTGTGGTTTTCGGTGTAGTGGTAAGCAAAGATACGAACCAGTCCAAGAACCTCAAAGCCATACCGGACCAGCATCCTAAGTGCTTGAACCGCCAAACCCTGGCGCCAGTACCGAGGGCTAACCCATGCACTCACCTGCCCCTTATGGCAATCGAGATTTATGAAAGCCACAGAACCAGCCACTTCTCCATCAACATCAATGACAAAATCAACCCGACTCGACTGAGGACAGACGGAATCTTCCACCAACCGAAGCCATGCCCTCGCATGTTCCATGGTGTAGGGGTACGGAATGTTTGAAACATCTCGTGCCACCCGTTGATCGTTGATGTTACGCTGCAACGACACAGCGTCACCATCCCGAAAAGGACGAAGTTTGAATCCGTCACCATCAAGGATAGGAAGGGGTGTTTTTTCAGTTATATTCAACATGGTCCTACCCTCCATATGTAAAGGACTAAATTAATTCGTATCTTAACCTAACTTAAGATAAAGTCATATTATTGTCAAGTGTACACTAAGTGCTTATACGGCTGTACTATAAAAATGCGCCGTTCATTTTGTGAACGGCGCTTTTCTTTCCTCCCCTACCCAATAAGTTCAAGTTCTTGGAGCTTCTGTGAACTAAACTCATAAAGTGCAGCTGGCCGATTCTTTACCCCTTCTTGTACCAGACCAGTCTCCCTTATCGCATCTAGAGACAATAGCTTCTTACGAAAATTTCGTTTATCAAACTCTTTGTGAAGTATTAGCTCATACACACTTTGAAGTTCTGAGAGTGTAAAGTGTCGCGGCAACAAATACTGAGCGATGGTGGTGTAAGACAACTTTCCCTGCAACCGCTTAATAGCCATCTGCAGCATATCGTCGTGATCATACGCCAGGTTCTTTAACTTCTTTACCGGTATAAACATCGCCCCTTCATGTGCATACGCTGCTGCTGTATCTGGACGGACCAAACCAAGGTATGCAACTGACACTACTCGGTTTCGTTTATCTCGTTCAACGTCACTGAAAGTATAGAGTTGTTCTAGATACACTTGCTTGAGTCCTCCTTTCTCTCTTACGATACGATCACATGCTTCTTCGGCTGTCTCACTAGCATCAACCAGACCTCCCAAAAAACCAAGGATGTTTACATAGTGTGGCGGGCGATTCACTGGACTCACCAGCGCGCACAACTCACCATCGACAATCCCAAACACTACAGCGTCTATCGCCATAGCCGCAAAGCGTAATTTTTCTGGAGCTTTTTTCATATTTGTTAATTGTACACTAAGTAAATGAAGACACAATGCAATAGCAAATTGACAGTAATTCAAAAATCCGTACTGTGTTCACAGACGAACATCACATAAGGAGAATCATTAATGAAAGCTATCTATGCAGCCAGTTTTGATCCGATCACCTTTGGCCACTTAGACATAATTAAGCGAGCAGCCTCGATCTTTGAGGAGTTAGTGGTTGTAATTGCTAACAACTCTGAAAAGAAATACGCCTTCAGCACTGAAGAGAGGTCGAGTATGGCACGAGAAGCCGTATCAGACCTGTCTAATGTATCGGTCGACATCTGTACCGACCGCTACATCGCGAAGTACGCTGAATCAGTTGAAGCAAAGGTTGTGATACGAGGCTTACGAAATTCAAATGATCTTCAGTTTGAGCAATCATTAGCCGAAGAGAATCATCACATTAGCCCATCTGTTGAGACAATGTTCCTTTCCTGCCGACCAGAACTTATGCAGGTAAGTTCCAGTCTGGTAAAAGGTCACGTTGGAGTAGATCCGGAATGGGAACTCCAGGTCTCTCGCTTGGTGCCGGAGTCAGTCCTGGTTAATCTTCGAGAGGGTCATGCTCTCAAGAAAGCTCGACGTCACTGGTCAAAAACCATGGGCTTGTTAAAAACTCAAAACGAAGGAGTGTTTAATGATCTAGTAGAACGATACAGTGAGCCCCATCGGCACTACCATGTCTTATCTCACATTGTGTCCATGTTAGATGAACTGGAAGCAGTTGGAGAATATCGAGCACCGCTAGCATTAGCAGTTTGGTTCCACGACGCAATTTATGATCCTCAAGCAAGTGATAACGAATTTCGTAGTTCGGAGCTGGCACTTTCAGAGCTCCTTCATAAGCTCAAAGTTTCCGGATCGTTAGGTAGCATCGTGTGCAACTTGGTATTATCAACTAACCATAGTATGGAACTTAAGAAAACCTCAGATCATGATGCTTTACTACTCCACGACCTAGACTTGATGATTCTTGGCGCAACGATAGGTGTTTTCGATGATTATGAGGAAAAAATAAGATTAGAGTATCAACATATTACTTATAAGAAGTTTAAGCGGGGGAGATGTGAGTTCTTAAGAAAATTACTCGCCCGCAAACATTTGTTCTACACTAAACAGTTCCGACGTAAATTTGAAAGTTTGGCGCAATCGAACATAAAACGTTCAATTAAAAAGCTGTGTTCTTAATGCTTACAACTTAATTAGTAATAATGCCAGCGATCCAAAAGGATCGCTGGTTTTTCTGTAAATACTACTGGGTAAAATAAAAAGCCGGAAAGCGCTCACACTTTCCGGCTAAATCAATAACAATTCTTATTGACTAATTTGGTGTTTTTTGGTGACAATACGTACGATACCGTTAGGGTCACGATCACGAAAAGAACCTGTTTTCCATTCTTGCTTAGTCACTCCTAGCAAGACACCGTTTTTCAGATCTTCTTCAAGATCATACCCAATGCGAACATTATCGGGAACAATAACTCCTCTTTCGATAATAGTACGTCTTATTTGTGACCGATGGCCTATCTTTACATCATCAAAGCAGACCACCTCCTTCATATCGATACCGTAAGCTGCCCTTACTCGCCGACCAGCAATTACAAGGTCAAGACGTCTTGGTGAATCGATAATACAACCACCACTCAGGATATAGTTGGGGAAACCACAGCTTTGCATCCATTCTTCATGAGCCCACTCAGCATCCCGAGGGGAAACAATTTTTGCCGGAGGCAAAAAATCTGGAGCGGTACGAAGCAACCAATCACTGTTATACAAATTAAGCTGCGGACTTGGACTAACCAAATCCATCTGGGCTTCCATATATGCATCGTGTGTACCAACATCTCGCCAATAAGCTGGCGCGTCAGCATCTTCACCAGGCACTCGAGAGTTTGCAAACTGCCAACAATGAATGTTGGCTTTTTCCGAGATCAATGCCGGAATGATGTTTTTCCCGAAATCATGGTCCGATTCATCATCCCAATGATCACGCTCCAGCACGTCAAGCAAATATGTCTTGTCTACAAGATAAACTCCCATCGAAATAAGAGACTTTCCTAAATCACCAGGAATCTGAGCTGGGTTACTAGGCTTCTCCTTAAAGCCAATCACTTTACCAGACTCATCGACTTCCATCACGCCGAAACGAGACGCTTCGGAGGCATCGACCGTAAAGCCAGCAATAGTGAAATCACTGCCACTTTTCTTGTGCTGTCTATACATTTCTTGCAGATCAATCTTAAAGATATGATCAGCTGCCAAGATAGCCACCACGTCAGCCGAATCGTTTTCGAGATATCGTTTGTTTTGGTACACCGCATTTGCTGTACCGGTGTACCAACCATGACCTTCATGCTGTTCCGGACCCAAGGTTTCGACGTAAGCTCCATACATTGGAGCACTGAAACCAAAATTCTGGATATGTTGCTTGATCACGTTTCCGTAATACTGAGTCAGTACTAGTGTGTGAAGAATACCCGAGTTGATGATTGAACTAATAGAAAAATCAATGATTCGATACTTTCCACCAAACGGAACGGCTGGTTTGGGACGAGCCGCATACTCCGTAAGAACATTCAAGCGACTACCAACACCTCCAGCCAAAACTACGGCCATCATTTTTCCTGCTGTGGTCACAATAACCTCCTATGTCACCAAATTATTAAAGAACAACAATCCTTACAGATTGACTGGTCGGTAGAGTAAAATGAATTTTCGTTTAAGTCAAGGGCTACTTGCTTTTCTTTGTCTTTAGCTTGGAGAGGTCAAGAACTTGGTCGATCTTAATCTTAGATACAAAATCTGGTACGTGGGAGACCAGGATCATTGCTCCTTTATATTCATTGAGTGCTTCGGCGATGACGGGAATATGACGGAAGTTGATGTGGTTAGTTGGCTCGTCGAGAATCAAAAGCCCTGGTTCTTCCATCTTTAGCTTGGCGAAGGCCACCAGACCCTTCTGCCCTTCGGAAAGATCTCCCACCTTCGTACGCATCACATCACCATAAAGCAAAAACCCAGCAGCGATTGAACGCATCTCCTCTTCGAGCTTTCGCTTCATAGAAGCCATCAGTGTTTCAAACACTGTTTTATCAAAATCAAGGTTTGAGAAGTCTTGACGGTAGTATCCAATCTTCACTCCATCGGCCACTTCTTCCCCAGTAGCATGACCACCAGCCAAGCTTTCAAGAAGAGTTGTTTTCCCGATCCCGTTAGGACCAACGATCTGTAAGTGCTCGCCGCGTTTAAGAATAACGTCGCACTCGGCTTGCTTGGGCTCATGATTTTTTATTACTGTCACCTCAGTTAAATGAAGTATCTGCAATGGAATATCTGCATGTGGCTCAATGGTAAACGGTCGAATGGATTTGTCCTCCTTACGCACATCTACTTTATTTTCTTCTGCCTCAGCTATGTCAGCGCGCATTTTTTTTGCTATCAGACGCATCTTCCCTCCCTTAGCGGCAAAATAGTTTATCTTATCTTTATCTGCCTGAATCTGCTTGGCTAATTGCGCGTTTTGCCGCTGTTCCTTCTGTACCCGCACGGCAATTTCTCTGACCACTGCGTGGTAGTTACCATTGTACTGTTCAATCTGGCGGTTTTGCGTATTGAGGTACAAGACTCCTTGGGTAAAAGCATTTAAGAAGTCCGCATCGTGAGAAATTACAATTACTGTCCGACGGTACTCTTTGAGAAATTCCGTGAGATGTCCGATTCCAGCTTGATCGAGATTGTTAGTTGGCTCGTCGAGTAGCAGGACGTCTGGATCTTGGATAAGGGCTGAGGCCAACAGCAGCCTTGCCTGCTGTCCACCAGAGAAACTACCGACGATTCTATCTTTGAATGTCTCTCTTTGCTTCTCGGTCGGAGTTAGATTAACCACCTCTAGCACCTCATCAATCCGCGGGTCGATATTATAGATTTTATCTTCAAAACATCGTTCAAAAAATTCACGCACTGTGAGCTCTAACTCATCACGGGGAATAATCTGCCGAGAGATAGCGATAGAGGTACGAGGCTGGAGATTAATATCTCCTTGATCAGGACTAAGCTTGCCCGTAATTAGAGAAAATAAAGTAGACTTACCAGCGCCATTTTGACCCATCAAAGCTAGCTTCGCTCCTCGACGCACCACAAAACTAGCCTCGCGAAGAATCGGCTTCGTAGCATCATGCTCAAATGATACCTCTTTAAATACTATCAATCCGTCATTTCGTGACATGGCGTATACCATACACTAGCTTTGCAAAGGCACCAAATGAAAACCCCTACCAAAGTAGGGGTTTTTGTCGGAACCAACTAAACTTCTTACGATTGTGCTTTTTCTTGGGCCAAAAACTGCCTAAAGATACCGTTCCACGATTCAAAATTAGCCGACAGTTTGTACGTACCACCCGACTGTAGTTTTCCTTTTACCAAATAAGAGGCTTCGGTACCAACCATCCGCATCAGACCTCTGAAGGAGTTGGGTTGCGAAATCTTTTCTGTTTGTCTCACCTCCGAAACATCGACGTCCACCTCGACCCCAATCATTGGATCTTGTAGGACACTAAAAACTACGGTGGATCCAGGCACAATGCATTCGCCACTAAGCCTAGCACTAAGTGCAACTTCTTCTGAACTCATTTTCTTCTACCTCGCTTCTGTTGGTGATTCTTTTCCAACTATAGAACGAAAAAATCTGTTTGTAAATAACGACTAATTGAGGAGCGTACTTGCGATGCCGGCTAATACAGCAAGTCCGATAAACATGTAGATGGCAATATTTAAATATTTCATCACTAATAGTATATCAGCAAGGCCTTAAAATAAGGAAACTAGACAGACATTTTCGGAGGAATATAATGCGGATATATTCGTTTAAGTTCCTTTGCTTCATGCACCCCGTCAAAAAGAACACACCCTCGCAGAGCATGCTAGATTCCTGGTTATTCGCCAACGTACAGTCGATTATTGACTACGCTCTGATTGATTACGATTTCGCAGAATCACTGGCCCATCATGTACAAAGCCACGGCTGGAAGCCAAACACACACACTAAGACCACCCACCGACAGTCTCACTTGATGCCCCAGAGTCGAGAAGAAGCCGTCGCGATTGCGCACTGGCTCCTACAAACACTCGATGGTAAACGTGCCTTTAACTCTCACAAGACAGTCTTAGCCACCTGGGCTCATGATTATGAGTCTCCAAAAGATCTCTTGTTTGGAATTGTCGGCTTAGCTGTCATCGGACCAACTCTCGGTCTTATAAACAGAAAAAAGGATCTTGCTAGGTTGCAGGTTGTGATAAACAAAACCTGGAGAGAAACACATAGCCCTGAGGATTTGGCTCAGCTAGTACTAGAGACTAGTCATCAAGTAGTTGCAAAGGAACTACGGATGGTGGGAGGAAACGCCTACGCTCTACACCCTGATACGGCTGAGTGGTGTCTAGGAAAACCACACACTAGGCTATACATAGCTGAAGAATCCGAGATACATTTAATAACCGTTACGGCCGCTGCCGAGCACTTGTCTCATCACAACAACAAAGCGGACAAAGAGTTGGTCGCAGTGGCCCTTTCTCCGGCTGTGAATGATACTTTCTTGCAAGAATTTTCTCTAACAGAGATGGTGTAGTTAATTACACAGAACCCACATTTACCCTAGGGCAAATGTGGGTTTTATATCATTACTCCAATTCCTTAACCTTCTGCAGCGCAATCACGTACATGCTCTCGGCCCAACCAAGGGGGGTGTTGTCGTTTGGTTTGTCTGTGTGTGAGTAGTAGAGCTCAGGTACCTTACCATCAGGAGTGACAGCGCCCTTCGCTCGCCGCAGCCAGTAGTAAGCTTTCTCTTTTTCACCACGTTCTGCATAGATGATAGCGAGCCAGGATAGACCAAAACACCACTCCGCCTCTTCACTAAAACCATCGACATTTTTGTTATAATAGCGGTCAAACTTATATCGAATCACTCCCTTGTCACGCACCAGGTGGTACTCAACATTTCTTAATATCTCGAAAGTCTCTTCATCAGTAGTAACAGCAAAGGGATAAATGAGTGTCAGAAGAGCAAGATCACAAAACTTAGTCGCACTTTCTCGCGGCAACAATTCTCGAAGGGCACGTTCTCCCTGCTCAATCGCATCTTCCGGCACAGCAAGCCAATCGATCTCCTTGGCTTTCTTTAAAGCTGCTACAACAGAACCAATCGACGAAGCGTGCACTTCAAGATTCTCTTCCCAAATTCCGTTATCATCGTCTTCCCAGTATTCAATATTAATGAGGTAATCGATTATTTTCTGAACCATTTCCCGCTCCTCATCAGTTTCGACAATACCAGCTCCCAACTGCTCAAGGGTAACGATAAGATTTAACACTTCACCGACCGCATCATTCTGACTATTGCCCCACTCTTCCCAGTATTCTTCAAACGTCTCTGGGTGGAAGCGGGCATGGATATATTGCCAAGCTTCGCGTGGTTTATTCTCAATTGCCCAATTTATCTTGTCTTTATGTTTTACAAACACCGTTAGTAAGGCTTTGGCAGAATTCTGGACAGTTTTTATGTCACCTGTTTCAAGAAAGCTCAGAACAATGAAATAAATATCGCGCAACCAGGCTTTGTTATAAAAAGTATCTTCTAGAGAGGCGGTAAATACTCCCGGCTGACGCTCCAGGCCACGGATTACATCAAGGTGCTGTTTTATTTCGGTATCAAAATCAAAGGTCATAGGGTAAGAACAAAGGAACAAAACTCTACTGTGCTGCTGTTAGGATGCTACCTGATTACGTCGTGGCAATGGCAGACCTTCTTTAAGACAGACATCTTCCGGAAGCCCGTGGAGTTCTGCAGTAAGTGCACAGGCCAGCGCCTCCACTTGAGCAAGCGCTTCCCTTCCTACAATATCAGTGCCTTCAAATGCTTTTAACTCGGCATACACTTCTTTAGCTCTTTCGACAGACTCACTATACTCAAGCGACTCTTTCTTCTCCACTTGCTCATTGTTATTTTGCGGTACCGCCTCCATAAAATACTCATTTAGCAACTAATGTGTTCAGTATATCACGCTCCAGATCGAGACAATTATTGCGTTTCTAATTGGGACTTGTATAGTAAGTATTGGACAAGTACATAACCCAGGAGAACGATATGACAAGCAATATTCTTTCGTTTACTCTAAAAAACAACAAGGATGTCAATATAAAGAATTTAGACTTCAGTATCATAGATGGCGTCGCGTTTTTTAAAATAAAAGGACCGACAACCAACCCAAGAACTCAACTCGACGCCGAAGAATTGGCTAAATTTGCTACACATTTAACCAGCGAAGGAATAGAATATAAAGTTGAATTCCTGGAAGTTCCTCACACATCACGAAAAATCATTTACTCCCTATCTCTTCGTATATTTACAAAAATAAATTGACTGCATGCCGCTTGCTTTAAGCAAGCGGCATTCTATATAAACTATTGCGCTTCTGAGATAATCTTGTACTATGCGGGAGACCAAGTACATTGCAAAAAAATACGGAGACTAAAATGGAAAAAAGAACTGATAAGGTTGTTTATCTGTTTCCCTCCCATACATCTCAGGAAGAAAAACTTCACGACATCATAAAACCTGATTTCCAAATTGGATTGTTTGCCATTAGATCTGGGAACTCGTTTGTGTATCTTACCGTTCTAGGTAGCGCTAACAATCTTGACACCCAAAGGTGTGCTCGGGCACTCACTCGTCTTTCCAGGGATCTCGAAATAAAAGGAGTCCCCCACGAAACGATGGAGATGGAGATACCAATTACCAGAGAAAGGGTCTTTGATACCATCAAGTTTTCTGAATCCGTTATGTCTGCAGAAAAAGTACGTCAATATTTTTTCAATTGATTTCAGCCGCTTGCCTATGGCAAGCGGCTATTACTTTGCCTCAACATGCTAGTATTTTGGTATGAAAAAGTTTTTGCTTTTCACTCTTTTGCTGATTGTTATTCTCGGTGCTGTTTTCTACCAACCCATCATAGACACCCTTGATTTCTACCAGTATCAAAAAGACAACGCTGACAAATTTGCAGCCGCAACCCTTAACTGGAAACAGATCCCATTTACCTCAACTGGCAATCAGGGTCTAGTGACTGACACACTCACCTTCAACAAACTACAGCTACCAGTCCCTTTTGGCACCGTGAAGAAAAGCAATGGAGACGCTGCTATGGCAGTGGGAATCTCAGAACTAATCACCGTTACTCACTCCAGCGCCGCGGCTGATTTCTTTCGCATGTATAACTTCTCTGACTCAGAAAAGAAGGTTACTTGCGCCTTCCTGTCTCAAACCTCTGGACGCGGCGCCTGCACCAGCAACTACGACTTCTACCACGCTTTCTTAGAGCTTAACGAAACAGACATCCACGCTTTTGCATCAATTGAAGACAAGCAGCTATACAACCGCCTAATGACCCTCCGAGCTGAGCTCATACCAACTAATACTGTTTCTGGATTTGAGACCAGTAGCCTCCGCGGCTTTTGGTTTACCTTCCCGGAAGGCCACCATCACATCATTGAAGCTTTCGACAGTGACGACCAGCAGTACCGCATGGAATTCCAAAGTCTTGATCAGGCCGATGTGGCGTTTGTGTTGAGTAGTATTAATTATCTAGATTAATTTGGAAGTTTAAGAAAAATCAAGGCGTTTCGATTTATCGAAACGCCTTGTAGTTACAAATCTCCTTTTAGATTTTAGATACTCATTTACTGTGCCGCATATGGTCGGCAGATTTTGGCTTTTATGCTTTGGTACCGCAGTCGGATCGTCTGTTGACTCACTGGAAGAGCCGACACTTTTGGTTCCACCCCTGCGCTACACGCAAGGATCGCTCCGAGTCGCTCATACTCCTGTTCTTCGGCCCGTAACCGCGCCATCTCCTTGCGGGTGCGTTTCTCTGAGACAACAACAGTCGGCTCTCTTCGCATAATTACAAAGACAATGAGCAAAAGGATGCCACTAATTACAATCGTAAAAACGATTTCCTTATTTTCCATGATGACCCAAAAAAACAGTCTTCCAAGCGATACCAAGAATTGCGCGACTGCTTGCCCAAAGAAATAAACACCAACGAAGAGCATAAGGTACAACGCTGGGTGTAAGAGATACAGCAAACGAGATTGTCGCTTTCGCCCATCCTTAGTATGACTGAACCACGACATATTTCCCGTATTGACCATACGTAACCAAACCTCCTCCGCATTATTTCGCCATGGGTGCGGTATTACATCCCACCTGATATTTCGCTTGCAGAAGAACGCCAACACAAAAGCTGTGCAAAGTCGGATGATTGTGGTAATGACAGCGACTAATCCCATTCCAATGAGTTTGAATGGCGACCCGATGAGACGACGACGGAACTGGCACGGATCAGTCGCAGTGCGATTGAACCCCACATTAGCAGTCCACTTGAGCCATGCCGACGGCTCAGGAGGAAAATGGTCCCGAGGAACCGCAACAACGAGGCGAGCTGTACCATGCAGCGTCCTGACGTTCCACTGTTTGAGATACTTCTTTGGCATAAAACCCGTACGGGTTTCGTTGAGAACGTTACCCAACTCAACATATACTCCACTCCGATACTGACGAAGCAACTCTCGTCGAAACGCTTTCACTTTTTCAAAGCTACCTGATCCCCAAACGATTTTGGCAAACACGGTATAGTTTCCCGGTCTGCGAAATGTCAGATACGCCATCATTCGATCAAGCGGTTCCAGGTATCGTTCCTCTAAGCCGCCTTGTTCGTGAACGACCACGAACAGAATATGCACACCTTTTGCCTCACGTCGCTTGAGTTCCTCGACTTCGGCCCTATCAAGGCACCAGCGCACCGGAAGTACCGGCACCGCTGATGCAAGATTGCCCTCAGTGATAAGTTTCATTCTCGACCCCTCCGCAGTATGGTTTCTATCCAAGTATGGTTATACA
>JBFHUT010000016.1:0-16828 GCA_041589935.1 Minisyncoccia bacterium
AGTTTGCTCCTTAGCAAACTGAAGTGCCGCCAGCAACTCGTCTCGATTACCAACTTCCACCAAATAATCAGCAACACCACCTACATGCAAGGTGGTGTAATGTGCCAAAGAGATTTTTTTCTGCACTGGCAAGTTCATAATGAGACTTATTGACAACCCTCTTGCGGATCGCGACCGTTCTTCATGTTGTCAGCAAAACAAGAAGCGGCTGCAGTGAAACTTGGGAGTTTTTCTCCCGCCTGCTCAAGGGTTTCCACCGCCTTATCGGTCTGACCTTGCTGATGATACAAGAAAGCTAATGACGCCCAGGTCTGAGGGTTCTCTGACCAGCGATTATTACTATCTGATCCATCGCCAATACGGTACTCAAATAGTTGTGTCATGAACTCATAATCTCCGGCCTGATTGGCGGCACCGATCAAGAAATCACTGGCAGCAAGACGCTGTAAGATATCTTCGTCTGTTATTCCCTCAACATCACTAACCAGCAGTGCTTTCACTTCTTCAGCCCTGTTTACATAGTAAAGCGAGGCTGCGTAGTAGTCTCTAGCTTCAAGGTTGCGCTTATCGAGTTCAAAAGCCACCTTGAAAAAATCGTTAGCTTCTTGATTCTTGCCCTGCGTCAAAGCTACGAATCCTTGTTGAATGATGATAGCCTGTTTGTTTGGTGATAGATCTCGAGCGATCGCCATGTGTTCGGCCGCTTTTTCTAACTGATTAATATCCCGGTAATAGCTGCCGATAAAAACATGGATCCTAGCGTCCCCTGGCTTGTATTCAACTAGCTTAATTAGTTCTTCCTCTGTAACTTGTGCAAAGGCCTGGCGTACTTCTTCAGACAGTTGCTGGTTACGCACCACCCCCATAGTTTGTTGGGCTAACTGTTCAGTGATTTCCTGCCGAGCAAAAGAATCTCTAGCCAAAGCTTGTTCAAAGGCTTCGAGCGCACCGTCAGCTTGTCCAGACCGAGCCGCAGAGAAAGCATCGATGATGTCACCAGCCGCTTGCATACCTGGCACATGAAAGGTGTAGATACCTGCCACCAAAGCAACCAATACTACTGGTGTAGCAAACTGACTGATTATTGCATTATCAACTTTCACCTTTGCCAATCGCTCCGGAATAACTCCGACGCGAGAAGTAATCAGAGCTAAAATAATAGCGAAAAAGATATAGCTGACGATATTATCGAACACCACTAAGTTGTGTGTGAAGTAACCAGCTAAGATACCGAGTAGCACTCCACGTTCCAAAACATCAAAGGAATGGTCTTCTTTATTGATAATTGGACGCACAGCAAGGTAATAGACGCACCAGCCAAAGATGCTTAAGTAAGCAACCAAACCTAGCACTCCACCAGTGATGAGCCAATCCATGAAGATATTGTGAGATCGATCAAACCACTGCTCCTGGGCATATAGACGTGGGTCGTAATACTCATTAAAGACATAATTAAAGTTACTTTGACCGTAGCCCAAAAGTGGCCTTTCCTTCACTCCCTCTAAAGCAGCGCCCCAAATAATTCCACGAATCTCAAGATCATGAAGAGAAATGTTTGCGATACGAGCTAAGTTGCTGTTACTCTGCACAAAGCCAGAATCACGACCAACCACGAAAGCAGCAATGACTACAACCAGCACTAAAAAGGCTCCAGCAGCATATTTGCGATATTGCTGGAATTGGGTACCAAAGAGACCAATATAGGCAGACATAACCATCACTCCGACCGCCAAACCAATTGCTGTACCTCTGGTACCAGTTTCAATCAAGACGAACGTGAAGGTAGCAGCTAAGGAGCCGTAGAGGATTTTTAATCCCACACTCTTGGTTTCAACAAAGAGCCAAAATGCTACGAAGATATGGAAGAGCATGTAGATAGCCATGTAAGCCGCGTTCCCTAAACGACTATCTATACGATTATTACCTTCAATAAATCCTCCGTACTGAGCAAGACCATAAAACGCCACCATAAAGGCGACTGCTAGCGAGGTATTTAGGATATATTGCCAATGTCGTTTGGTTTGGAGCACGCTGCCCAACATCAACATATACAAGAAAGTATGTACGAGTGACACGTAACCATCCATGCGCTCGAAATTACTCCAAAAACTAGAGTCTGGATGGACTCCCAAAAGGTTGGCGAAGAACATGATAATAAGCAGTACTCCAAAGCTCCAGGTAATGCCAGACACTTTAGGTCTATACTTAACTTCATAAAGCGCCAGGATGATCCAAGCGGCAAATACGACATCAACGATTATTCTAAACCAGAAGTTTTTACCGGTAATAAAGGGGAAGAAATAATCATTTTCGACATAGAGGGTAAGAAACGGAACTGCAAACAGTCCAGCGTACACCACTGCTTTCATAACATCTTTCATATGCGTGCCACTATACCACGCGAGACAGGTCTTACTTGACTAGACTTCAGTAAAAATTTAGTGTGAAATCTGAAATATTTAGTACAACATCATAATCTTGAAATTGGTGTTATATAATCTACAGACATGACAAAAGATCTTAAGATTTACGCCGAAGAACACGATAAACGAGTTCTTGCCTCAAAAACATTTAAAAGAATTTCTGAAATTTATAACCTTTCCAATAAACGAGTCTTAGATATTGGCTGTAGCACAGGATCTCATATGCTCCGATTCGGAAAAGACAGTGTAGGAATTACCACCAATCCAAAAGAAGTCACTCTAGGAAAAGAAATTGGTAGAGACTTACGACTTGGAAATGCAGAGAGGTTGTCAGAAACGCTTTCAACTAAAGAAAATTTCGATGCCATATGGTGCAATAACATTTTTGAACATTTATTATCCCCCCATGCATTTTTAGTGAACTTAAAAAAATTCGCACACGATGACACTCTGCTCATATTAGGTACTCCTATGGTACCCATTTTCACTTCTCTGATGTCTTTTAAAAAGTTTCGGGGCGCCCTTGCGTCAGCGCACGTAAACTTCTTTAATTACAATACCTATAAATACACGGTTACGTACGCTGGATGGAAGTCTGATCTAATGAGCCCATTCATTTCTGATAACAAAATTATAAACTCCTTTTTTACACCATTGTCTCCACACCTCTATTTAATTGCAAAAAACAATACTTCTTACAAGTACCACCCCAAAAAGCTAAACGAATGGGATAACGATCCATTGTATCAACCATTAATTGAGGTAATGAATCAGGAATCCCAAAATACACAACCCTAGATAGTATCTTTAGTTACAAATGCTGGGTTTATATTAGAAATAAATTCTATTATTTCCTGCACTGAATTATCTGGATTATTGTTACTGGTGTCTATGATAAACTCTGGATTTTCAGGCGCCTCGTAAGGATCGTCAATACCTGTAAAACCTTTAATGAGACCTTTGCGAGCTTTGGCGTACAATCCCTTTACATCCCGCTCTTCACACACAGCTAAAGGTGTGGAAACGTGAACCTCAATAAAATCCCCGTGCTGTTCTACTAATTCGCGAGCTTTAGCACGAGCTTTGGCGTACGGTGCAATTAAAGCGCAGACTGCAATACCGCCATGTTTAGTAATCTCACTGGCAACGAAGCCTACTCGCTGCACGTTAAGGTCACGATGCTCCTTGGAAAATCCCAGTTCGCTGGTCAGATGACTACGAATAACATCACCATCAAGCAACGTAACTCCTTTTTCTTGTCTCTCCAGCAACTTAGACACCAGAGCATTAGCTATAGTCGACTTACCTGAACCAGATAGACCAGTGAGAAAAATGGTTAGCCCGCGCTGACTCTGACGATTAATAGCTGACCGAAGAATATCGATTGTTTCCGGAAATGAAAACCAGTCCGGTATTTCTTCCCCGGCCAACAGACGACGCCGAAACTCTGTGCCTGAAATTGATTCCACTTCTTCTCCTTTTTGTATTTTCTCTACCGATACATATCTCTTCTTAACTTTTGAATACATCAACTCTGCACTAGACACCACTTTCATACCGACTTCATCAGCATACTTCTCTGCCAAATCACTCGCTTCGTTAGGTCCATAAAATGGATTTCCGAAACTGTCTTTACCAGGTCCAGCATGATCGCGCCCAACGATAAAATGTGTTGCTCCGTAGTTCTTTCGAATCAACATGTGCCAAAGCGCTTCGCGCGGACCAGCCATACGCATGGCTAATGGCAATAGAGACAAGATAGTGAATTCCTTACCATATTTCTCACAGATAATTTTATACGTTTGTACCCGAGTTATATAATTAATATCATCTTTACTAGTCACCCCAACAACTGGATGGATTAAAACCGGCGCCCCAATGTGTTCAGAAGCATTTTTCACAAGTTCAAAATGAGCTCTATGCATAGGATTACGTGTCTGAAAAGCAATCACATTAGTCCATCGCTTATCAATAAAAATGTCTTTCAGTTCTTGGGGAGTGTGTCTTAATTCATCAAAATCACCATATGATCTTGACCGCAGAACATGAATACTCCCTCCCAAATAAACATCATTGGCCTGATTCATCAATCTCCAAACTCCAGGATGTTCTTGATTTGTCATTCCATATACACTTCTTGCTTCCAACTCCTTATTCGGCTCATACCGACTCTCGATTTCCATCACAGCCAAAGGATTACCGTAAGGATCACACAACACTACCGACTCCCCTACAAAAAAATCAAAATTCCTAGAAACGTCTAATGTTATAGGGATAGGCCATAGATCACCGTTTGCTAATCTTAAATTATCTAAGACTGAGTAGTAATCAGCCTCGTTTAAAAAGCCCTTTAGTGGAGAAAACCCCCCAACCATAATCATTTCCAAATCAAAAAGCTGGTGCTCATTCAAATTAATCCTCCTTAATTTATCCAAATCATTTTTATAATTCATAAAATCCAAAATATGCACCGTATTAAAACAAAACTTTTATAAAATAAGTTTTGTTTTAATGTAGAATGTTAAATTGACTACTGTATACTTATGGATCTAATCATCAAAACAACCACTCGCTTCTTCAAAATTGATGGGGAGCATTTTTTAAGAGGCGGTTTATGGCTATTATCATCTCAAGCCGTTGTGGTGGTCTTGTCTTTGATTACAACGGTTATCCTTTCCCGACTACTAACACAACAAGAATTTGGCGTATATAGATATGTCATATCACTTGGTTTAATCTTCGGACTTTTCTCACTAACTGGTATTACTCAAGCAATTGCACAAGCCACAGCAAAGGGATTTGTAGGTTTCTTTGTCAGAGGTATAAGGGCGACCTTGGCTTACGGAACAATAATTACTTTACTTTCTGTAATAACAGGCCTGTACTATGCATTGATGGGTAACGAGACTCTGGCTTGGGGATGTTTCTTAATCGCTACACTTCAACCAATTTCACAAATATTTGGATGTACTGTTGCATTTTTACAAGGCAAACAAGACTTTAAGTACGTCACTATAACACAGACTCTTAAGTCAATTTTTGTATCAGCAACAACAATAATCACGATACTATTTACCAAGAATATCGTCATCCTGCTCGCCGCCTATTTTCTCTCTCAATCCATTTCAGCAGTAGTGACTTACTTTATTTTTAGACCAAAATCAGATACAAAAATATCTAAGGTTGAACATGTCTATAAAAAGTTTTTAAGTTTTGCACGACACTCATCGCTAAGAAATATTATTGATGGTTTTTCATCACGAATTGACTCTATAGTGATCTTCCAATATCTTGGTGCCGTAGAATTGGCGATTTATACAATCTCGTCAATCTTGCCCGAACAAATACGTGGTAGTTTGAAACATTTCCAAGTATTAGCCCTACCGAAATTTAATAAATATGAATCAGTTGAATCAAACAGATCAATTATATATAAGAAGGCGTCTCTGTTTTTTTTATTCCTTGTGGTACTAAGTGTTTTTGCAATATCGCTAATTCCCTATGTATATGGATTATTTTTCCCAGATTATTCTGATTCTGTGTTTCTCGCACAAATCCTTTTGACGTCAATACCAGCGTCAGTGTTTATTATACCTATCGGCTTTTTACAGATTCAGCACCAAGAAAAAGCGCTTTATAAATACCACATTACTACAAGCGCTATTCAAATAGTCAGTTTACTGGGCCTAACCTTTATATTTGGACTATATGGAACGGTTATATCAAAAGTTTTATCCCAGTATATGAAAGCAATTATTTCCTTTCTTTTATTTTCTAAAATTAGAGACAATATCATCTCTAACAGCTAAAATATTGGAAAACATAAAGATATTGTCTAAAAATTTGTCCGGATTAATTTCAATTAATCCGTTTGGGATTAATCTAAAAAATTTATAGCCACTAAGTAATTTAACTAAATCAGATAATGTTTGATTTTTATATAAGTGATGGATATTAAATTCAAATTGAATTATTTTTGGCTTAACTTCACCGAAACCTAAGATAACCTCTTTTTCATATCCTTCTGTATCTATCTTTACAAAATCCACCTCTTTAATCCCCAACTCTTTCGCCAAACAGTCCATTCTTCTTACTTCAACTTCAGTCTCCTCCCCACCTTCGAACTTACTTTCTAGAGTGGCTTTTTCGTCTAAGTCATTACGCGAATGTAGAGTGGCCTTACCTTCAAAATCTGCAAGAGCTACGTTTAACTTAGTAACAGTATCAGGTAATTCTTGGAGTCTGAGAAAACAATTTGGATTTGGTTCTAATGCATATATCTTTGTATCAACATAATCAAGCACTAGTCTACTGTAATTTCCAACATTAGCACCAACATCAATAACCAGCTTTGGTTTTATTTTTGATAAATACCTTTTAATAAAAATCTTCTCTCCGCTAAATTCTGAAGAGAGGGCATTACCATAACCCAGACTATGTAAAGACAAATTTATAATCATGTGATGAAAGGGCACAAAAAACTTCCATCCAAATATTTTCGCGTAGTAATTTGCAAATTTCCAAAATAAAAGTTTCATACTACTAATTATTTACCCAAAAATATTTTTATCAATTTCTCTAATATACCCATCACGGAAAATATGGGTATAGAAACCATTAAAGCTTAGGTATTTTTCAAAATAAAACCTCGCTTTTCTTTGAACATCTTCGTAGGACTTATCATCAGGTAAATGAGAAAAGAAATCGTTTATATACTGACCTGCATATTTTCTTTTATTATAAGGAACTTTGATGACAAATTCATCGTAAGGAATAATTTCTTCTAGCGGAAGTAAGCCATCAGTATCGACCAAGAGAGGAATTCGCCCCAAGCTAAGAACCTCAAAAAACCTCTGTGACGCATTCCCTTCTCCCCTAGGAGACAAGGTGATATCAGAAGAGACGATATTATCAATATACTCTTCTCTTAATTTATTTATATCATTTTCAGCAGTACCAGTATGGCCCGAATAAGAACTTCTGATTATAAAGTTAGTCTTAACTTGCCCATCAGAAGATAAAACCTTCAGCATTTCTTGTCTAATAAACACTCCTTTCCTTTTGATCCCTAACGGCTTAAGGGTTGTCGCTAAAGAAACAATCATTCTCATAATCTCTTTAACGTTTGCTTTTACTGACTGCTGAATACTTTTAAATCCTGCCCAACCCACAAAACCTACAGTAGGCATTTTTGGTTTTACTCTAAGCGTTAATTCTCTATTATCCAGTAAATCTTCTACCAAATATGGCAGTCCAACTTCATTTTTAAGTAAATGACTTTTATAAGCAGAGGCACGAAAAATGATAGCATCTGGGAAATGAATTGGATCGGTGTTGTCTTGGAAAGTAAAAATTAGAATTTTCTTTTTGTGGTCACTAGATAATTTTTTTAACCTTGATATGTAATCAGCATTATGTCTTACACTTTTAAAAACATGTGGAATTAAAATATAATCTGCTTCTTTTGGTGAGTATACCTTTTCAACAAATTTGCTATCTTTATTCTGAGCTAATGCCTTTCTCCAAAATGGCACATCTTCTGTTAGGGAGTCGCCAGCCTCCTCATTTGGAGAGATAACCGGTAATAATCTGATACCGCTAACTATTTCATAATAAACTTTAATCATAATCTATATAACCAAACACTGGATTTAGACCCCTCATAACCTGATTGCAGAAATCAATATCTTCATCTGATAATTCGTCTCTAAAACCACCCACTACTCCCTTTCTTACCTTATAAGAATTTTCATTTTTTTTATCTCCTAACTTTAACAGATGATCAGAAACCAGACCTTTAGCTTCAACCTTTTTCATCTTCTGAAACTCACTCTCTTCTTTAGCAAAAACAAAACATTCCTCTGACATATCAATATCAAGAAAATTTATAATATCCTCAAATTTTCTATAGTCGCCCTTAAGTTCCTCATACTTGACAACCTGATAAAACTTAAATCTATCACGATTGTCCTCAATATAATTCATATACTCTACAATACGTGAAATACCGAGACGAGGGTGCCTTATAAAATCACTTACTGATAGTCCTTTAGAATCCAAGAAGGCCAATCTGTTCTGATTGTGATGATAGAAAGAGACCACTGTATCTCTAGGGTCTCTAATAAGAAATAAAACCTTTTTATTGCTAAGTAAATTTACAGTCTCTTCAAAATCATCTATGGATTCATTAAAAAAGTTACCGTGTGTGAAGTGAAATCTGGGAATCT
Source organism: Minisyncoccia bacterium (assembly GCA_041589935.1). Classification (GTDB taxonomy): domain Bacteria; phylum Patescibacteriota; class Minisyncoccia; order Phycocordibacterales; family UBA918; genus OLB19. The sequence continues at coordinate 8,651 of JBFHUT010000016.1, forward strand.
CTTTGTGTCTTTTTATTATTGTGAAGTAGTTTGTATAAAGACTAATTTTGTAATATTTTGATAGATACTGACCTAAAAAATACCTAACCCACGTCCTTCCAGATTTTGGATAGGATAAGATATAATTATCTGTTATGGAGTACAGAATCTTACTATAGACTTTTCTAAAAAATTTAATCATTTTTCTTTTTAAACTCCACAAAATAACCGAGCGGTAGCCTTTCCGTAAGTGTTCTATATTTACGCGACATTTTATTAAAAGTCTTATCTAAGGTAACCGCTATAAATTTAAACGCTGCTTGTAGTGTCTTAGTAGGGATTGCACCACCGGCACACTGAAACCCAAGGGAGAAAAAACCATACCCAAGTGGGGTGATTTGTAAGATCTCACAATTGTATTTTTCGGCAAGACGTCTGTAAGAGGAGTCCGTATAACGAAGGAAGTCATCAGGAGAACCATGAACGTGGTGCATAAATGGAGCAGCTATTAATAACTTACCACCCGGTTTTACACACCGCAAAGTTTCTCTAAACACATTCTCAAACTCAAAAACGTGTTCAATAACATTAAAACAAATTGCGTTATCAAACCGATTTGACTCAAAAGGAAAATCTTTTTCGATGTCTACAAACTCATCTGGCTCACATGATTCATCAATATTTATGACATAAAACTTATTGTCTCCTTTAATTAGTTGGTGATATCCAGACCTCCTGCTACCGCCCACATCTAGAATTTCACCATGTAAGGTTTTTTGTTCCAAAATCTCATACTCGTGACCCCGAATTACAGAATAATATTTCATAATCAATTTTTACTCCCTTTAATTATATAACGACCACTCTGCCTCTCTATTGGAATTTGCTGAACCTTAAATCCAGACAAAGTCTTAGTAAATTCCTCTTCAGATACACTTTTATCTAAATCAAAGTGTAACTCACCTAAGAAATAAGTAACACTGGACAACGATGGACTTCGTAAGACCCTAAACTCGGCACCCTCAATATCAAACTTTAAGAGATCAATTTCCTTTATTGAATAAACTTCCATAAATGATTTTAGTGACAACATTTTAACTTCGACTGTTTTGTTGTCTTTTTCTCTCTCATATATTGAATGCCCGAGTGAACTTTTTGATAAATTCAACTTCATTACCCCGTCTTCTCCTCCAACCGCGATATTAACAGGAATGATATTTCCTATCGTAGCAGTATGTTTCTTTAGCCTATCGAAGTTTTCAGGAGAAGGCTCCACTGCATAAATCAACGCCTCTGGATAAAGAGCGTGAAAATATAGCGAACTGTCGCCAAAATGAGCTCCTAAATCAACGATTATTCTAGGCTGACGCTGCAAGTCACACTCATATTCTTTATCAATAAACACTTCTTTTAAGACCGCGAGATCTACTATATTTCTCAAAAATAACGTAAATTGAAATTTATTATATTGTACCTGTAAAGAAAAATCTTCTTGTATTAAACCAATCTTTTTAAACACAGAAAAAAACCATAAAGAAAATATTAGCCTAACTTTATCAATTAAACTTGCACTGAGCTCGGATGCTAAGCCTGGGATTATGCTAAATAGTAAGTTCATAAGAAGATTTAATAAGATTTAACTATACCAGAAATTAGATTAGTTACACTGTAATTAGAACGCACAAACTCAATGATTGGTTTCATTAATATCTTACGTTCTGTTGTAGACCTGTGCAGTAAAGACTCAATAATATTTGCAAGGGTCGTAGCGTCTTTAGGTTTATAGATAAGACCTGGAACTAAAGATTCACCAAGATTTCTATAAGCGGGATTAGAGGACACTACCACACAACCACACAAAACAGCCTCGAGTAATGTCTTGTCTAGACTATTGGTAGATCCATCATGAATAAAAACATCTGCTTGCTGCAGTTCAGCAGGCAAAACGCGTTGTGGTACAGGACCCACCCACTCTACTTGTTCATCAAGCATAAGTTTATTTGTCAGCGCATACATTTCATTAGCATATTCAAACTCTTCTGAAGTAGTTGGTGAGCCTATGATTCTGAAGGTAAATTTTTTACCATCTTTTTTTAGTAAAGAGCATGCCTGAAGAAGAGTATCGATATTCTTAGATCTTGAAATACGACCTACAGTAATTAAACGTGTTGTGTTTGACGAAGACTTTGCGTCTACTACAAATTTATCTACATCAATACCCTGTCCCACTATCACACGTTTAGACGTTTCAATACGCATACCCTCCGGGGTCGAAGTAAAAATATTATCAGACAATAAAGTCGCCAACTGTAGTGACAGAGTGACAGTGCCGTGCGCGTACCACAATCCTACCTTCTTACCAAGAATTCGCCATAACAATGCACCTAATATGACGTAAATCTGGTTCATGTGCACAAACACATTGTCGTACTCATGGCGTAGTTTCCAGATAAGAGTATAAAATCTCCACAGGTACGTCAGACGACCTTTCCCTTCTTCTTTGCCTAAGGAATAAACCGACACATTTTCTGGCAAAGAATGTTTACCCTCCTGGAGGCAAATTACATGCACCTGCTCACAATGCTTAGCAAACTCCTCAATCCAACGATGGAAAAAGCCCAAAATTGGGTGTTCTATATCAATCACTTGTGTAACTATAAGAAGTTTCATATTAGCAAGACAACATTATTGAAAACCCCTTCCTTGCAGAAAAAGTCTCACTTATCGTTTTGCGATTACGTCAAAATGCACAGCTGTATAAGGTTTTAGCCAAGCCGGAGTTATTATCTCTAAAACTTTGTTAATTGGGTTAGCGATACCAACTCGCCAAATCTTCTCCAGAAAACCAGGGAGGAAAATAAGTGTCTTAGGCAGCACGGCATAACCAACCGGCAGTAGGTCAAGTTCAGTAAAACCATCAAATAGATGAGCCACCTCTCCCCTCCGGTAATACCGTACGGGGCCATTTTTGTATGGCTTACCGAGCAAGTTAAGCAGCATTTGGTACGCATGGCCCTGCAGACCCATGAGTGTCATCGTGCGTGGGAAAGAGGAATAAATCAGCACTGTCCCGCCTGGTTTTACAACTCGCTTAATTTCAGCCATTGCCCTCTTCACCACTTCTTTATGATTGTGCAGAAAGACAGCGCAGACAATGACCACATCCACACTAGCGTCCTTAAGCGGCAAGGTATGGATATCGGCGTTAAGCAACAGTAATGGCGTACTTTGCTCCGTCTCACTTTTATCGTAACGCTGCTTAAACAACTTAAGCATGTTGAAGGCACTATCGACTCCGATGTAACCTCCGATCCTCATCTCTGGCAACAAATACTTTGCTACGCGACCATAACCAGTGCCGCAATCTAGCAAAATATCAGTGGATTTAACATGTTGTTTTATGTTGGAGATTTGTTCTTCTGACTTACGGGACGCATCGGCTTCATCCTTAGCAGAGATAACAGCGTGAGTGGGATTCTCCTCAGCCAACTTATCCCAGACAGTCTTCTCAGCTATTTCCTTTGCAACGAAAATCCCCTCCCTATCGACAACACTATTTTCTTTAATTATTGAAGCAAAATGGTTTTTATCCATATTGCAGGCAATCATAACATCATTACTTCAGGCTTGCTAATTAAAGATCTAACTCTGGCAAAAATAATACTTCCTCGATACTGGATCGGTATGACTCTCGATATATTTGTAGATTATTGTGAAATCGCTCCCGAATAGCTGTCTGCCCTTCATGCACAAAAACCTTTCTTAATTCAATGTCATTTAGTAAGTCGTTAATTCGATTGGAAATAGACTGAACGTCACTAGGCTCACAAATAAAGGCTGATTTTTCATCTACGAAAATATCTTCCCGTCTGTCAGTACGCGTCATTACCATCGGTATACCAGCGGCAGCTGCTTGTAGCGTAAGTTCGTCGCTTTGATAACCAGTATCAGTTACCAGTAGCATGTTTGCTGACTTAAGGTACGGCACGATATCAGCTGGCCTATTTTCAAAAATCACTTGATTTTCTATCCCTAGCGTTTTAGCGCGCTTTTCAAATTCTCGCTTAGTTTTCCCCTCTCCTAAAACCAACAAACCGACTCTTTGGTTGGTTAATACGAAGCGTGCTGCATCTAAAACTTCATGGAGTGTACTTTGGTAATTTAGATCGCCAACAAACAACATAAAAAAGATGAACCCTTTGTATTTTTGTTTTAGATCGATTTGAACTGGTGAGTCAATTAGAGCTTCGTAATTCTGGAACCGAGGTAGAGTTTTTATATCAGGAATTTCATAATCTCTCTCTAACCTGCCTCTCATCACATCAGTTAGTGTTCTAATGCTTCGGAACCGAGGGATTGTATACTTAGGCAACACCAAGCGCCAAAAGTTTCTTCGGCTTTGTTTAAGGAAGGAGGCTGCGGTGTAATCGTCTAAAACGTGCAGTTGAGTTGCTTTGCCGTATTTTTCACCAAGCTTTTGTGCTACCACCGCAGACTCAAATGCATCACGTGCCACGATAAGGTCTGGTCGGAAACCAGAAGCAAACTCCAACTGATCTTCAGCCATTCTCAATCCCGCCCAAGGTAACTGCCACCAACAAGTGGCCGCAGCCGTATAGAGCCAAACATTTTTTGCCACCCGTAAAACTGGGTTTTTAGGAGTAATACCGCGTCTTAAAATCAAGATATGGACCTCTTGAAACAAATCACTGATGTTAAGGTAGCCGTCGAGAGTCTGCCGAGTCGGGTTTAGCAAATCTGTGTTTTGGGAGATAAATAATACTCTGGTAATGTTTCGACTTGTATCGGTCTCAATTACCCGATCGCCGGTCATAGCTTCTTCTGCCGATACTTTCTGCACCTTAGAATCAGCCCCATACGATTCGGATCGAATGATATAGTCTAGTTCTGAAGCTGCGTGATGCGAAGCGTCACGCTTAGAAAGATCGCGCCTTGTCATTGGTTTTAATTATAGCAATATAATTAAGTATTTTTAAAGCAGACTTTTAACCCATAATTGACCATAGGCTTTCATATCTGTACCTGGAATGTCACTAGGGACAATACTACTAAGGTTATTTCTAAAATGATCATACTGGGACTTGTCAGATGACATTCTAAATATAGCCTCCGACAATGCCTGAACATCTTTCGGAGGAACTACATAACCATGCTGACCATCTATAACCACTTCTCCCGCACAACCCACATCAGTTGTTACTACTGGCAAATGGCTGCAAATAGCCTCAATCAAAACCCGGGCCCAACCCTCATAATTAGATGACAGCAAATAAGCATCTGCTGATTTCATAAGACTAGGTATATCATCAGACCACCCAATAATTTCCACTGGACAACTATTAGAATCAGTTTCTTTAAAGGCCAAATTTATCTCTTTTTTTATTATTTCTTCCTCGGGTCCACGACCGACAATTGTCAGTCTTACTTTATCATTCCGTTCATGAGCACGAGCAAAGGCTTGTATCATCAACGGAAAGTTTTTTTGTTTAACAAATCGAGCAACTGATATATATCGAAACTCATTTTCATTAAACACTTTCCCATAGTCCAAGTTATCCTGAAGCAAAAACGGTTCCAAGTTTATTGCTACTGGCAACCTGCGAAGATGAGCCGATAAATCCATCTTCTCTATCGTCTCCTGAATCCTTTTTGAAACTACTCTAATAGTATCTGCTCGACGCAGTATATACAGACCCATCCAATATCGAAAAAAATTCATCCCTGTCTCTTGACGCCAGTAGCGAAGACTGAATATATCCGCATGTTCCTGAACGTTTAGATAGATACCGTAAAACATCTTCAACATATAACCCACCAAACCGGCCTCCAAGGGATCCTGCGTCGTCACAACGACTTCTTTTCCACGATCAGAAATGATTCTGGAGCCAATCTTGAAAGCATCATAAACCATCAACCATCTAGATTTTGAGTTTGTAGGGTATAACACAAGGTTATTCTCACAATTTGTTATTTTTAAGCCGTCTTGCTTTAGGGTAAAAATTATCATATGTAACTCAGATAGCTCTCTGGCACATAAAATAATACGTTCTTTTTCAGAATCACCAGCTTTAAATAAATGCCTACCGTAACCAATTGATAGCACAACCATATCTAATACTGTTTAGCTACCTCTCTCAATAAAGACACCACCTCACTCACCACTGAATCCCTACTAAACTGCTTTGACCTGCCACGAGCAGATTGAGTAATTCGATCCCGAGATTCTGGGTGGTTAAATACTCTCGCAATTGCATCAGATAGTTGTTCTGTGTTGTTAAAGTCAACCAAATAACCATGAACCCCATCGGTAATTAGTTCTGGATTTCCACCAGATTTTGTCGTCACAATCGGCGTACCAATATCCATCACCTCAATAAGCTGGTGAGACAACCCTTCATAGGCTGTGTTTAATACAAACACATCAGCGGCTTTAATAGTTGCCCCGAGCGCGTCTTTAGATATACTCCCTGTAAACCAAACATGTTGAGATAATTTAAGTTTGGCTACCTTTGCTTCTAGTGCAGCTTTTTCCTCACCATCACCGACAATCACTAGTGTCACTTGCGGGAACTTAACCTTCAATCTTTCCACCACATCAATAAGAACACTAAAACCCTTCCAAGGAACCAAGCGCCCGGCAGAAACAATCGTGGGATAGTTATAAGAAAGAGCTGAACGTAATTGTTCGCGCGACTCTGTGACCTCAAGTGGATAAAGGGCGCTATAAATAACCTGGATCTTTTCTTCGGACACCCCCCACTTCACCACGACTGATTTTAAATATTCACTAGGCACCACAACCCGATCAGCTTTCGTGACCACATAGCTCTGTATTTTTGCAAATATTTTTACAGGCATAGGCCATGACTCTCTGTTTTCTAGATATTCATCGAGAGTATCAGTGATACCAAATCTAATTCTGCCTTGTTCCCAAGCATAATCACCACCTAGTCTGATCAAAAAAGGTTTCTTACGAATTTTTGAAACAAACAGAGCTGGCAGACCAACACTGATCGGATCAAGTGCATAGATCACATCTGCTTGGGCGCTTTCTCGCCACAATTTCCAACCAAAGACAATGTGTCTGATTATTTTTGGGTAATGTCGCACCCAACCAAACGGAACAATATTGGTATCAATTCCCTTGGCCGGCAGTTCTGCTTCCAACATCAGAGCATAAGTCGCAGGACCCCCTATTTCTGGTGGATATAATCCGGTTGCGATCGTTACTTTCATATCTCTTTAATCATAACATCGAGTTCCTTAAGAGAAGAAACTATCTTTATACCCTTCACTTCCTCAATCTCACCAACAACTGATCGGTTTCTAACCATCAAAAAACACTGCACTTGTGGTGCGTGAGCCCTAACTGAAAGACACTGTTCTATCTTATCGTCAACGAAAACCACAGGCTCATCTGGTAGAAACTGATCTGTAATTTTCGCCACCACCTTACCCTTATCTTCCTTAACTAAGATAACTGACTCAACCTTGCCTTCTATCTTAGAACTCCGTAGTTTTTCCGCTTGATAATCCTGCGCTGATAAACCTAACGCCGACACGTAAGCGGTGACAATAAATAAGTCTTCCTTATTTTTTTGCTCTAACCAATCAATTACCTCGGGAAACAAGTAATCACTAGCTTGGTATTTTTTCCAAATATCAGAATCAAATAAGTGACTCCCTTCACCATCATTATTAACTTGTTGGCCAAAAGCAGCAGTATCAAATAAAGTCCGGTCAAAATCTAGTAAGTACTTCATAAAAGATCGATTAGTTTACGAGCTAGTTTACGAGAATCGTGTCTAATAAGACTACGTTTCAAGACATCACCCTTACTTGTCTGTACTGTCTCAGACGCAAGTAGATCGGCCGGGATCACTCGACTGTTCTCAGACTCATAGTTGAAAAATACTGGATACTCTCCGTCATTGGCATAGCGAGCTAGCAAATCAGCCGGAAAAGGACTGACATTAACTAGTACCGAATCTGGGGCCTGACCAACATAGCGCGTAATTTCAGATACATGCTCAGCAACACCCATACCGGAGGTCTGCCCGAGCTTCGTCATCATATTGCACACATACGCTACATGCGCTTTAGAGTTTTTAATTGCCTCTCCTACTCCGTCCACGACACAATTAGCTAAGATGCTGGTGTAAAGATCTCCCGGACCCA
>JBFHUT010000017.1:0-15793 GCA_041589935.1 Minisyncoccia bacterium
ACGGTAGAAATTATGACAAACCAATCAGATACATTCTCAAGTAGCTGAACGAAGTGACAAGCCTGACAAGGTGGCTCGGAGCTACCGTCAGCATTATAACCACCACAAGGGACGAGGCCAGCAGCCATAGAAACACTAGGGAGAAATATCGAAAAGATAATTATGAATGCCGTAATTAGAGATCTCATTAGACAAAATATAACACAGCAAAACTTTGAAAAATGCCAAACTTATGATATTTTGTTCCCACTTGCAGATTCTCTGTAGGTTCACATAAATGCGTCGGTACTCAAGCGGTCAACGAGGGCAGACTGTAAATCTGCTGGCATTAGCCTACGAAGGTTCGAATCCCTCCCGGCGCACAACATAAAAAGTCACCAGCATCTGTTGGTGACTCTTGTTTTTATTAAATAAACTAGTAACAAGAGACCTTCTCTTCCACTACCGCCTTTGATGTGTCTATATTGTTAAACTCTACTTTGTAGTCCAATTCGGAAAACTCACGTGAATCAAGATCAACTACACCAACCAGAAATTGCACGTAAGGTAGTAAGCCAGGAACGCGCTCAGCGATTGTCTCCTCTGCCATGCGTGCCAAAGAGTGAGCTTTTTCAGAAGCCATATTCTTTTCAGTACCAAACTGATCATGATAGACGGCACTAATCAGAACCACTACACCGTCTTCTTTCGGGATGCGGCCTGAATTTAGATTTTCAAGTAGAATACCAGCCGCTTCAGAGAATGGTTTACGAAGACGTAGACTAAATGGACCAATCAAAAGTGCTTTATTATGGAGATGAAGCCAGTCAAGACCACAGCCTATGCCCATGATTTGCTCCCCATGACAGGTTTCAAGTTGAGTTCTGTTCCCTTCCCTAACGTTCTTAACATGAGCAATGTTACCAATAAGCAACTGTAACAGATCTCGCACCATCTGCTCCTTCATATCTGAAAATAAGTACCTTAGCTTCTGCTCAAGATCTTTTTCTGAGGTCTCAAGCTCCTCTATTATGTTAATCTCTCCACCGTCTTTTCCATGAACAATAAGTTCATCTTCGTCTGTTTCAAAACCAATAACAATAGGATACACAGTCGAACGGCCTCCTCCCAACACCCGAGCACACTGTGCTTGTAATTTCATTGAGGCAGCTTTGGCTTTATCAGTATCACACCCCCAGCCGGCACATCCTAGATGAGTATCACTTTTGGAGTAATGATAAGCAGCAATGATAATAGCATCATGACCACGACCCATAGCATCATCAACCCACTGCTGAAACAACGATCCAAAAAAGGGCCAACCTAGATCGAAATCTCCACCCAAATTCCTAAAGGTCTTGGCTATACCCACTGGTGTATTGGTGACCTCAGGAAAATTAAGTCTTCCGTCCATACAAGTTAGCGCCAGGATCTCAGTGGGATGGTGTTCACAATACTCACGCCTAATACGCACCGCCTCGGGATTTGCGTACGCTTCAGCTTCAGACCTGTTATGTGATAGAAGAAAATTTTTAATCTTTGTGGTGGGCATTTGTAGATAATAGGACTCTAAAAACAAGCTATCCTAGCACACAGATAAAAATTGTCGAACACCACCAGCTCAGTGCATATAAAATTAAAGCTCGACTTGTCTTTATGTAGACTTTGGCGTTGATCCTCAAGATACACCAGGATTAGAAGTAAGATGCTGAAGCCGCAAGAAATGTTAAGTTTACGAACATGTTTCTATGGCTGCAGTGAATCCAGCTCGGCACACAAATCTTGACAAACACTAGTTTTATTATACTATTTTATTAAATTAGTTCTTCCTTAGGAGAAGCAAAGTGAAAATTGCCTACATTATGCGTGGCGTGTCTGGAAGCGGAAAGACTCCTCGAGCAAAAGAACTTGCTGGAGAAAATGGATCAATTCATTCCACTAGCGACTACTTCATGGTCGGGGATAAATACTTCTTTGACCGCGATTTGCAGCGCACTTATCATGAAGATAATTACGACGCGTTTGTCGAAAGCCTGGCACTTGGAGTGCCGGTCGTAATCTGCGACAACACTAATGTAAAAAAGTGGGAATATACTCGTTACATTGAAGCAGCAGAAAATTATGGGTACCAGGTTAGAATCGAAACTATGCCCCATCCTGAACCAGAGATAGCTTCAAAAGGTGCGCACAAAGTGCCCGCGGAGCAGATCCAACGTCAGATCGACCGTTGGCAGGATTAACCAGAAATGTATGCCTGGATGTCTTCCATTATTATCTAGCAAAAATATTTCACACCGCACTGCATAGACAGTGCTTACATACAGTTCCTTACAAGAGGTATTCCAAATGTCATTCTCGCGTATCGCAATCATTGCAATAAGAAATATTAATCGAAAGAAAATAACAAAAATTTTTATTGACGCTTGCTCGGTCGTCACCAAGAAAAAACATGCAGAGGCATGGGCAAAGACTGCAAAACTGCGTTCGACCAAAGAATGGCTTGCATTTAGAAGCCTGGCCTACAGTGACGAATATCCACAATCAGCCACTAGGGCTTTGAAAAATATAAGCCTGCAGAAAGCACTCGAATGTGCTGTCTCAGTAAGTGACTATGTGGCACTGATTAACTACGGACCAAAGAAAATACATAAAGAGGTATACAAAAAACTCTTTCAATTTGAACCTTCGGCAGAGACCATCAGACTGTTCAAGGGTAGTCAGTCAAAGAGGTTGCGTCACGCAGGGTGGTATCTTGAAAAACAACAACGTCACAAAAATACATAGTCGTACCTACTCTCATACAGTTCACAGTCAAAGACTGTGAACTTTTTTTATAGAAACCCGCTATTGTGCGGGTTTTTAGCTACACTGCTACTGCCTCCTTCTTCTTATTCTTAGACTCTGTAGTTGAAGTCTTACCAACAGTGCTCTTTCTTCGTCCAGTCTTTTTCACATCGAAATTAAGCTCCCCTTTCTTCATGGACACACTCACTATACCGCCCTGAAGCATTCCTTCCCCCACCATCATATTAGCCACCGGAGTAAGAATCTTACTTTGAATAATCCGGCGGAGAGGTCGTGCACCAAACTTAGGATCGTAACCTTCTTTGGCCAGATACTCGAGCACTTCTTCGCTAACGCTGAGCTTAATCTCTTTCTTAGCCAGTCTTTCAATCACATCTTCCACCTGAATCTCAACGATCTCGGCTATTACTTCTGGTGAAAGAAGGTCAAACGTTATGATTTCATCGAGACGATTGAGAAATTCTGGACGGAAGTACTGCTTGAGACTCTCCATTACCTTATCTTTAGCCTGCACATACTGTGCTGCCTCACCATGATCATCAGCAAAGCCAAATGTAGACATACGGTCGATGTGTTCGGCTCCGATATTTGAAGTCATGATGATGACTGTGTTTTTGAAGTTCACCTTGCGGCCTTTTGCGTCAGTTAAGTGACCAGAATCTAGTACCTGAAGCAAGATATTAAACACTTCTGGATGTGCCTTTTCTACCTCATCAAGCAGAATCACTGCGTAAGGACGACGACGTACCCGCTCAGTAATAGAACCACCCTCTTCGTGTCCAACATAACCTGGAGGTGATCCAATAATCTTAGATACTGAGTGCTTCTCCATAAACTCGGACATATCGATCCGCAAGAGCGCGTCGGGATCATTAAACATAAATTCAGCCAAGGCTCGCGATAGCTCTGTCTTACCCACTCCAGTTGGACCAAGAAATAGGAACGAACCAATTGGTCGATTTGGGTCGGCTATACCAGCTCGAGATCGCTTGATAGCATCTGCCACCAGCTTTACCGCCTCATCCTGCCCGACTACTTTTTCGTGCAATACTTCCTCCATGCGAGCTAGTTTCTCGACCTCAGCTTCAAGCATGCGAGATACTGGAATACCAGTCCACCGAGACACCACTCCGGCAATATCCTCTTCAGTCACCTCTTCCTTGAGAAGGCGGCGACTGCGTTGTAGTTTCTTGAGTCGCTTTAGTTTTACATCAAGCTCCTTTTGCACCGCTGGAATAGTGTCATAACGAATCTCGGCGGCACGAATTAGGTCAGCCGTTGCTTCTGCATTATCGGCCTCAACTCGCAGCTCTTCGAGCTCCTTCTTTAACTTACCGATCTCCCCTAGTGCTTCTTTTTCGTTATTCCACTTAGTTTCAAGGTTCGAGGTTGTCTCCTTAAACTCTCCAATTTCTCTTTCAATTTCCTTAATGCGGTCCTTTACTTTCTTTTTATTCTCTGAAATCTCAACTTCCTTACGAAGCGCCTCTCGTTCAATCTCTAAACGTCGAATCTTACGATCAGTCTCAACCAGCTCTTCTGGCTTATTTTCTAGTGAGATACGTAGAGCTGAAGCAGCCTCATCAATAAGATCAACTGCCTTATCTGGCAAAAAACGATCAGTAATATAACGCGAAGAAAGATTTACCGCTGCTAGAATCGCGTCGTCGGTAATACGTACACCGTGATAGAGTTCGTACTTCTCTGCTAAACCACGCAAGATAGCTACGGCATCTTCCTGATTTGGCTCATTCACATACACTGGCTGAAAGCGTCTAGTTAGGGCAGGATCACGCTCAATATACTTTTGATACTCCTTAAGTGTCGTAGCACCAATTACGCGAATCTCACCCCGAGCTAGTGCTGGTTTGAGCATGTTTGACGCATCCATTGATCCGTCTGCCTGACCGGCTCCGACGATAGTGTGGAGCTCATCAATAAAGAGGATAATGCGACCAGCCGCCATCTCCACCTCTTTCATAACTGTCTTTAGACGCTCTTCAAATTCGCCACGGAATTTAGTACCCGCCACTAAGAGCCCGAGATCAAGTGATAAGATCTCCTTTTCTTTCACCGACTCTGGTACCTGACCAAGCACAATCTGCTGCGCTAGACCTTCAGCTATCGCCGTCTTTCCCACTCCAGCCTCACCGATAAGAACCGGGTTGTTCTTGGTGCGCCGAGAAAGAATCTGGATTACGCGCTGAATCTCAACATCGCGCCCAATCACCGGATCTACTTTATTTTCTTGTGCTAGCTTAGTTAGATTGCGCGTGTATTTTGCTAGGGTACGAAACTTCTTTGGAGCCTGTGCATCAGTAACATCACTTTCACGCAGCTCTTTAATCGTCTCAATAATTCGATTCTTATCGATTCCCGATCGCTGCATAATCTCAATCGCTGGACCAGGATGCTCAAGTGCCGCCACGAAAAGATGTTCCACCCCTACATAAGAATCACCCATCTGCTCGGCAAAAGTACCCGAAAACTCTAGCGCCTTAGCTAGTTCTGGTGTGAGGTACAATTGATAAGACTGAGAAATAGTATTCTGCACTTCAGGAGTCTCAAGTGCTTCAAGAAGGAGATCTGTAAAAGCAATAATATCAATATCTAGGCGATCCAGAATAGCAATCACCGCGCTCTCATCCTGCATTGATAATGCTGTTAGTAGATGAACTGGACTAACGTGATTTTGACCACGCTCAATTGCTAGTTCATGCGCCTTTCTGATTGCCTCCTTCGCCTTCGTCGTAAAATTGTGAAAATTCGGCATAGTGTTATTTATCCATTATACGGCACCTCAGTCGTTCCGCTCGTTTCTTAATCGTAAAATCAGGACCGCTATCATTCAGTACGCACCGTGTTATCTCTATATTGCAACGGATTGACTATTGAGTCAAACCCTTCATCCTCTGTGTATGTTCAGCCAAAATATCAATCATATTTTTGAGCGATTCGAACTTGGTTTCTGGCCCAAGTGTTATCCGAAGAGTGGCACTGGCACGGGCGGAGTCACCCGAAATCTCTCTAACCACAACACTCTCACCGCCGCCCGCGCCTGAGCAAGCGCTCTTCGTGCTCACTGCAAATCCTTTACTATCTAGCACGACCACAGCGTATTCGGTATCAAGCCCAGGAATTGAAATATTTATATTGTTGGCCAAACGCTTATCAGCCGTCGGACCGTTTAGAATCACGTCTGGCACAGTTTTTAAAATGTACTCGATTGCCTGATCGCGCACTTTCGTTACCCTATCGGCTCTTTCGCGCCAACCGGCCTGAGCCTCTTCGACAGCTACAGCCGCCCCCACAATCCCCGGCACGTTCTCAGTCCCTGATCGTAAGCCCTGCTCCTGTCCTCCGCCATATGAAACAGCCTGCAGATCCACTCGCTTACTACGTACCAGCACCCCCACCCCTTTTGGGCCACAACATTTACCAGCATCAAGCATAAGCAAATCAGCTGCGATAGCATCAAATTGACACGATAGCCACAGTGGTGCTTGGGCGGCATCAATGTGAAGTATAATTTTTGAACCATGTTGTTGTTCAAAATCATTCAGAGCTTTTTGAATTTGACGGACTGGCTGGATTACTCCAATTTCACTGTTTACATAAGATATAGAGACCAGGACGGTTTGAGTCGTAACAATTTTCTTCAGCTGCTGAACCACTACTACACCTTCATCATTTACTGATACATATTTTACCTCCACCCCCAAATCCGCAAGGCGATCCATCGCCCGGGCGATGGAGGGATGTTCAATTTTGGTTGTAATCACCTCCATTTCTGCATACTTTCGACCAGCCCGCTTAAGAGACTCAATTACTCCAAAGATAGCAAGATTATTAGCCTCCGTACCACTACCAGTGAAGGTCACAAATTCAGGGCGCACCTGCAAGGACCGTGCGACCCGCGACCGAGCCTCATCAATCGCTTGACGTGCCACCACACCCTCCTGGTGGATTGAGCTTGGGTTAGCAAAATGAGTCACCAAAAAAGGCTCCATCGCTGCTTTTGCCTCTGGCAAAAGCGGCGTCGCTGCCGCGAAGTCCAAATACACTCTACCTTCTGACTGTTTTCCCTCCATTACGCCGAATCATGACACAGGGTGCCAAAAGTGTAAATCTCTGCTATACTCGCAGCTAATTGTTTATCGGTAGCGCCTAAATAGGCGTTTTTAAGGCGTGATGCGCAACACTTATACAATATGGCTAAGAAAAAGAAACAAACAACTCCAAACGTAATTAAACGACCACCGGTGGTGGTGGTGATGGGTCATATCGACCACGGAAAGTCTACTCTGCTAGACACTATTCGTAAGAGTAACATTGTTGACGCTGAGGCTGGCGGCATCACCCAGCATCTCTCAGCCTATGTTGTACCGCACAAAACCAAAGAAGGTGCCGAAGAAACCATTACTTTCCTCGATACACCAGGTCACGCCGCTTTCCAAAAAATGCGATTACGTGGCGCTGATGTCGCTGACATAGCTATCTTGGTAGTCTCAGCAGAAGATGGTGTAAAACCACAAACCCTCGAGGCGCTTGAGTCTATCAAGCAGGCAAACATTCCATACGTAGTAGCCATTAACAAAATAGACAAACCAGGGGCTGACATTCCTCGCACCCAATCAAGCTTGATCGAAAACGAAATCTATATCGAAGGCATGGGGGGAGATATTCCATGGGCACCAATTTCTGCCAAATCTGGTGAGGGAATCAATGATCTACTTGACCTAGTAATCCTCGCGGCTGACCTAGCAGAACTTAAGGGCGACACCAATGCATCAGCGACTGGGAAAGTCATCGAAGGCAAGATGGATCCGAAACGCGGCAATACAGCCACACTAATTGTCACTGCCGGTACCCTCAAGAGTGGTCAATTTATAGTGGCTGGAAATACTTTCTCACCAGTGCGTATCATGGAGGATTTCCAAGGCAAACCAATTCGGGAAGCTGGACTTTCCACACCAGTAATGATCGTTGGCTTTACCAACATTCCCGAAGTAGGTATAGAATTTACAACCGTAGACAGCAAGAAGGAGGCTGAAGCCGCCATCGCAGCAACGAACGAAGCTACGGTATCGACCAATACAAATAACAAACGATCAAATTTGCCGATTGTTCCCCTTCTAATTAAAGCTGATGTCCTTGGCACTATCGACGCCATCCAGCATGAACTTGATAAGTTTGAATCAGGTCGCATAATGGTAAAAGTAATTGATACGGGCGTTGGTGATATTACGGTAAGTGACGTACAGAATGTGAGCGCTACAAAAGACGCGATCATTGTCGGATTTAATGTGAAGGTGGAGCGTCCAGCAAAAGACCTGGCTGAACGCCTCGGGGTGGAAATTGATACTTTCGACATTATTTACAAACTATCTGAGTGGCTTGAAACAGCTCTAAAAAACCGTACCCCAAAGAAGGAAGAGGAGATAAAAACCGGCACAGTAAAAATTCTGCGCCACTTTAGCGTACAAAAGAATATCCACGTTCTTGGTGGTCGAATCGATGAGGGAGTTATTAAAATGAATCAGCGTGTTATCATTCTTCGCCGCGACATTGAGATAGGTAAAGGTACAATAAAAAATCTTCAACAACAAAAATCTGACGTGCAGCAGGTAAATGAGGGTGAGTTCGGTATGCAGCTAGAAACTAAAGCCGAAATCGCTCCCGGTGACTATCTCAAACCGTTTGATACCATCGTAACTTAATTAATTCATGTCAGACAGACAGATAAAAGTCTCAGGACTCATCAAAGAGCTAGCAGCCACCTTCATTCAACAGGAAGCCAATACCGACCCAATGATTACCGTCACTAGCGTCGACCTGTCTCCAGACCTGCGCCGAGCAATTATTTTTGTAACCACCATTCCCGATGGTAGAGAAGAAGACGCAATTATTTTCCTGAAGCGCAACGGTACAGAATTACGTAATTATTTAAAACAAAAGGCCCGCATCAAACATATACCCCACCTTGAATTTATGATCGATGCTGGGGAGCGACATCGCCAACACATGGATGAGCTAGTAAGGGAGATTGGGGAGAAGAAAGCTTGACGATAAAACCTGCAAAATAAACTGCAGGTTTTTTGTTTTAACTATACTTTTTTGTCAGAGGCTCATATTAATGCTAAAGTACAGCGTACATTTTTATATAAGTCCTGGTGGCGAAGTGGTTAACGCTGCGGTTTGCAAAACCGCCACGCGTGGGTTCGAATCCCACCCAGGACTCACTTGCACAAGCAAGTTACCGTTTGCCCGGGTGGTGGAATCGGTAGGTGAGATAGTCTGGGAGACTATCGAACAGGGACTTACCAAGTCCCTCGTGATATCAATTTCATTACCTAGGTAAAATGCACAATTAAATATCAATATATGCCCGGGTGGTGGAATCGGTAGACACGAGGGACTTAAAATCCCTTGCCTATTCAAACGGCGTGCGGGTTCAATTCCCGCCCCGGGCACCGAAATAATTAGTCAGACCTTGTGTCTGGCTTATTATTTTGGTCTAGGGAATTGAAAAGGTTAGTCAGATATTTTTGAGCTAGCGATAAAAATATCGACAACCTGTACTGAAACTGTAAGTTTCAATTCCCGCCCCGGGCACAAAACGTAAAGAAAAACTGTACCTGCGCACTGTTTTTTAGTTTTGTGTAGCGGAGCCATAAATTTTGCGCCTACCTAGCGCAAAATTAGGCGAGCTGGGGCAGCAGGTACTTAGTGATCGCAACTAGCGTAGCTAGTGAGAACACTTAGTAACCTGTGCCAGGATGTTTAATCCTTTGTCTGGCTTATTATTTTGGTCTAGGGAATTGAAAGACGGAACGAAACAAAGTGGAGTAAGTCAGGGTCGTGAGCGGAATATTTTTAATGAATGAAGTGAATATAAAAATATCCGACTCCTGACCAATTCCCGCCCGGGCCAATATAAAGCCTTGTTTTGTATAACAAATTATTGTACACTCTGACGCAATAAACAAATGCGCCCTTAGCTCAGTTGGTAGAGCAGCTCCCTCTTAAGGAGACGGTCCAAGGTTCGAGCCCTTGAGGGCGCACAAAAATAAAAACCCCACACGGGTTTTTTATTTTTGTGCGCCCTCAGAACAGTCCTAGGGACTGTTCTGAGGACTCAAAGCTCGATTGCGATAATTTGAGAGTTAACGAATCGAATTATCCAATTGGGATACTGGTTCTGTAAGAACCGAGTCCCTAGATTAGACGGAGACATGCCCTTCTCCTTTTTCCTAGGGAAAAGGACAGTCGAGTCGAGTTCGAGAACACTTAGTAGAATTGGATCGCAGTGAACAATTATACTTAGTGATTCGTGACCACAAAATTACCACGACATTCAGGTCCTTTGCACGGTAAGTGCATCAATAACTAATTTATGCTGACAGATATTTCCCCTAGCCCAATCCGCAATTCTCTGCTATACTCTCGGCCACACGCGCAGGTGGCGAAATTGGTATACGCGCTAGTTTTAGGCACTAGTGGGGTGACCCGTGGAGGTTCAAGTCCTCTCCTGCGCACAACAAAAATCACCGTTTGGTGATTTTTTTGTGGGTAGGAAGTAAAGTCTGGGAGACTTTACGTGGGGACTTGAAGAGGTTGCCTGCTATTTTAGAACTTGTGAATAAAATAGCGACAACCTATACTGAATCTGTAAGATTCAAGTCCTCTCCTGCGCACATTAGAGAAACCGGCCACTTGGCCGGTTTTACTTTACGAAAATTTTAAGACCATCCTGTAAATCACGAAACTCTTGATGATAACCATATACATTTTTGCTTTTAACAGCCTCATTCACATTGTCACTCATAAAATGTGAAACCTGATCCCACACTGCTTTCCACTCACTACTTCTTACTCTCCTACCACCTGGCGGACTAATGCGAATTTGCGTCCGATCATCCATATCTCGTAAATAAATAGTGAATCCCTCTTCCATCAGACTTTCTTTAAGTAAGTCAGGTATCTGTATTTCAGTGTCATAGAAACCGATAAATTGTTCTCGGCTATATACATTCTCATCCATACCAGATTCAAAAGGCCGGTAGCCTTTCTCAGCCAATTCAAATACGGCATCTGAAACTTGAGACTCGAGTGATTCTTTGAATGCACCAAGTTGATATTCCACATCACTTGCATTCGGGTTTTGTTTAAATCGTTCATCACGTCTTCTAAATGAACCAGCGCGTTCAGTCGTACTTTGGAATGATTCAATATAATCCTCAGCAAATTGCTTAAAAGTTTCTTCTGACTCGCACAAATGCTCTACGCCCACAATAGCTTCTTGTACCTCTTCAGGTGTTTTATCTTGAAAAACATTTCCGAGCTCTGTGTTAAGCCGATCGAAATCACTATAAAAATCAATAACTGCATTTTGCAATTCTGGATCATCTATTAAATATTTATTAGCATGCTCAACAAACAAACTACCAATTTTTTCGGTCGCTTCACTAACCATACTTTCTCGATCTTCGAGAACTACCTCTTGATCTCCGACATCTTCACTGTACTCCTCCTCGGCCTCCCCTTGACCCAAAGTATCCGAGTTTGTTTCCTCTTGTGTTTCAGAATGTAAACCACACACACCGTCTAAATTTATATCGTCATCGCCACTAAAAATATCTTCGCTCGGAGAGGTATCTAGTTTTGAAACTGATACTTTTGGAAAGTCTTCCTTCATATGATGAATTATAGCATCCGGATTCTTAGGTTAATTAAGTCAAATAAGGGAGTTTTACTACAAAGACAGTAAGTTCTTTCACAACAAAACCGGCAACCTGGCCGGTTTTACTTTACGAAGCCTTCAACTTTGTCTTCTGAAATGGTTTACGCTTTCGAACTGTCTGATTGTACCAGCGAGCCAATGGTTTCTTGTATTTCTTCGGTATCTTATCTACCTGCTCACAGCTCCAACTACAGTAACTCTTTCGCTTCTCCATACAGTCTGGACAACCAATGAACAAAGCATGACAAATCTGATTCTTGCAGTGATGATGTCTGTCGCACTTATTCTCTTTGCAAAGATGACACTTTGAAATCACTTCATCACTAATCCGCTCACCAAGACGCTCATCAAAAACAAAGTTCTTGCCCTTGAATTTATTTTCTAGACCTTGCTCTTCCACTTGGCGCTTGTAGTCGATAATACCGCCCTTAAGGTGCTTAACATCCTCAAAACCATTGTGCTTAAGCCAAGCACTAGCCTTTTCACAACGAATGCCACCAGTACAGTAGATTGCCATTTTCTTATTTTTATACTCCTTGAGTAGCTCTGGCGTATGCTTCAGCTCATCACGGAAAGTCGAGAAGCTGTCAGGAGTAATAGCACCTTCAAAATGACCCACTTCAGCTTCGTAGTTGTTGCGCATATCAAATACCACCGCATCAGGATCATTGATGTACTCATTCATTTCCGCTGCAGTTAGATATTTTCCAGTGTTGGTTACATCAAATGAATCATCATCTAGACCATCGGCCACAATCTTCGGACGCACCTTAATGGTGAGTTTAAAGAAAGATGGTGCCTCGCCTTCTTCAACCGCAATTTTGTATGGTATACCCTTAAGTTCAGGCTGAGACTGGACCCAAGCATCAAACTGGTCCCAGTTCACCTTTGGTACGTTCATTTGAGCGTTAATACCCTCAGAAGCCACGTAAATCCGCCCCATACAGTCGAACTGAGACCACTTATCAAATAGTCTCTGTCGAAACTCTTCTGGATCAGCAACTTTTACATACCGATAAAAAGACACGGTGGTGCGTGGTCGAGTGTCGGCCGCAGCATCAGCGCGTTTTTGCTCGCGGCTACGTAAATCTTTGATCTGGGCTATTTTCATAGTGACAAATCATACAGAAGGTGCAGGAGCTTAGCAACCCTCAAGGTTGAGCATTGTACGAGTTTAACCTTGCTAAATAAGCCTAAAATATCGCCTTTTAACTTGACTTTTACCTTAATTTATGCTATTATAGTAGGTAGACAGATAGGACTTCCCTATCTAAATCATTCGATCGCGGCAACCGCCGCTTTGACAATTTAGGAGACAAAAATGGATAGTCACAAATACACTTTTGTATGGCTTGTGTCAATTGCGGTAGTTGGTGTAGTCGTAATGGTTGCACTTGCTATTGCGACTGATCCTGTCGTGTTGTTTGGTGAAGATGAAGATGCGACCACCCTTAGCTTCCCTACTCTGTGGATACTTTCGGTTATCGCTTACACCGTTTTTTCCTGGAGATTCTGGGACCCGGTACCTATCGACAAGAGTGCCGCTCTGACCTTCTTTGGTAAACCAATTGCTGATGTGGGTGCTGGAGCACCCTTCGCCCCTCTCTTCTTTATAAAGGTGGCGACAGTAACCGCCCTAGTGATTCAGAAGGAATTTCCTGCTGACCCACAACATATTTTTCGGGGGGAAATGAAGGATCAATCTAGTTTACCCGAAGGTATGCGCCCACCGATCCGTATTCAGTTTCGTGACTCAATTGACCAAGGTAAAATGAATGATCTTTTTACTGAGGATGAAAGGATAGCGAAGATTGAATACGATGGTGAGGTACAGGAATCTATATCGTTTCAGGTTGAAGCTCCAAGAGATGGTTTAGCAAGACGCGTTACAGCCGAACCTTACCCGGTAGTGCGCTTCATAGTCGAAAGCCCTGCTCTATTCCTACGCAACATTGGTAGTGTAGAAAAAGCCTTAGAACAGATCGAGGATGAAATGTTTTCGGTACTAACGCGTTTTTATCCAAGAATGAGCGTGGGACAAGCACTGCAGAATATACGGTGGATGAATGTCCATCTATACAAAGCAGTTGCAAAGCGAGTTGGCGTTCGAGGTGGCACCAAGTCATGGGGCATCAGACTACAAGATGCCTACGTTAAGTACATCTACACTAGCCACGGGGTAAATACGGCTATCAGTGAAGCTGCTCAAGCTCCGTTCATAAAGGAGAAAGTCATCACTGAATCTGAGGGCGCGAAAGTGCGTCTGATTAACGAAGGTGAAGGTAAAGCTAAGGCCTCCCGTGAGCTTGAAAAACAAACTCTGGAAGGTCGTACTTTGGGCCTCAAGAAAATGGCCAAGCAACTAGAAATCAGCGGTAGTGAGGCCTTGTCAGCTGAAGTTGGCCGGTCCGTAGCCGAAGGAGGCAACGCTATCATTGTCGGCGCGGAAGGCGTATCACAGGTCGCTGCCATGGGGGCAGCATTCTCTAAAGGTCAACAAGCTCAACCTAAAGGAGGTGAAAGCTAATGATTGAATTACTGATAGTAGCGCTGGTAACTGTAACTTCCTTACGGGTCTACTACCGACGCAAATCTGCAGCTGTCGCCCCAAAAGGAGCGGCAGCTGACAGCCAGCCTGCTAAAACAGAAGCAGTAGCGAAAGCCGCAGGCAATAAAGACTGGATCAAACCAGTCGCAATGACTGTGGTAATAGCACTGCTATTCTTCTTCTGGGATGAGTTCAAAGATCTGTTCGTGGGGTGGTTTATTGATAGCGACCCCAATGCGCAGATTGGCCTTAAGGAAGACGTGGTGTCCAGGAACTTGTGGTGGGTACTCTCACTACTGATCCTGGCGGGGGCAATGTTCCTTAAACAAAGATCTACTTCAGCCAAGCGATATTCTTCATTGGTTGAAGATATTGGCTACAGCGTGGTCAATATCCTTGTTTTTGGAGCGATCTTTGCTCTAGTAGCCGCCTTTGCGGTAAAGCTAGTGGGCGTCGACAACATCAAGTCGATGACTACGACGAACGCTGCGCCCAAGCTTGCCGTGATCACTCACCAAATAACCGTGACGGCGTATTCAAATGGTGGAGTCCTGAATTTTAGGACTCCACCTGAATACAACGCGGAGGTGAGCTTCGAAGATCCCGAGTCAGTACCCCAAGAGTACGCTGTGAGTGACTTCGTCACTATTGTAAGGCCGCAAAGGCCAGGTGAAACCTGGAAGCTTGTACCAGTTAAGTCAAGCGGAACCATTGGTTTCACCTCTGGCTTCGATAAGCTAGGTATAAGCAAGCTGTAGTTCCTGGTCACACCGACCAAAAGTACTGACGATGTCTTCTAAATACAAAACGTTCTTTACTTCACCCCTCACTGCAATAGTGAGGGGTTTTTCTTATACCAAGTACTTTATGCTGGTAAGGAGAAGACGCTTTCACAGCCAGCCTCAGTTGGATCATCCGCACAGTTGAGCTCATCGTCGAGTTCGAAGGTACGGGTGGCGATCATGAGAATCGTCCAAGCTGAGAGCATGACCACCAACCCAATAATGCCCCAGGTGATGTGTTTAACTCCCTGCGACCGGGCTTGATCATTGGTAGCTTGAAAAAAGTATTCTGCTAAGCCCCATAAAAAGACCAAGAAAGCGACCCCTGATAAGAGAGCGATAGTCGGATACAGAATAACTTCGTTGAAGGTGTCCACAAACCCTTTAGCCTCCGCTGCCCCAGGCGCAGACTGCGCTAGAACGAAAGTCGGTAAGAATAAAACTACTCCGTAAACTGCATAGCGCATTTTAGAAACGTATTTTTTCATACTAGTTATTATACCAATCAGCTACGAACCAAACTTGATTCCTCCCCAACGTAAAAACCGCCTTCCGGCGGTTTTTACAACTCAATCAGTATTAACTAAGGAACAATCACTGTTGGTGTATTACCATCATTGAAAGTTTCGTTGTCAATTCCAGTACTTCCTGCAAGAAGGTTGATGATTCCCCAGAAGACGATGATAAGCACGAAGCCAACTGTGGCCCAGATCATCAGACTCTTGCCCTGTTCCTTCTTTTCTTCGTTAGCTCCACCCGCAATAAAGAACTGGAACATTCCCCATACGAATACTAGAAAACCAATTCCGATGATAAATGGGATAAGTACCTCATTTGTAAAGATAAGGATGTTACCGAGCAATGTACCAAATTCACCGCCACTCGGGTCGAACTGTGCTGAAGCCAACATTGGTAGCGCGAGTGCACTAGCGGTAC
>JBFHUT010000018.1:0-14920 GCA_041589935.1 Minisyncoccia bacterium
CCGCTTTTTACTTTCCCTCTTCTCCCAGACTTGCAGAACATTTTTAGTCGTTGTACTGTATAAAAGTTACAATGTTGTAACACCAACAGAGGAGTATACGACATGGGCTGGTTCTCAGGCTTTGGTTCAGGTAATCCCGCCTCTACCCAAAAGATGGCCAACGCGGCCAAATCGGTTGGTTCGAAATCGTCTACACCTGCAAAGGGCTCACCTTTCTCTTCGAAGCCCGGCAAGGGTCCCGGACGTTATTCGGGCAAAAAGTAACCACAACCAGGTCCGCACATTTTTTGTGGGGACCTACTTTTTTCTAAACATGATTCAGGTATTAGATAATATAATTCTTGCGCCGATCCTTGGTATCGGATATTCATCTATTGCTATTTTTATAGCAGCCGGATCTACACAAGAAAGTACTCAAAGAACAGGCACCGCACATCTATTGGAACATGTTCTGGGATCACAAATTGATTTTGGAAATATTCTTAAGGCAGAAACTCAACTAGAGCATGTGTCCTTCCAACTGACTCAGTCAAGTGGGGAGACAGCAGAAAATCTCAAAAAAATTAAAACGGTTCTTTTTGACACTTCATTGGACAAAAGGATATTCGACTCACAAAAAAAGCGTCTTGAACTTGAATTGATGACCAGCTACCAGAGCGACAGATTTCAAAGTGTCTATAGGGAACTGTTTGGAGAATCATCAGGTCAATTTAGAGGTTGGTCTGGTTCACTAGCGGACGTTAAAGCGCTAACTTTTGATGAAATACGAGACCATAGGGAAAATAATTTTAGTCCAAATAAATCGGTAATAGTAATTTCTGGTGACTTTGACGTGCAGATGGTTTTAGACACCATTTCAGAACTTTCCTTGCAGACTCCCTTAAGCTTCACATCACCAGATATCCCAAACATTGAGAGAAAGATTGTCTGGCAAACGCAAATGGATGAAATTGTAGCGAGTGTAGATATTTTCATACCCGCCAGTCCGCTAACTGACTTGGAAGGTAGAGTGCGAGATACGATCCTAAAAAATTGTCTAACTGGAGGAAATCAGTCACTTTTAGATAAATTACTTTACAAAGAAATCGCTTCAGCGTATTTCATTGAATCAGAAGTAATGCATTGGACAAACGGAGGTGTAATTGCTCTAGGGTATTCAACTAGACCAGAAAAGGCGGAAGAGACCGCTGACAAAGTAAACGAAATAATGGCTAATTTTCATCAAAATATCACAAAAGAAGTATTTAACTCAGCTCGTGACTTATCATTGATAGAGCATACTAAAATAACTAGAGGTCCAGAATATGCCGCCTGTTGGCTGGCAGAAAATTTGCTACTAACCGGAAAGATCTCTACCTTTGAAGAACAAGAAAAACTCCTTAAGTCACGCACGTTTGAAGAAATCTTAAGTAGGTCCGGACAGGTGGCACAACTAGAGACGGTCGTAATAAGACAGCAATAGAGAATTATAGAAAGCGCGGGTGGATTTTTACATGAGCAAAGGGGGCCCTTCGTATCCTGCCAGTAACTGCAACAAATCTGATCTCCGCAAGGGAGGACACTACCCAGCGCGGGGAAGATTTTTTCAAAAAATATTCCCCGCGCTTTTTCTTTTTAAATGAGCAAACTAGCACAGTTGAAGTTTTTGTCCAAATTCACTTCCTCCCTAAAAAGAATGCTTCGCGACTCTGAAATTAGCTCAAGGTTAACAGAAAAGGGTTATGAAAGTAAACAATTCTTTGCATTTTTTTACAAAAAGAGCAGAATGGTAGGTGATTATAGTACTAATGTATTAGTGTTAATACGACGGTTCGTATTTATTTAGTTAATCAGTACAGGCACATGAAAGACAATAACGAATACTTTCAGAATTGGTATCTGAAGTTATCTAAGGGGGATAGAAGGCTGGGGGAGGATAGAGCTAAGCAGGATGCGAAATTCATCAAAAAGGTTCTTGGTCTTCCTGCTAAAGCTAAGATACTAGATTTGTGTTGTGGAGAAGGGCGGCACTCCCTGTTGCTTGCTGATACCTACGACGTAACTGGCTTAGATTCGAATAAAGAAGCTCTAAGAAGATTTAAGCAGCAGATCAAGCTAAAAAAAGCCCCAGTCCGATTGGTAGAGAGTGATATGAGGGATATTCCATTTCAGAATGAGTTTGATGCGGTAATAAATATGTTCACTTCGTTTGGATACTTCAGTGACAATAGGCAGAATATAAAAGTATTGTTAGAGATTTACAAATCTCTAAAAGATAACGGCAAGTTGCTGCTTGATATAAGAAATAAAGAGTCGTCAATAAAAATTAACCCAGGAAGATACTGGTCTGAATTCGAAGGCGGATACCTTTTACAGGAGAATAAATATAATAAACATAAGGATCAAGAAGAGGTCTGGTTGCGCATTGTTGATAAAAAAGGCGGGGTTAAAAAAACTGGTTTTTTCGTTAAGGCGTATGACCTACAAAAGATCAAAGAGATGCTCGAAAAAGTTGGGTTTGAAGTGTTGCAAGTATTTGGTGATACAAAAATGACAAAATACACAAAAGAGTCTGATCGAATTATTGTGTTGGCTCAAAAGAGGTAGTAAAAAAGGCACGTCTTTTAGAAAGACGTGCCTTTTGCGGGGCTGAACCTAGTCGTTCATGTCTCCGCCGAGCCAAGGGATGCTGAGCTCCAGGCTGTCGTTGCCAGTTTCGACCTGCATTGTATCGGAGTCGATAATGGATACTGTAGAATCGTCAGACTCTACACCTGACGTTTCTCTGGTATTTTCACTGTTCATGGTATACCTCCTACAAGTGAAGTTTGTGGTTGACGTACGACAGGATGTCCTGTTTGATTCGACGTTCAGGTATCTTTCTTGCGTTTTCGACAAGAAACTGATCGTCTAGGTTGTTGCCATACACCGTTCCGGTTTTATGGTCCGGATTGGTATTATCGGTGATATAAACACCACCATCTGAATCAACAAAGAAATATAAAGGTAGTCCCTTAACTCCTTGTTTGTTTAGCAAATGGTAGATGAGTATGTTACTTCCTCCCAACAAGCACCGATATCTGTCATCATTGTACAAAGGCACAAGTTTTTTTACAACATCAAGTTCGGTTATCTCTCCCGAATCGGTGCACCTACCCATGCTTCTTAGTATGTTGTGCGACCAGCTGCTTATCTTCAACTCTAGGCAGAGGTCAAGCATGTGATCAATGTCCGGAAAATTCAACTCATGAATCACTGTTTTGATGCCGATTCGTGGGGTAATGTTCCGGGCAGCAACAATGCTTTTTAGTGTTGGGTTAAAGGTATTTTTACCACGGTAGCGTTCATGAGTTTCGCGATTCCATCCATCTAAAGATATTTTCATGATCACGTTTTTGTGTGACAAAACTTCAATTTCCTCAATCTTTAGCTTGGGTAACAAGATACCGTTTGTTTGAAGTCTTACGATAAAATTTAAAGACAGAGCGTATTGAATAATCTTGAATATTTCCTTGTGAAGAAGAATTTCTCCACCGGTCAATTGCACAATGGGAATTTTGCCGATCTGCTTAGAAGCTATGAAGTCCAGGACTTTTTTTACTACCTCAAAATCCAAATATTGAGACTGCCTCGGGTCAGATCCTCTGCTGCAGTAACCGCAAGACAAATTACATTTATCGATTATGTTTATGACAATATTTGCATAGATATCGACATTTGCATCTACCTGATACTGATTTCTATTAGCCATAGACATTTTTTCACCCTCTGGTTTCAAAGTACTGTGAGAAAGACGAGTCTGTTTTTACACTACTACTAAGTATTAGTTAGTCAATGGTATTAAATTAAATAATCTTACTTAGACGCTGAAACCAACTTCATGAATGAGACTCTATCGTCACGTTAAGTAATTATTTGATTAGAACTGATACTGAAGACAAGAGGATTTTTGTACCGTTCTAGACATTGGTAAAAAGTGTCACTTCTTACTCTTTTTGAGAAGGGTCGATCTCGTCACTGTGGGAGAAGTTGAGCGAAGGGTGGCCCTTCGTAACAGATTGAACCTTGCAATAGGGATCGCTATCCAGCGCGGGGAAGATTTTTTCAAAAAATATTCCCCGCGCTTTTTCTTTTTATTTTTCCCTTTACATCCAGATCCCCGGTCCCCGGATTTATGTACTGAACTTTCATCAAGGTGTCACCTTGATGAAAGTGTTAGAAGATATTTTGTAAAGCTATTTTCCGGTCAATTGTTCGCACCACAGGAGTATTTCCATTTTTATAGTCGCAAGCTCCTTGAAAATTAGGTCAAAGTCGTCCAACCAGCAGATCTTTTAAGGATAAAATTCTAACACCATAGTTAGTTTTTTGTTTAGAAAACACAAAAAGGTCAGATCGCATTTGATTGTTGTAATAGTAAAAGTCACCCGAGTACTCGGGTGATAATCTATATATTAAGTGATTTTTCTGTTACGGGTTGGCTGCATTCGTCGCAATGTATGACACCATCATTATTAGTTCCGGAGGTGCGCTTGTAGCAATGTTCGCAGTGTAAAAGGGGTTTGTGACACAAGCAGTGTCTACGATTCCTTGGTCCTTTAGGATTAATAATCCCTGAGGTAATGCAGCTACAACTGACGCAATGATATCGAGGTGACTGAGCTATTTCAATCATTTCGTTCTCCTCAAAAAGTTTTACTTGTCTAGAGCTAAATCTAGCAATTGTAATTACTATGTCAAGGAGTTTAAGGGTCTCGGACCAGTAGAAGTCTATTTGACGAAAAATGTGACTATGATAGACTACTAAAAGCTGCACATAGTAAAAAGTAAAACCAATAGATTAGGTCCCGGATTTATTCGGGGTTGGGCTTAATCTCACTACAGATTTGTAGTATGGTGGTCTCTGCGTTAGTGGAGATTCGGCTTCCTCCGTAATCACAGGATAACTGATGTCGTCTACTGTGAAGTAGAGACTGAGTCGGTAAAAGTGGTTTCGTTTCCGTTTTTCCGACGGATATTTTTATATCTGTTGGATATGTACACGAAACAAGAAAGGTGGCACCGCGAAAGATCGTAAAGTCTTCCGTCCTTTCTCAAGAAGCGTTTGTTTCTTGTGAGAGGAAGGGAGGCTTTTTTAATACTTCGTACCAAAAAGTCTTGACAAAACATGAAAATAATCATATTTTCACTGATCATTTCAATGTTTCGATGATTGCACAACAAGAATATCAAGGTTTCTTGTTGTCTAACCATCGGCACAATGGTGTGTCGAAAAGTTCTTTTTAACCTTAGTTCAAACGTCTATTAGGAGGCGACTATGAACATTAAACACTTGCTCAAAGAGCATGCATATCGCAATATTCCTCTGTCGTTTGATGAGGGTTACGATCTTGGTCTTATGGCTATCCAGGGCTGCAAAGGTGACATGTCAGATCAAGGTGAGCTGCGTAAGCTTATCCAGAGTATTGCCGCTCTTTCAGCTCTGCATACTCGTGCTACCTATGGGTGGAAGAAAAACGGTGAAGTGATTGATCACGATCATCATCTCCCACAAAATGCTGCAGAGCAGATTGCGGGTATTTGCGCAGCAGTGTTTGAACATGATATCGGTGATTCCGAGTTTGGTTTCCTGCATCCGCGGGTGCCGTATGTGATCGACAACTGTGGTATGGGTGGCGACCTCACGGTTACTGCTAACGTTTCGACCATTTCAGCGTTTATTGCTGCATCGCTCAGAATTCCTGTGTGCAAACACGGATCTCCGTCAAACGCAGATAAAGGGCGTCACGGAAGCTCTGACTTCATCAAGCTTTGTGGTATCGAAGAGTTCGGTACTCGTGATGAAGTTGAAGCGTTGGTCGAGGAGTTGGGATTTGGGTATACCGAAGCCTTGGACACACGGTTCAAGTTGATTCATCGGCAGACTCACGAGATTGCCGAAATGCCGCATATGAACGATCTCATCGGTCCGATTACTAACCCGGTGTATCCGCACCTGCTCACGCGTCGCGTAATCGGTGTAAATCACCTGGTTGATCCGGTTGTTGTTGCCGAAGCCTATCGCATCATGAACGAACGTGGAGTTACCAACATGGAACACCTCATTGCAGTTCGTGGATATGGCGACGAAAATAATCCCGGCGGTATGGATGAATTGTCAGTCTGTGCAGGTGGCACTGCTGTTGCAGAGCTGAAAGATGGTGTAGTGACAGAGTATAGACTCACCGCCGCAGATTTTGGTATCGATCCTGTCGCATCCAAAGACATCTCTCCTCCGGAGGGAATGTCAAAGGGAGAGTTCTCAATTCGTATTTTGCGAGGCGAGATCGATGGTCCGGTTGTGAAGATGATCCTGGCGAACGCAGCGCTTCTGGTCCGGCTCGCTCATCCAGACATGTGTTTGATCAAGTGTTATGGAATGGCACAAGAGGCATTGTCGTCTGGTGCGGCGTATCAAAAGATGTTGGATGTGCGCAATGCACATCCGAAAAAGCATTCACAAAAATGTGCTTGAACAAGTATGTTCTTTTCAAAAATAGGCGGTTGATGGAGATCTTCCTCAGCCGCCTTATTTTTTCTCACATTTTCGCGTGTGTATATAAACATATATCTTGTATATATACGCGAGTATTGCTGAAATACTCGACAGTTCTTTGTTAACGAAATTGGTGAAATTCACCCGGAGGTTTATCATGAACATTCAAGATGTACTTCACGACCCTTCGGGATTGTGGGTTTTCGATAACGATGGGACACTCTATCGTAATACGAAAGAGATCCGTCTCGCTGTAGAAGCAAACATGATCGGCTTCATTGCCGAGCATTACGGCGTTTCTCATGTTGAAGCAAAAAACATACGCGATCAAATCCTTGAAAAACATCAGACAAGCTATACGCTCGTTGCGATGAAAGAAGAGGGGGTTGATCCCGATGTATTTCTACGTGAGACATATCTCGCTGCTTCTCCAGAAGCTTGTGGTATCACAAGAGACGACGCATTGCGTATTGTCCTCGAGAGTATTGCTGCGGAAAAGGTGGTTCTTACGAACAATCCGGCACCGTTTGCAGAAATGATCCTCGAGGCACTTGGCGTTGCTGATCTCTTCACTCGTGTATACGGGATGATGGATATTGGATATTTTTCAAAACCACATCCTGATGCATTTGCAGTACTTTATGGTGCTGTAAAAGATGGACGGAGCCTCGTCTACGTTGATGATCAGTTGGCAAACGTTGAAGCGGCTCACTCTATTGGTGTGCGGACGATTTTGGTGAGGGATGATGAATTGGTTACTCACGCACCGCGGTACTATGCACATTCTCTACGAGAAGGTGTAGTGTATCCAAACGGTTTCGAAGAGAAGTTATGTTCACAAAAGCAACTATCCATTCTTGAGATTTTCACGCTAGGACACGTGTGTGTCGCGTATAAAGTGAGAGATCCACACGGAAAGGTGTCTGTCCTGAAAGTTGGCGTTAAGACTAGTTCCGTTCAAGAAATTCAAATGAATGTAGTTGGTTATAACGCAATGCGAAGGATTGGTCTTTCTAAATATATTCCTGAAGAGTACGAGTCTGTTGCAGGAGATAACGGCGCGTATTATCTCATGGAATATTGTGGAGAGGATTTTTACACCGCAGTTCAGAAGTCGGCAGATCCAGCGAGCATGTATCGTAGGCTTGCAAGCGAACTCTCTGACATGTACTCGTCGAGTGTTCAGACAACTCACGAATCTCGTGGTGAGTACGTCAATCGTGTGATCGTCGGACGTATCATAGATACGTACAATAACTACATTGCATCGATCATTGGTGTTGATGATATTGTTGTCGATCTTCTCGACCGCTTACCTGCACGTATGCTTGTGGATCAAGGGAACGTATTCACGTTCTCGAATTGGGATCTGACCCCTGAAGATGTCTATCTGAAGGAGACAGGCCTCAAGTATTCTGATCCTCACGCGGAGATCGTTGGTGTTCCGATGATTGATCTTGGTTGCTTTGCGGGAGTTGCTCGAGATGCTCATAAGTTGCCTGGTTCAATCGTTGGGTATGACGTATTGAAAGGTGTTGCATTAGACCTTGCTCCAACTCTGGAAATGTCACGGGAATACGCTGAAAAGTATTTCTACCTCGGTAGAGTGCTTCAAAGCTTTTTATCTACCAGACATCGTTTGCAAAAACAGCCTGAAATCGCAGAAGAAATATTTCACCAAGGAGTTGAGTATCTTCGCAGGGTCCTATAAAGACCTTGCTATAATGAGGAGCGGCGCAGGGGCGCCTTTGCGCCGCTTTCTTTTTTTATAGTATATTATGACCAAACCATTTTTAATTTTTCTGGATATAGACGGTACGCTGATACAAGAAAATCAGCGTCCAAATACCAAGCGACTGCCATCAGTCATACAAAAACTCGAACGGAAAGGGTTCGTGTTTGGTTTGAATTCTAACCGCTCTTTTGAAGATATTCAGTCGGTATACAATGAGTTCGGCCTTAATGGTCCAGTAGTGCTTGAAAATGGTGTCTATTTTAAAAAGAAGCTGAATACGCGGAGAACTTTCTTGGCTCGAGATAAAAGTCGTTTGAGAGCATATATTGTACGCTTTGCTAAAGCGTTCGTAGCTGAAAATGACATTGATGCTGAGGTGTGCAGTATGGATACAGTGGCGGCAATTTTATCAGGTACGCGATTGAAAGGAGTACAGATTTTAATCAATAAATTTCGACTGTACACTGGTAGTGTTCACGTCTATCGCGATGGTGAACGAGACCGCTCTTTAGCTGAAGAATTGGCTGCGTATTTACGAAAAGAACTTAAAGCAGCCAAGAGGAGCGTAGATGTAATTGTGACGGGTGAGTTTGGTAATATCATAATCAACCCAAAAGGGGTAAGTAAAACGACCGCCTTCAGAAAGCTGCGGTCTTTCTATCCGAATCATACATTTGTCATGATTGGAGACGATGCAGCCGATGCTAAAACACTGGGAGAAGTCGATCATTTTTTTGCGGTTGGCAATGCTGCTGAGGAGGCTCGGAAGGCAGCTGAACATGTCGCAAAAGAAACTCACACCAAAGGTGTCATCGAAACTTTAAAATACATGGAGAAGAAACACATTATAAATTAGATATACTTGCATATGGCCACACAGATCACAATGAAAAAGATATTTAAGAAAGACAAGAACATCGTCATTGGAGCGTTGCATTTTCCACCACTACTTGGTTTTCATGATTTTCCTGGATTTAAAGTTTCGTTAAAGAATGCGCTTATCGATTTGAAAGCATTTGAAGAAGGTGGTGTAGATGGTATTTTCCTAGAAAATAACTATGGTCTTTCAAAAGAAAAAATTGACCCTTCAGCCATAGTAGCTATGGGGTATCTAATCGGTGAGATACGAAAGCATACCAAACTACCACTTGGGGCGAGTGTGTTGTGGAATGACTATGAAGTATCGCTCGCGCTCGCAAAGACGTACGACCTGCAGTTTATTCGAGTCCCGGTGTTTGTCGACACGGTGAAGCCATACTGTGGTGAGATCAAGGGCGAGGCGAAGAAGGTTTTGACAGAAAGACAACGACTTGATGCGGAAAATGTTGCTATTTTTGCTGATATTCACGTCAAACATGCTGAATTGCTCTCAAAGATGAGTATTACTGCGTCTGCAAAGAAAGCAATTATGGAAGGTGCGGATGCGATTATTATGACAGGTTCTTGGACTGGTGTGCAACCGGATATAAGTGAAATGCAAAAGGTGCGCAATGCGATCGGAGGTTTTCCGATACTAGTGGGGAGTGGTGCTGATGTTGGCAGTGTGCAAGAGTTGTTAGATCCTGCAACAGGAGTTATTGTCAGCACGTCTCTTAAGAAGGGTGGTGTTAAAAAGGGGGAGCGGAATGTAATGGGGTATGAGCAGAGAGTTGACTTGAAAAAAACAAAATCTTTTGTTGCAGCCGCAAGAAAGAAGTAAACAATGGAACTGTTGCGCAAAAGAAGTTAAATAGAAAATAGTCCAACGAGTCGGAGCCTCTCGTCGGACTATTTGTTGTTTTTATCTCAAAACAAATCATCACTAACTACTTGTCTTCATTGGTAGTTAATAATAGCTTGAGGGAAATGATTGTACATCAGGGTTGCTAGGAACAAAACATAAGGGGATCTTACCTTGTGATTTTCATCTATTAGGAACCTAATAGGCCAACCCTGTTTGATGTGAATATCTAAGGCATGAACAAGTCCAGAAATAAACAGAACATGATCAGATAGCTTCATAGCTCGTTCAATTGCCTCCATGTACATCTTGTTACGCTTGGCGTTTATTAGTCGGGCTGTTTTTGCTAGATCAACCAGACTCTGTGGAGGCTTACGGTTGACGATATAGAGATCCTCTTTCTTTAGTGCTTCAGTGAACTCGGTTAGCCTAGAAGGAATCATGTGATGATCGAGCCTTATGAATTCAAGACAAGCTTCTTGAAACATGTTAGTTTTTGTCATCATACGTTCCAGTTTTACCTGAGGGATCTGGAACATAAATTCATTGTAGATGATTCTCGGTTTCTTCCCAGAACTTTTTAAGGACGGGCAGATGTCTCCCAGATGGACTTGGTAAAGATCGTCATCGCTTGTCTGGATGACTGGCATATATGCGCCCTCTACGACGATGATCGTCTCGTTAGTAATCGTGGGAAGAATTGCGTCTGCAAAAATAGTGTCCCCGAAATCATCGATTAGCCTGCTTGGCTTACCGGGCTCGTCACGATGTGTCACTGCGACGATTTCAACAATTTTTCTCATGTCAATCTCCTGTAATCTAAAATGTGTGTCTGTTCTGATAATAAAAGGTGAAATAAATTTGTCAACAGATCGGATGGTACTGTCACGGTGCTGTCTTGAAACTGAGCTCTTTCTCGCAATCGCGAAAACCTACACCACCAACCATGAGATAGGCGGTGTTTTTTGTCATTATATTATATTGCTTAAAAAGAGATTTTGTGTTTTTCTACATTCAGACCACAGCGTTTTTTGAAAGTGAGGTGTAAGATGCAAATTCCATATGTGTGGCAGATTGTAGGTAAGGACCCTGACGGTCCCAATGTTTGTGTATTGGGTGGCGTGCATGGGGATGAGACTCTTGGTGTTCTAATAATAAAGAGGCTACTTAATCACTTTGGCGTCGAGTACGACCCGCTAGGGGGGGGTATTTGAAAGTGAAAAGGTCATTAAGGGCAACTTATTTTTGGGTATAGGTAATCCTAAGGCGGTAGAGATGAATCAGCGTGGGACCGTCCCGGGAGCAGACCTAAATCGTTCGTTCACTAAGGTAAGTCTCATGCAGGTGCCGCATGAAAGTGATTCATATGAATTACAGAGAGCACGTGAGCTGATGTCTTTGTTGAAACAAACTGATCGTTTGCTTGATATTCATTCGACAAGTCAGCCGTCACAGCCATTTGTCTGTCTGGGTGAGTTTACGCCAGAGCACGGGGAGTTCTGTAAGTTGATGCCGACAGATCGCGTACTGACTGATCCGCACACCGTGTTACCTCAGGGTACCGATAGTGTAGAGCTGGGTACTACTGATCATGCAGTTAATGTGTATGGGGGTAGTGCCTGGAGTGAACGCAAATATGGGGTGAGACGTGGCATTGGATTTTGTTATGAGTCTGGCCATTTTTCTGATCATAGTAAAGAAGATGAAGTTTTTAGTGCCGTGTTTCGTTATTTACGTGCAGCCGGAATTGTCCAGGAATTTTCAGAAGAATATGTCCCATCTCAACAACGAGTGTTTAGGCTTGTGGAAAGAATCTTCGCACGATACGATGGTTTTGAGTTTCATAGTGACATAGAAAGCTGGAAATCAGTTGTTCCAGGCATGATACTCGGTCAGTATGACAGCAATGGTGAGGAGCATCTTTTTTCCGATCACGGCATAATACTTTTTCCTAGTGGAAGGGATGTGTCCAAGAAGGGAGCAGAGCTGTGTTATGTAGCTGTAGAAGTGTAGATAAGAATTAATCATTGACTGGGCCGAAAGGTCCAGTTTTTTATTCTTATATGAAAAACCCGCTCGTGCATGTATTGCCCGAGCGGGGGGGGTGGACATCATGTCCTTTTCTTAACTACAACCCTAAGATATTGACCAAGATAAGGTGCGATGTGTGCATGTGCTCTCTCATACTCCATTGCAGCTTGAACAGCAGCTTGGTGTTTGAAGAACTCTCGTGGCTTGTCGTCCCACAGAGGGGAAGACGACTCTACACGCCTAAGCTCGAGACCGTGTGCTCGTGCGTTTGTGTATATATCCTTATCATCAACTGATAGGCCGTGAATCCAGTATACTTGAGACCCTCCCTTGTCATCAGTAATCGGCACCATAATAGTGTCGTTGTGATGGTTGATGGTAATGCGGTACGAGTTTGACCACGGTGTCCACCATCGCGTTACCAGAGCATCCTGATTGTAGAAACTAAAGTACGCCCTACCTCCTGGGGTGAGTACGCGGGAAGTTTCTTGCCAAAGTTTTTTACAGACCTCGCTTGCTGCACCGAAGTTTGCAATTACCAGGTCAACACTACTGTCTTCTAAAGGGATTCCGGTATCAAGATCGTGTGTGTAGAATTCGCAATCCGGAAACTTCTTTTTGGCACAGTTAATCATATGAGGGGAGATGTCGAACCCAATAACTTTTTCGAAGCTGGATTTAATTAGACTGGTGACTTGTGTCCCGTTTGCGCAACCTAGGTTTACAGCCACACCACCTTGGTGTAATTCCGCTAGTTCCTTAAGGAGTTCGTTTTCTCTTACCCACTCCATGTGAGTCCCTTCCGCTGACTGATCGTATTCGTCGTAGACTTCAGCTACTCTTTCAGTCAATGCTAGGAGATTATCTTTTAGATCCTCTTCTGGAATTTTGTCTGTCTCTAGTATTGTTTGGCGTTGAAGAATATCCATTTGGGCAAATTTTGCTGCTGACATTAGCATTGAAACCAACATGTCCATCATGTTTGGGTCGACACCTTTTTCTTTAGCCTTGGTTCGGAAACGTGCCAAAAGTTCCTGTTCACGCTGTGGGAGATAGATTGGTAGATGTGCCTCACCGTTACCACTTTTTGCGTTAGCAATGTCTCGCATAATCCCTTGTCGTTCACAGAAGAGATCAACGATCGCTTCTGTCACTTCGGTTACACGTTTACGTGCCTCCTCCAGGTTGAAGTTACTGGCTTCTTTACCATTGTTCATGACTTATACCTCCAAAAAAGTTGATTTGAAAGTCCATGTTAATGAACTTTTTCCTAATCTCGAATCTAAGGGTAATTGACAAAAAAGTCAATGATTTTAGCTAGGGGTGAACTAGTATCGCAAGGTATTGACTTTAAAACTTTTTTAATGTATAAACGTGATAGATTTTTCAACTTACCGTTAGGAGGTATAAATGAAAAAGATCATTTTGACAGGTGATCGTCCTACTGGCCCGCTACATCTTGGCCACTATGTCGGATCCCTCAAAAACCGGGT
Source organism: Minisyncoccia bacterium (assembly GCA_041589935.1). Lineage (GTDB taxonomy): Bacteria > Patescibacteriota > Minisyncoccia > Phycocordibacterales > UBA918 > OLB19. The sequence goes on from JBFHUT010000018.1 coordinate 13,494, forward strand.
GCAGCTACAAGATGAATACAGACAATTCATCATTGTGGCAGATATGCAGGCCTTAACTGACAATGCTGATAATCCTCGGAAAGTCAGAGAAAATGTCACACAGGTTTGTATGGATTATCTGGCTTGCGGCATTGACCCAAGTAAGTCGACTGTGTTCATCCAATCCCTTGTACCGGAGATTGCGGAACTGGCAATGTACTTTTTCAACTTAGTGACAGTTGCTAGACTGCAAAGGAATCCGACTGTAAAAGCCGAAATTGCTCAGAAAGGATTTAAGACTGAAGTTCCTGTTGGATTCTTTGTCTATCCTATAAGCCAGGCGGCAGATATTGCAGCCTTCAATGCAGATTTGGTTCCCGTCGGCGAAGACCAATTGCCGATGATCGAACAGGCTGCAGAGATCATGCTGCGTTTCAACCGTATCTATGGTGAAGAGGTGTTCGTTAAACCAAGGGCGCTTGTACCTGAGGTGGCAAGATTGCCTGGAGTTGATGGGCAGACGAAAATGAGTAAATCGTTAGGCAATGCGATTTATCTCGGAGACTCGGCCGATGTCCTCAGGCAAAAAGTAATGAGTATGTTCACTGATCCTAATCATCTACGCGTCGAAGATCCTGGTGTTGTTGAAGGTAATCCCGTTTTCATTTACCTGGATGCTTTTGATCCAGACAAAGAACGGGTTGCTGAGCTCAAGGATCATTATCAACGTGGTGGTCTGGGAGATGTGAAGCTGAAAAAACATCTGGTTGATGTTTTGGATTATGTCTTTGGTCCTATTCGAGAACAGCGTTTGCTGTTCTCAAGTGACGTTGGCTACGTTGAAAACGTTCTCAAGGAAGGGACAGAGAAGGCACGTGAGCAAGCTACCCTGGTTCTTTCTAGGGTCAGAAAAGCAATGTGTATAGACTACTTCTGATCTTTTACTTTTTTAGACCGCCCTAACAGGCGGTCTTTACTATTTTTATTCTGTAGCTATGATTGGAGTTATGAATCCAGGTTATAAAAAAGTATCCAAACTAAAGAAGGGAGATAGGGTCGCTGTAGTGTCACCGAGCTTCGCCGCGCCAGCAGTGTGGCCTCATGTCTACGAACTTGGATTAACAAGACTTCGTGAAGTGTTTGGACTAGAGCCGATTGAATATTCAGCGACCGCAAAACTCGACGCAACAGTTGAAGAGAAATCTGCTGATCTAGTGGCCGCGTATTCTGATCCAGAAATTAAAGCGGTTATCTCAACTCTTGGTGGAGATATTCAGGTGACATACATAAAAAATCTTCTGAATGAACCGTTTGTAAATAATCCAAAGCCTTTCTTTGGCTTCAGTGATTGTTCACATTTCTCGAACTTTCTATTTTTAAATGGTATTCCGTCCTATTACGGTGCTGCACTGTTTACACAGTTCGCTCATCAGAAAGAAATCAATCCG
>JBFHUT010000019.1:0-14672 GCA_041589935.1 Minisyncoccia bacterium
AAGACTACTTTTCCTCTAGTGATTTCATCACTGCCTCATTGAGGAGGACAGATGCCACATAAAGTCGCACGCGGTGTTCATCAGCATCCTTAAAACGCTCCATCAGTTCCTTAGTCTGATTCTCGAGCGCCACAGCGTCAGGTAAGATTTCTTCCTTCTTTGCGATTTCGTTGAGGATAAGCTGGAGCTTAGCGCGCTTTTCAGCGGCTGGTGTCCATTCTTGCTTTAGCTCTTCGCGAGTTTTTTTGATGTGAGCAAGGTAATCCTCCATCTTAAGATCTGCTCGTTTAATATCTTCTTCCATCTGGGCAAACATCTGATTGATTTCCGAGTCGATCAGTATCTTTGGCAGTGTCATCTTTGTCTCATCGATGATTTTGTCGGTGATATCAGCGCGGTGTTTTGCTGCGTTTTGCTGCTTCTTTTCAATTTCTAAATGTTCACGAAGCTTAGCTTTAAAATCATCAACGCTTTCAAATTGACCCGGTTGGCCAAGAGCTTTCACATAATCATCAGTTAGCTCTGGCAAGGGAGCGTCCTCACTGTCTGCGGCTTTAGCTGCTTCAGACTCTGGGGTAGGAAGGTCACCTTCTTCAGTCTTGGTGGCTGCTTTAGCTTGCAGTTTTTCGTAAGCCGCCTTTTGTCGTTGGATATCTTTAATCTTCTCAGCTAGTTCCTCATCGGTCACCTCATCACTTGGACGATTTTTGTTAATTTCTTTTGCTAACTTAGTGTAGTCTGGCAGATCAAACTTAGGCACTACCGCAACTGTTATAGTGAGTCCTAGTGGATTGTTGGGGGCGATTTTAGTCACTTCAATTTGGGGATGGCCAATAGCTTCAATATTATGTTCTTCAATGATGTGTGGGTAAACGTGTGAAATTGCCCGTTCTGCCATCTCACCTAGAATTGCCATCTCACCTAAGTGCTTCTCTAGTACTGGAGCAGGAACATGCCCTTTGCGGAAACCATCAATTTCTACGTTTTTTCCAAGAGCAACGATGGCAGCTGATCTTTCACTTTGTAATTCAGCGTATGGTAATTCACCAGAAATTTTTACTTGCGAGTCTGGTAGCTCTTCTACCGTAAAGGCAGTTTTAAAATCTACAGTGTGTGAATGTGACATAGTGACCGCCAGTGTACGAAACTACAGAAAAATTGCAAATTTTAGATAATAAAAAAGCCGGTTTTGAATTAACCGGCTTTCTTTTTTCTATTTTGTGAGTTTATTGCAGTGCAGCTTCAAGCTCAGCATCAATGGCATTTAGTTCCGCATCAAGTTCTTCAAAGTTGGTGGCTTCGATATCTGCTTCAATTGCAGAAACCTCATCTGATGGACTGGTGGTAAGCAGTGCTTCTACCTGCGCTTCAGCCGTGGTACTCTCTGGTTCGTTGTTTTCTTCCGGAGTTGGTCGTTCAACTGGGGCTGGTACTGGGATAGGCTCTACGCTTAAAGTAGAAAACCAGTAATACATTCCACCGAGAATAGCTACGAGCAGAATAGCAAGAAAGGCTAAAAGAGGAGCATTGATGACATTTGACTCTTCTGTTTGTGAGGCTGTGCTAGAGTCCATGTTTTCAGGCATTTTCATCTCTTCGCCCTCAAAGTTTGGTGTTGGCTGAGTATTATTTTCTTCCATAAATAATTTTTTAGCTTTGATTAATTAGTAGTTTCGGTTGACTCAGCATCCTCCTCTGGTCCCGTCTCGTTGTCTGAGTTGTCTGAACGAACGGCAGCGCTGGAACCACGGCCAAGCTCTGCTTCCTGAACGGCTGCTTTGAGTACGGCCACGGCAGCCCTTAGTTCACTATGAGCCGTACGTAGATGATCGCGCACTTCACCAAAGGTAGTCTTTACTTCAGCCCAGGCGGCTCTGACATCTTCAGCTCCCACAGCGCTAGCAACAGCATCATCAATGTCGGCAATCCCTGCCTTTGCTGCATTGACTGATAGCTGGGCAGAAGCCAGAGCGGCGGCTGCTTCACTAGTGTCAACCCCAGCCTCCTCTAGTTTTTCAAGTCGTGAGGCGAAACGGTCATTGATATCTTCCATCCGAGTAACCGCTGCCTCCATACGGTTGCTCATGTTGGCAGCCAGGTTGGTAATGCGCTCCTGCACACGAGCCTGAAGCTGAGCACGACGTTCCTCCATCATTTCTTGGCGCTCTTCTTGTTTTTCTTCCATCGCTTCCCTACGTCCCTCCATTTGCTCTTGTCGAGTTGCTACATTTTCTTGGCGTGTTTCACGCACTTCTTCTCGCTGCTCTTGTCGAGCCTCGATATTTTCTTGCATCACAGCCTGACGGTCAGTTGGGGTGGTTGCGGTTGTTTCAGTGTCTGCTTCTTCCTGAGCTAGAGCCAAAACAGCCCCACCAAAAAGGGCCAGGAGTACAGCATGACTGATAAATATATGTGTAATTGATTTCATGAATAAGAAATTTAATTAAAATCCCTAGATTAGGGGTCTAAAACTACTAACATCTGTAGACTACTAAAGTATAGCGCCGATGGGACCAGGGCCCAGCAGCGCTATACACAGTTGTCTAAACTAAACAATATTAAGTAATGATTTTCAAATGTTTTTTGCGTGCTATAATCCGATTCATTAAGAAACCAAACAATTATCATGACAGACTACAATAAACTCTACACCCCAGGAGATCTTGAAGAAGGTCTTATCAATACTGTGGTGGAAATACCTAAGGGGTCAATGCTTAAAGTTGAATACAACCGCGAAAAAGGAACCTTCGAACTTGATCGAGTTGAGCCAGAGATTTTTGCTAAGCCGACTAATTACGGTTTCATTCCGGGCACTTTAGATGAAGATGGTGACGAATTAGATACCCTTATAATTTGTCCAGAATCATTACCGCTTGGAGTAGTTGTTAAGGCTCGTATTATTGGCGTACTTAACTTTGAGGACGATGGTGAGATGGACCATAAGGTGATCTGCGTGCCAGCAGATGAGCGAGACAGTGGTAATGCCATAAAGACACTAGAGGACTTGCCAGAGCAGTGGAAGCGTAAGGTTGAATATCACTTCAATACTTACAAGGACCTAAAGAAGCCTGGAACTACTAAGGTGTTAGGATACGGAGATGCCAAAGAAGCAGTAGCGGTGATTAACGACTGTATCGAACGGTTTAATAATAAATAAGAAATATACCCACAGTTTCAAGGTCGGCACAATGTGCCGACCTTTTTGCTTGAAAAAGGAAGCTCCTTCAGGCATTCTTTTAGGCAGACGTCCAGAAGAAAGGAGATGGTTATGGGTAAGTCATGTTCTAAGCTGTCGACCCGTGTGTATGAATTGACTAAGGGAAACAATGGTCGCTCTGATGTTAGACAAGTCAATGAAATACTTGAAACTTGTGCCGTGGAAAGCGGTAAAGCACACAGAAAGGTCGTTCGATGGGCCCTTAAAGCTTTGGGAGACAAAACGAAAAAGAAACTGGGTCCACTAGCAAAGCATGCACTGACGGAGTTTCTGTGTCAGCGTCGTGAACTTATGACAGACAAGCAACGAAGCAAGTTCGTGGTACGTGCCTATGAAAAACCACCTGATCTACAATTTGGTTTGAGCAAAAAGCGCAAAAAAACCTAATTTCAAACAGTTCTTAAAATAAAACAGCGGACTAGGGTCCGCTGTTTTATGTTTCAAAGAGAGTCTTACTTATCCTCCTTTGCTTCTGCTGCCTCAATCTCTTCCACAATTTCTTCGTCTACTGCCGGAGCGAGTTCTTCCTCCGCTTCTTCAGGAGTGTCAATTTCGTCTTCCTCCTCAGTATCCTCAGTCATGTCTCGATCCTTTGTGTCATCATCTGCCTCAAGGATTTCTTCCAGATCTGGTTTGGTTGTAGTTGCGTCTTCGTCTTCGAGGATAGCTTCGTCAGTCCCTACAACAGTATCAGCTGGCGCTTCAAGATCAACTGATCCGTCAGCATTTGCTTCAGCTAAGTCTTCACCAGTGGCCGCTGAGACAATATCAATTTTCCAACCAGTGAGCTTAGCCGCCAAGCGCACGTTTTGTCCGCCGCGACCAATGGCGAGTGATTGCTGGTCCCCAGCAACTTCTGCGATAGCATGCCCTCTTGCTCCAGCCTCATCATTTGGTTCTGATTCAATGCGGATTTCCATCACTTGTGCTGGAGAAAGTGCGTCTTCGATGAATTCTACTGGTTCTGGTGACCACTCGATAATATCGATCTTTTCACCACCAAGCTCACTCATTACTGTAGAGACACGAACCCCACGTTGTCCCACAAGAGAACCAACCGGGTCAATGTGTTCATCGACAGCATGCACAGCGATCTTTGAACGGGCACCTGCTTCTCGAGCCACTGCCTTTACTTCAACGGCGCCAGTTTGTAGTTCTGGGGCTTCGATAGTAAAGAGGGCAACCAGGAAGTCTGGGTGTGAGCGAGAGAGTTTGAGAAAGATTCCACGTGGTGTTTCTTCTACTGCGAGCAAGATAGCGCGAATTCGTTCACCTGGTTTGAATCGCTCACCCGGAATCTGTTCTTCGTACGGCATGATAGCAGTTACGCGACCAAGGTCCACATATAGATTGCCGCGCTCAAAACGCTGTACGTGACCGATCACGATATCACCAGCTTTCTGGCCAAATTCTGCTAAGGCGGACTCCTTCTCAGCTTCGCGGATCTTCTGCATGATTACCTGCTTTGCGGTCTGAGCAGCAATTCGCCCAAAGTCATCCTTTGATTCAAGAGGGAAGACAAGTTCTTCGCCGATCTCCACATCCTTCTTAATCATGCGGGCAGTGTTGATCATGATGTGCTTCTCTTCGTCAAAACGGACTTTCTTCTCCTCACCTTCTTCCTCTTCCGATTCTTCGACTTCAATCGGATTACCTTCTTCGTCCAGTTCTGGTTCTGGCTTCAGCATACTTTCGTCCACCACAATCTTGATCTGGTTGAAAACAGTCGTTCCTGTTTCCATATTGAATTTACACGTGATGATTTGTCCACGTTTTCCGAATTCCTTTTTGTAAGCGGTAGCTAGTGATTGCTCGATCGCGTCGATCATGCGTTCACGAGGAATGCCGCGTTCTTCTTCCATCTCAGTCAAAACCGAGTTGATTACCTTGAGGTCAAACATATTTGATTTGTTAATGATTAATTCTCAAACTCTCTTACCAAAGACTGCTCGGCCGAAGGGCCGAGCAGTCATTAATCAGATATATGGAGTTTACTCTGGTCATCCAAAAAAGTCAAAATGATTGACAGGTTATAAGAGTAGTGTCATTATCTGGTTCGTTTTCAACCGTAGGGAGTTCTTTCGATGATAAAGTCAGGTCTTATGCTTTTCTTGGTGATGTTTTTCTGTAGTGCCGAATTTCCAACTGCTCAGGCGGCGGAATACACTGTGCAATCAGGTGATTCACTCTGGTCTTTACAGAAAACCACTGGTCACACTGTGGCGGAATTGGAGATTTTGAATCCTCGTCACAAAGACGGTGTTTTGCAGCCGGGTGATCAATTGCAGTATCTTAGTGCTGACGACGTTGGGCTAGCTAAAGCGTGGTGTGCCTGGTGGGTCGAGCATACTGATGCTAGCTCCGCAGAAGAAGTTGATCAGCTGCACGCTTTCTATGCTGCACAACTGGCGGATCTCAAGAAGAACAACATTGCTTTTCGTCCAGCTGACAACAGTCGGATTATGTTTGATGAGGTGCTGTATTATGCCGATAGGCAATCCAAGTATCTGACTCAGGCGGCCCGATAAATATCAGTGTCGTTTATTATTTGCCCGTTCGCATAAGCGAACGGGCCTTTCTTATTTCGTGTACAGCTATCGCTTTAGAGCTTTTGGCGATGATATAATGCGCATAACAAGTGCGGTGTGATTCGTGCAGTTTGGTAATAGTCATTACGTTCCTTTGTTCATTTAGGTATGCGAATTCAAGACGAACAACTTAAACGATTCATTCTTGATGCGGGTTTCATTACGAAATCTGATATTTCAGCGGCTGAGAAAATTGCCAAAGAAGAGAAAAGAACGCTCAGTGAAGCTCTGATTGCCCATGGTCACATGACCGAAGATGATATGCGACGGGTCGAGTCTTATGTGCTTGGTATTCCATTCGTTTCACTGAAGGACATGAAGATTGATTTTGAAACACTCACCCTCATACCAGAACCAGTAGCCCGCACGCATAACATCATTGCTTATAAAAAGACTGATGACACGCTTGAGGTGGCGATGCTTGATACTGCCGACTTGCCGGCTATCGACTTCGTAAAAAAGAAGGTGGGACTAAAAATTCAGCCCCGCCTTACTGACACTGACTCGATGAGAGCTGCGCTTAGGCAGTACCAAAAGACTCTGAAAGATGAGTTTGGTGATCTCATTATGAAGGACGCTTCTGAACTAAAGGTTATTCAGGAGGAGGGGGAGGAGGTAAGTGAGGGTCAGCTTAAGAAACTTGCTGAAGACCTGCCGGTGGTGCGCATTGTTGATACTCTGCTACGCCATGCCATTATTCAAGGTGCATCAGATATTCATATTGAGCCAATGGAGGAGGAGGTATTGGTGCGTTATCGTATCGACGGCATTCTAAACGACGCAATGAAGTTGCCGAGGATGGCGGCCGATAGTATAGTCGCTCGCCTTAAAGTTCTTTCTAGCCTTAAGCTTGATCAGAAGCGTTTGCCTCAAGATGGGCGCTTCAAGATGGAAATGGATGGTCAGAAAGTGGCTTTTCGCGTTTCGATGTTGCCAGTATTTTATGGTGAAAAGGTAGTGATGCGTCTCTTGCGAGAGAATCGCAGTGGCTTTTCGCTCGAAGGGATTGGTTTCCATGGTTCTACGCTTGATCGTATTCACCGTGCTACTCGCTCTACTACTGGCATTATTTTGGTTACTGGACCGACTGGATCTGGTAAATCAACCACTCTATATACAGTTTTAGATATTTTAAATACACCAGAGGTGAATATTTCAACCATTGAGGACCCGATTGAGTATCAGATGCCACGGGTTAATCAATCGCAGGTTAAGCCAGAAATCGGCTTCACCTTCGCCGCTGGACTTCGTTCTCTTATGCGACAGGATCCAGACGTGATTATGGTAGGTGAGATTCGTGATGAAGAAACAGCTAGTTTGGCCATCAACGCCGCGCTTACTGGTCACTTGGTGTTGGCTACCCTGCACACTAACTCTGCTGCCGGCACCATTGCTCGCTTGATTGATATGGGTGCCGAGTCATTCTTACTTGTGTCTACCCTTCGGGTGGCGATTGGTCAGAGGCTCGTGCGTCGCCTGGCAGACGATAAGCTGCCGTATGTGTTATCGAAGGCCGAGCGAGAAGAGTTAGGAACCAAAGTAGATTTAGACCGAATCCTAAAGGCTTTGAAGGAAGAAGCTATCATTAAGAGTGATTCTACCTGGAATGACGTGACGTTTTATCATCCTAAAGAGAAGGGGGAGACAGAAGACGGTTACAAGGGCCGAATGGGTATTCATGAGGTGTTGGAGATTTCTCCTACCCTCAAAGATATGGTGATTGAAAACAAAACTGGTGATGAGATCGAGGAACAAGCCCGTAAGGAAGGCATGCTTACTATGCTTGAAGACGGGATCTTCAAAGCCGCCCAAGGAATGACCAGTATTGAAGAGGTGTTGCGTGTAATTAATGAGTAATAGTATGGCTAAATTTACTTACACTGGACAAGATACGGCAGGGAATGAGGTAAAAAACACTGTTGAGGCTGAAGATCGTTTTGCTGTTTATGCCATAGCTCGTAGCCAAGGTCATACAGTGAGTGTGATTGAGTCAGAGACAGGTTTCAGTATAGAAAAGTACATCGACATGGAGCGAATTAACTTTATGTTGAGTAAGGTAAAGGACGATGAGTTGGTAATGGTTACTCGAAATCTTGGCTCAATGTTAGTAGCTGGGCTTACGGTCTCACGAGCACTTTCAGTGGTAGAACGACAAAGTTCTAATCCCCGACTAAAGGGCACTATCAAGCGTATTGTAGAGCGCATCAATCAGGGCGATCCGTTCTACGAATCGCTTAGAGAATTTCCGGAGACGTTTAATGATCTTTACGTCGCGATGATCAAGGCCGGGGAGGAGAGCGGTAATCTGGCTGAAACCCTCAAGACCCTTTCGATTCAGATGGAGCGCGCTGCTAATCTAAAGAAAAAGATAAAGGGCGCGATGATCTACCCATCGATCGTTATTTCGGTGATGGTGGTGATCGGAATCCTAATGATGATTTTTGTGATGCCACAAATCACGAGTGTGTTTGAGGGTATGGACAAGGAGTTGCCAGCCACCACCGAATTCTTAATTGCTACTAGTGATTTTTTGGTTAATTACACTCTAATTGCGATAGGTGGCTTGGTGGCTCTTATTGCGGCGGTGGTATATTTCTTTCGCACTAAGTGGGGCAAGATATTTTCGTCATGGACAGTTGTTCGTCTGCCGGTTATTGGCGAAATGGCAAAAGAGACTAACGCCGCCCGCACCGCCCGCACCCTCTCTTCCCTTCTAAACTCAGGGGTGGACGTTATCCAATCGATAGAGATCACAGAGGAAGTTTTGCAGAACGTTTACTACAAAGAAATTCTAAGGGAGGCCGCGAAGCGGGTAGAGAAAGGCACTGCCCTATCAGAAATTTTTATTGAGCGAAAAGACCTCTATCCTATTCTAGTTGGAGAAATGATTCTGGTCGGAGAGGAGACTGGTCAGATCGCTGGCATGTTGGGTGAACTTGCTATTTTTTATGAAACAGAAGTAGAGCGTAAGACTAAAGATCTTTCTACCATCATCGAACCACTTCTTATGGTGGTGATTGGTGGTGGCGTTGGTTTCTTCGCATTGGCTCTGATTGCTCCAATTTATTCGATCGGAGATGGTTTAGGTTAGGGATTATGTCTGTCACCCAGAGACAAACTCAGGGATTCACAGTCATAGAGCTTTTAATAGTGGTTGCTATCATCGGTATCATCGCAACTATTTCAATTATTGGCTTTAGGAATTTCGCTAGCTTTCAACAATACAATCAGGCCGTGAGTGATGTAACTTTTATTTTAAATCAAACTAGGCTAAATGCCCGCTCGGCCGAATTGGACTCCAGCCATGGTGTGAAAATTATGACTAGCAGCTTAACCCAATTCATTGGAGACTCTCATGTGGTCAGCGATCCACTTAATCAAGTTACGAACTATAATCTTGTTGAGTTTGATGTGAATCTCACCGGCGGTGTCGATGAGATTGTCTTTGATAAATTGACGGGTCTTCCTTCCGCTACAGGAACGATTGTAGTGGAGGGGACAGTTTTTGCTGCCTCAACCACTATCGAGATTACCAGTGCCGGTATAATACAATAAGGGTATGTATCTTAAGCAACTAAGACAATCTGGCGTATCACTGATAGAGGTGATGGTAGCAGTCAGCATCATCGCATCAATGTTGGGGGTAGTTGGCTTCTCCGTCCAGTCTTATGTAAATGCTCGAGCCAATCTGGTAAATGATATGAAGGCGCTTTATCTGGCCGAAGAAGGATATGAAATACTGCGAGCGCTGCGTGATGATGACTGGACGACGCTTAGCGATCTCACGATTGGTAGTACTTACTATCTCTCGGTATCAACCACTACCATAGCCACCACCACGACCCAGGAGATTATCGACGGTGAGTTTTACCGTTCTTTTGTACTCGACGAAGTGTATCGTGATGGTGATGATGACGTGACGGTAAGTACCACACCAGGTGCGACGGTTGATCCAGACACGCTCGAAATGACAATGTCTGTCGGCGGTCCTTCCGGCACTACCACTCTGCGGGCTTTACTCACTAATCTGCATGCATCATGATTTGGTCAAAGTGTAAAAACCCAATTCTTCAGCAAGGGTTCACGCTAGTGGAGATGTTGGTCTACTTGGCCATCTTCATTACTGTGTCTACTACTGCCGTCTATTTCCTAATTTCACTAGATGATGTGATTGATGAATATCGATTGGAGACGATGGTTTATCGGTCTGGTTCTGGAGCAATGGAGCAGATTATCCTTGCTCTACGTCAGTCTGACCAGGTTGATCCTCTTAACACAACTATAGAGGCACCATTGACTGGTCGTTTAACATTGCAAAGCGATGCTACCACCACCGAATTTGCCATCAACAGTGGGGCGTTAAATCTTACGATTGACGGTGTTTCTTATGGTGACCTAACTGGCTCTGAGGTTACGGTAGATGGATTTACGGTTTATCGATACCCGGTTGCTCATGGGGAGCTAGTCCGGGTCCGGCTTGATCTTACTGCCACGTTAGATTCATCAGGTTCTAGTAAGAGTGTCACTTTATACGGCGGTTCAGTAATTCGTGGATCAATCTAAGTATGAAATATCGACTCTTAAAAAATCGAGGAGCCGCCATGTTGATCTTTGTTCTTTTCTTTGCTTTTGCTACCAGCGCCATGATGTTTATCTTGGGACAAAGTGTTTTTTCTGATTTATCTGACTTGAATCGTCTTGTTAATTCTAAACAGGCGTTGTTGGTGTCAGATAGCGTCACGGAAGACGTTGTCTACCGTCGAGTGTTTGGCACAATGGACGTTGATACGGTAGAAAGTGTGACCTTGGGCGGGGTTACGGGTTATGCTACTACCACCTACGATTCTCCCGGTGACGTTTTTATGATTGATGGAGCGGCGATCGCTCGAGGCTCTCTTCGAAAGAGTTATGCAGAAATGACAGTCGGAGCAGGATCGTCATTTAACTATGGTCTGCAAGCAGGTAATGGGGGGATCACCCTATCTAATAACTCTGATATTTTTGGAAATGTTTATGCTAATGGTCCGGTGCAGGGAGCGGGTAGTGCTGAAGTGTTTGGGGACCTGGTCTCGGCTGGGCCAGCGGGTTTGGTGGCTGATATTACTGCGACTGGCTCTATTTACGCCAACACGATAGATCATATTGAGGCTGGTGGTGATGCTTATTACAACGTACAAATTGGTACAAATGGGCAAAATCCCGTGGCGGGAACTCGCTATACACCAGTAACCAATCAGCCGACCACTTCGCTCCCAATCTCAACCACTACCTTGAAAGAGTGGAAGGACGCCGTTAATGATTACGGAACCGTCATCGCCGCTACCGACCCGGCTTGTTCCAGTGGTACCTATACTATCGATACCAGCCTAACGATTGGTTACCTGAAGGTGGAGTGTAATTTGGATATTAAAAAGACGGGGTCAGGCATTACTGTAACAGTCGATGGGCCAGTCTGGGTATCGGGTAACTTGAGCTTTACTCAGGGGCCGGTTATCAGAGTCGATCCGAGTCTGGGTAGACGTAGCGTGCAGTTTATTGTTGATAATGAAGCCAATAGACTTACGAGTAGCAAGATAGAAGTGAGGAACTCAACTAATTTTGTTGGTTCTGGAGATTTCCGTTCTTTTATTATGTTACTCTCAATGAACGAATCAGCTGAACTTGGCGGATCAGAAATTGCCGTAAATGTTTCTCAGTCAGCCAACGGAGCGGTTTTGGCTTATGCCGGTCACGGTCTGATTGAAATCGGTAACAACATTGATTTGCGAGAGGTGACGGGATACCAGATAAATGTTGCCAATGGATCATCGGTGACTTATGAGTCTGGCCTAGCTAGCTTACTCTTCACTTCTGGTCCAGGGGGCGCGTATATATTGAATGACTGGAAGCAGGTGCGGTAGAAAAAGCGCGGCGGACTATTATCCGCCGCGCTTTTTCCTCATGATACAATCGAGGGGTATGAAAAAATCTGTCCCACTCATTGTCGGCAATTGGAAATTAAACCCGGTTACTCTAAAAGACGCTGTGTCGCTCGGATCGGCGATTGCGAAAAAGCAAAAAAAGTTTACTGAGCCGTATGTGGCAGTTGCGCCCTCGTTCCCTTATTTAATTGAAGTGGGGAAGAAGATCAAAACCAGTGCGGTTGCTTTAGCAGCTCAGGACGTATCGGCTCAAAACATGGGAGCTTTTACCGGAGAAGTGTCTGCTCTACAGCTGCGTGATCTGGGAGTGGAATTTGTCATTATCGGTCACTCAGAGCGGCGAGCGCTGGGTGAATCGGATGAAGATGTACAACAAAAAGTTACCACCACCCTTAAGTATAGTCTGACACCGATTGTTTGTATCGGCGAAAGGGAACGAGACGAACACGGCCACTTTTTTGGATTTGTTGAAGAACAGCTACGTAGCCTTGCTAAGCTGCTAACAGCGGCTCAGATTAAAAAAGTAGTGATAGCTTACGAGCCAATCTGGGCGATTGGAACCGGAAACACTGCTACGGCGGAGGACGTTAAAGAAATGCAGCTTTTTATCGAGAGTGTACTCACTAAACTATATGATCGCTCAACTGCTCGAGCTGTACGACTACTCTACGGAGGCTCAGTAAAACCAAATAATGCTGCAGAACTACATAAAGAAGGAGGAATGCGAGGCTTCCTAGTCGGTGGATCTAGCCTTAAGGCGGATGATTTTGATGCCATTATTAAGGTAGTAAGTTAGAGTATGAAAAAAATTACTGACGTACAAGATTTGCGTGGGAAGTATGTGGTTCTCAGGTCCTCACTGAATATTCCTCTCAAGGATGGCAAGGTTCAGAACCACTTCCGTCTCACTCGCGCTTTGCCAACGATGCGCTATCTGCACGAACAAGGAGCGCGTACGATCGTGGTTGCACACATTGGACGTGATCCTAAGGAAACGCTTAGGCCAGTTTATGACGACTTGCAGCGTTATTTACCAATGCAGTGGGGAGGATTGATTAACACGCAAGGATTCATGGAACGTAGAGGACTTATGAGCGACGGTGATATTTTGGTGGCGGAGAATATTCGACAGTATCCAGGAGAAAAAACTAATGATGAAGAGTTGGTGAACCAACTCGCTTCACTAGGTGAAATATATGTAAACGATGCTTTTGCAGCGGCTCACCGGGAACACGCCTCTACCTTCGGAATTGCCCAGAAACTCCCAGCTTACGCCGGCCTTACGCTCGTTGAGGAGGTGGCTGAGCTTTCTAAGGTAATGGATCCAGAAGCTCCAGCACTTTTCCTCCTAGGAGGAGCGAAGTTTGATACCAAAATGCCCTTAGTTGAGAAGTACCTAGAAATCTACGAGCAGGTATTTATCGGTGGAGCCTTAGCCAACGATATTCTAAAAGCGCGTGGTTATGAGGTTGGTAAATCGATGGTGTCTGATATGTCACTTAAGGATGCTCCATTTTTACATAATCCAAAACTACTACTTCCAATTGATCTGGTGGTTGATGGTCCGGACGGACGGCAAGTAAGAGGATTGGATCAGGTTAAGTCAGAAGAGAAAATTCTCGATGTTGGTCCTATGACGATTGATATGTTGGCAACGTACATTGAAAAGGCAAAAACCATTCTCTGGAACGGACCATTTGGTGCGTATGAAATGGGTTACACACAAAGTACCGAAATTACGGCGCGACACGTAGCGGCCTCCGACGCCTTCTCGGTGGTGGGTGGTGGAGACACGGTGGCCGCGGTTGAGAAGTTGGAGATTAACGACCTCTTTGGCTTCGTCTCAATTGGTGGCGGATCAATGCTCACTTTCCTGGAGCACGGTGGTACGAGTGTGATTGATGCGTTGAAGTAGTTCTTAGTTTCTGCTATTTTACCAAAGGAAAAACAACACATCCTGGAGTGTAATCATGAGTCATAATGCTCAGAGTAATTCAATCGTATTTCAGTCAAATGATGTGGTTTTAACCAGAGGTTCCGAAAGGGATATTGAGGAAATACCTGCTGGCACAGCCATAAAATTGACGAGAAGATGTAGTGACGATATGTGGTGGGGGCACGGCAAAGTGAAAGGGGTGTTACGTAGTTTGTTGGTGAGTGAACAAAATTTAGAACACGCTTTTAAGTAATTTAAGCCCTGACCGAAAGGTCAGGGCTCTGTCTAATTACTAAGGGCGGTTTTTAGTCTATCAGCTTGGGTCTGTAGCTCTTCATCTGACGCTTCGGAGGGTTTTGTGATTGTGTTTCCAAGATTATCGCTCATGTCCTTCATTGGGTAGATTTTGATGTGGACGTGCGGTACTTCAAATCCTTCCACAACCACGCAGGTTCGAATGGTGTCGTACACTTTATCAGATGCTTTGGCAATTTTTTTAGCAATTCTAAATAAGTGATCGTATTCATCATCGGGAAGGTCAAAAATATAATCAACCTCACGTCTAGAGATAACAAGGGTTTGTCCTTCTACGGCGGGAAATTTATCCATTACTACCACGCAAACATCATCTTCATAGACAAACTGCGCAGGGATTTCACGATTAATTATTTTAGTGAAAATAGTAGACATAATAATTATCAGTTTTGGTTTAAAATCTCCAGAATGGTACCATACCTAACACGGTATGGCTTCCTATACGTTTCCCGATCCCGATAAAAAACTCCCGCTAGTCTCAGAAGCTGTTTCTCCTTTGTTAAACCAGCTGCTTGCTGTACGTGGGATCACTGCCGATGAGGTGGAAGAATTTTTAAATCCCAATTACGAAGCGCATCTCCACGATCCGGCTTTGCTTAACAATATTGAAGCAGCTTGTGATCGAATTGAGCAGGCGATAGAGAATGAAGAACAGATTGCTATTTTTAGCGACTATGATTGTGACGGTATTCCAG
>JBFHUT010000020.1:0-14650 GCA_041589935.1 Minisyncoccia bacterium
CCCCGCTTTTGTTTGTTCTAGCTACGTATGTCTGACTATCAACATTCTTGGCATCAGTACCTGCATGAGATGATACCCTGCCGATACAGCCACAGCTCCCGAGAGTATAAGAGTGATGGCTGTGAGTATTTCACCATGCGTAATAGCACTTAAAAACGAACTATAAATGTATTGCGGTACGCTCCCAACTGGTACCGACAGAAAGTTCTTGATAATACTTGCCACATGAAGCCAACGCGCCAATAAGATAGCCGCGGCACCAAGAAAAACGCCCTGCCAAAAAACTGTTAACGAGGCAATGCTTAGAGCGTAGCTGTAAAATACCCTGCGCATTACTGTGTATTTGATATTGCTTGACTCCATACCATTTATAACTAAGGAATTTGTAGAAGGTTACATTACTCCAATAGTTGACTCACCTCCTCAGCATCTGAATGCTTTTTAAAGGCGGCTTTGGCGCGGTGGATTCTGGCCTTAATCGTACCCACATTCTCCCCCGTTCTCTCAGCAATATCTTGGTGTGACCACCGCTCCAAATAATGCAGGCGCAAAACCAAGGCAAAGTGTCCGGGTAGACGCTCAAAAATACGCTCTATACCGTCACTCTTCTCGGCAAAACCGCTGTGCTCTTTCATCTCCCCGTAGAGATTCTCGTACTCAGGATCCATTGGTAGGTACCGTTGGTTTTCCTTTACCAGCTTCTGATAACGAGTAAAAGCTGTATTCATAAGAATTCGGTAAGCCCATGAAGAGAATTTAGCCCCAGATTGCGGTTCATATTTATTAGCATTGACGTAGATCTTCGTGAACGCGTCCTGAACTACCTCCTCTACGTCCAAGGGATTACGGATAATACCCCTAGTTTTTCGTAAAAATGGCTGTTCATACCGCTCAACCAAGATAGCGAACAACCAGGGAGAGTTTTGGGATTCCATTAGAATCTGCTCATCTTCCCATTCGCGCGCCTCATCCGTACCAGTAAAGCCCAACATATGAGCATAGTATCACCTAGAAATAATACTGTAAGTTGCCAGCTTTCTTTTTTTATGCCATCTGGTATAAATATGGCGTTATAAACAAACCTGGCAGGCAATATTATGGCAGTCTTATCTTACAATGAAATTACTCTTAAAAAGGTCGTCTTACACGACGGTGACCCTTACCAAGTCATCGCATCACACGTGTTTCGTAAACAGCAGCGTAAGCCAGTGAATATCACTAAATTAAAGAATTTAAAATCTGGCCGGGTGGTGGAGGTAACTTTTCACCAGAATGAAACGGTAGAAGAAGCCGATTTGGAGACAAAAACAGTGACATTCATCTACAAGAAGCCTGGTGAGTTTTGGTTCCACAACGCTGGAAAACCAGCCGAACGCTTTATGCTGAGTGAAGATTTAGTCGGTGATCAAGGTCGCTTCCTTAAGGAACGGTCTGATATTGACGTACTGCTTTTTGAAGAGGAAGTGATTGGAATCAAATTCCCTATCAAGACAGAGCTAAAGGTGAAGGAAGCCATGCCGGCCGTTAAGGGCAATACTTCGAGCGGAGCCCAGAAAGAAGTTACCCTAGAGACCGGCGCAACCATTATGGTACCGATGTTCATCAACGAGGGAGATGTCATCAGCATCAACACCGAAACTGGCGATTACTCAGCCCGAGTGGAGAAAAAGTAGAGACATAAAAAGCCGGCGTCCACTTCGTGGACGCCGGTTTTTTCTATCCTAGTGCTGGATGTATGGCATAAGAGCCATGAATCGTGCACGCTTAACAGCTCGAGCGAGGTTTCGTTGACCCTTTGCGGTCATACGAGTTCGACGGCGGTTCATGATTCGCGCATGTGGATTTACGTGACTATTTAGACGAGTGATGTCTTTGTAGTCTACGTGATGCACAGGTGTATTTACTGTTTCTTTAGTTTCCATAGTTCAAGTTTAATAATTCAACAAGACAATTAGATTTTTAGACCTACAAAATTATTGGTAGCGCGGCGGACAAGGAATTTTCCTTGAGCCGTACTGGACGACGGTGAGAGTAAAATTACTGTAGTCCAACAAAGCTAGCGATGATTTTGTTGTCTAAAATGGGATGTCCTCAGGATTGATTTCTTCCTCAGGATAATCCGGTACTGAAGGTGCTTTATCATCTCCTCCAGCTGCTGGAGTTGATCCTCCAGAAGAATTCTTCGGTCCAAACTGGACTCGGTCAGCCACGATTTCGGTGCGGTATTGCTTCTGACCATCCTTTTCCCAACTACGAGTCTGCAAACGACCTTCTACGTACACCCCGTTACCCTTTGAAAGATACTTGGCTGTATTTTCTGCCTGCTTTCCAAACACCACAACATTGTGATAGTCGGTTGCCTCTTGTCGCTTACCATCCCGGTCGTTGTATACACGGTTAGTGGCGATAGACATAGTACAGACACTCATTCCGCTTGGCAGAGCCTTCATTTCTGGATCCCGGGTAAGGTTTCCGTAGATCATTGCCTTGTTAAGATACATAATTTAGTTTGAATCGTTAGACGAATATGTGGCTATTATACCTTGTCTTCTGACTCATCTCCATCTTCAGTAGAATCATCTTCTACTACCTCCGCTTCAGATTCATCAACCTCTTCTGTCTCATCGCTTTCCTCCTCATCTGAGACATCAATAGTCTGAGGTCGTTTTGAAGCTAAAGCCTCGTGGAAAAAGAATGGATGTTCTGCTTCTACTTTTGTCAGCTTTACGATCAAATGTCGAAGAAGTTCCTTAACTCCTTCCACCTCCTCGGTAATAGCTGATAGATTGGAAGCGTCTACTTCAAAGCGGACCCAACCAAAGTACGCGCTAGTGAACTTACGATTACGACCCTCAAGATACTTGATGATTTCGTACGCAAGATCAAACCGAGCAGGCACTTCTTCAGTGGTGATAACACCACCGTGCTTAGTAATGATGTCCTTCAATGACTGAAAGACGTTAGTCACTTCCCCTTCAGCAACCGTTGGAAGTACGTGGAAGGCAAGTTCGTATGAACTAACCTCGGCTGCTGGCATTTCTGTTTTAGACATAATAATGCCTTAACTGATAACGGCAGAACGGTACCATAAATCATCCTCCTATTCAATAGGCGCCCTTTCAGACCACGTCTTTAAAATCATGCTAAAATAGCCCCATGAAATTATCAGAAGACGCTGTACTCTACCTGGCTGGTTTTATTGCTGTAGTCGGTATAATCTCGTCTGCCTACCTCGCTTATAAGAATGAGGAGCAATCTAAGACAATTGCCGCCCTGACCAAAGACCGCGATACCCTAATCCAAGACAAAAACCAAAAAGAAGCTGAGCTTGGAGTGGCGAGCACCACCATCGCTGAACTCAGAGACGACCTTCACAATCTACACGAAGATCT
Organism: Minisyncoccia bacterium; assembly: GCA_041589935.1. Taxonomy (GTDB): domain Bacteria; phylum Patescibacteriota; class Minisyncoccia; order Phycocordibacterales; family UBA918; genus OLB19. The sequence goes on from JBFHUT010000020.1 coordinate 3,393, forward strand.
TGATGATTTGGCCGATAGCTACCGTGACGAAAAAAATCGTAACGAGGAGTTTGAAGATCAAATTCGCGACTTAGCTGGCACCCTTGGTAATCTTGATAAACTATCTAAGATAGACAAAGAACTCTTGGCTAAATACTCAAAAATATACTTTTTAAATGAAAACTATGCTCCTGAACGCCTCAAGCAAATTGACGAAAAATACATCCTTGAAGGTAAAAAAGATCAGTACTTCCACGCTAGTGCTATAAATCATCTCGAGGATCTGATGGACGCTGCTCGCCGGGCTAATATTGACCTAAAAATAGTATCAGCTTATCGCTCCTTCGATGAGCAAACTGACCTTAAGGGACAATACACCCAGGTGTATGGCACTGGCGCTAACGCTTTTTCAGCTGACCAAGGTTATTCCGAACACCAACTCGGCACCACCGTAGACCTCACCACGCCCGAAGTAGGAGGAGCTTATAACAGTTTTGCCGAGACCGAAGCTTACGACTGGCTCCTTGATAATGCCTACAAATACGGCTTTATTCTTTCCTATCCTAAGGATAACAGCTTTTATATATTTGAGCCGTGGCACTGGCGCTTTGTCGGTACTGAGCTAGCTCGAGACCTTCACCGCAGTGACGAAACCTTCTACACTATGGATCAACGCGAAATTGATCAATATCTTTTAGAATTATTTGATTAAATGTGCCCTTGGTAGACTTACTACATCCCTTCCTGATCTATAGTGACCTAATGTAAAAAATAAGTCGTGGACAGCGTGTAACTAAGTGATTATTTTTAAAGACCTGTTTTTTAGCAGGTCTTGCTTATAGATCTCTTTTGTACAGTCGCTGATGATTCATTAACAACTGCTCTCTTACTTCTTCCCCAGGAAGTTGCTTAATATCAGCGATAGCCTTATACACTTCCTTGACCATCCAAGGCTCAGCACGCTGGCCGCGGTACGGTGCAGGAGCAACATAGGGACAATCTGTCTCACCATGGATCATATCGAGTGGTGTGTAAGAAACTAACTCTTGGTAGGAATCGCGGGCAAAAGTTACTACCCCGGTAAATGAAATGGTGTAACCAATATCAAAAAATGCTCTAGCCTGCTCTTTAGTACCAGCATAGAAATGTGCATTTCCATGCACTTTTGCTTCGCTTTTTAAAATCTCAAGCGCATCATCGTAGGCGTTACGCCCGCTACCATCCTTACTGTTTCTGAGGTGAAGCATCAAGGGCTTACCTACTTCGTTCGCTAGCGCAATTTGTGCTGAAAAAGCTTCTCGTTGCACTTCGTAGGTTTCGTCACTCTGGTGAAAGTAATCAAACCCACACTCTCCTATACCGACTGTTCTTTCGTCCACAGCAAGTGTTTTATAAAAATCGTAGTCAAAAGTTGCCTCATCTACTCCATCTACTCCAACCACTGAAATGGGGTGCAAGCCAATGATAGCCCACGCATTTTTATACTGGTTTGCCAGCTCCACAGCTTTAGCGCTAGTGTCTTTACGAGTACCGACATTAATCATCCCCACCCCTTCATCGGCGCATTTCTGCATCACCTCATCGTAATCTTCAGCAAACTGCTCAAGGTTTAAATGGGAATGAGTATCAATGTATTTTAGATCCATGATTACTGCTCCAAGCGAGCAAACAGGTTATCTGGTTTTTTATTTTCTTTGATAGACTGCAAGATTATTTCTGCGGTTTGTGGCATGAATGGAATTAGTGACTCTGCCACTTCATGCAGATCTTTCACCAGTTTAGTGATCATATCTTGCGCCGCTGATTTATCAGTCTTCACCACCTTAAACGGCTCATTCTCAGTAATGTACTCATCCATCTGACCAATCGCATTCCAAACGCCATCTAGCACTGTCTGAAACTGAAACTGCTCTAGTGCTGCATGATCCATGGTTGAGACGTCAGTGGTATCGACTGGTCCGTCAAGGTGAGTTTCCGCCATCTTCATAATCCGCGCTGTGAGGTTACCGAGACCATTTACGAGGTTGGCCGTGTAGTATTCGTCCATCTTTTCCCAAGTCAGATCGGAATCGTCGGTTGGATGAACGTGTCGTAACATGAGATAGCGCGCAGCGTCAGTACCATAACGCTCGACTAAAGCGTACGGATCAATCACGTTACCAATCGACTTACTCATCTTATGGCCGCCGCTGTTGATGAAGCCATGGTAAAAGACCTTGTCTGTTGCCTTTACTCCAGCGCTCCTCAGCATTGCTTGCCAGATGATTGACTGGAAACGAATTTGATCTTTACCCGCAAATTGCAGCGTATCACCTGCTACCCAGAATTTCTTAAATTTTTCTTCGCTGTCTTCTGGCCAACCGAGACAAGAAATATAGTTGGTAAGCGCGTCAAACCACACGTACATCACGTGCTCGTCGTCTTCTGGCACAGGCACCCCCCAGTCCATTCGCTTCTTCTCGCGAGAAATACTCAGATCATCAAGACCTTTCTGTACAAACTTCAGCGCTTCATGACGGCGAAAATCTGGCACGATAGTTCCCTCCTGCCCAAGGTATTCCTCAAGATACTGCTGGTAGTTAGATAGTTTAAAAAAGTAGTTTTCCTCTTCGATTTCTTCTGGTGTAACCTGATGATCCGGACATTTTCCGTCAATCAAGTCAGATTCAGTCTTAAAAGCTTCACAGCCGACACAATAAAGTCCTTTGTACTTCTTTTTGTATATATCACCAGCTGCGTCACAGCGCCGCCACATCTCCTGTGCCGCTGCCTTATGGGCGTCACTAGAAGTGCGAATGAAACTGTCGTAACTGAGGTCAAGTGCCTCCTTCAACCGATTAAACTCTGCTGCGTATTTATCGACGTACGCTTGCCGATCCACACCCGCCTCATCAGCCTTACGGGCAATCTTTTGACCGTGTTCGTCAACTCCTACGTTAAAAAAGACCTCTTCCCCCATTAGCCGCCAGTAGCGAGCCAGTGTGTCAGCCTGCACAAACTCCAAGGCATGCCCCATGTGTGGTGAAGCGTTTACGTAAGGCAGTGTAGTAGTAATATATTTGGACCTTTTTTCACTCATGGAGATTACATTACCACGTTGGTAAACAAAATAAAGAGAAAGCCCGGCTCCCTTGGGAGCCGGGCTTTAACTCACACTACTTCAAATACTCTACCAACTCTGAAATCGACACTCTCTCCTGCTCTCCCGTGTCTCGGTTACGAACGGTTACTGTATCACCCAGCTCTGGCTTTTCTTGGCCAAGAGTTTCAAAATCAATCACCACACAGTACGGTGTACCAATCTCATCTTGCCGGCGATAACGTTTTCCGATATTTCCGTTATCGTCCCAGGCCACATTACCAAATTCTCGCTTAAGTTCAGAAAAGACTCCTCTAGCCTTCTCGACTAAGTCTGGCTTGTTCTTGAGGAGCGGTGAAACAGCTACTCTATATGGAGCCAAGTGCTTTGGCAGCTTGAGATAAGTACGCACTTCTCCATTCATCTCGTCTTCCGTATACGCCTCACAAAGTACAGCAGTCAGAGCGCGCCCTACTCCGAAGGATGGTTCTAACACATGCGGAATATAACGAGTCCCATCTGGCTCAATGTATTCCATCTTTACCCCACTAGCTTCCATGTGGTTTTTGAGATCGTGATCAGTACGGTACGCAAAACCAGACAACTCATCAAATCCCTTTCCAGGGTAGTTATACTCAAAATCAATCGTACGCTTTGAGTAGTGAGCAAGATCTTTCTCTGGCACCTCATACTCACGAATATTTTCGCGCGACAATCCCAAATGATCATGCCAAGCTTGAATATCGAGACGTAGCTTTTCGTACTCCGCTTCCCAATTATCTTCCTTTACAAAATACTCTATTTCCATCTGTTCAAATTCACGCACCCGAAAGAGGAATTCCCGCGGAGCAATCTCGTTACGAAATGCCTTACCGATCTGAGCAATACCAAACGGCATCTTAGGTGACATAGAGTCGAGGACATTTTTAAAATTCACAAAAATTCCCTGAGCGGTTTCTGGACGCAAATACACTTTACCTTCATCACCCGCAGTGGCACCAATCCGACTTTCGAACATCATATTAAATTGTCGTGCTTGAGAGAGAGGATTCCCTTTTGGACTCTTTAATCCATGTTCTACTATAGCAGCATCAATCTCCGATAGAGACATCCCGTCAGCGTCTACTCCCGCATCTTTAAGTAAGTGGTCGGCCCGAAACCGCTCACCAGTCTCTACATCTTCAACTAGTGGATCAAAAAAACCCGCCACATGACCAGACGCTTCCCACACCTTAGCATTCATCAAAATAGCCGCATCAAGGCCGTACATATCTTCTCGACCATCAACAAACATCTTCCACCACTCACGCTTGATGTTGTTGTTAAGCGAAACCCCTAAAGGACCAAGATCCCAAGTACCCTTAAGACCTCCGTAGATCTCGCTCCCCTGAAAGACAAAACCTCTTCGTTTACATAACGAAACCACTCTTTCCATTGTTTCTGAACTTTTTTCCATAAGTTTATTTACTGCACCACTACACCATTATCCTTTCCATATCCCATTTCAGTTGAGAGCTCAGTTGTAACAGCTGGCGCATCATCTTGCAAGAGGGCACCAGTAAATCGATCGTTGGCTCGTACTGTTTGATTGTTAATGATTACAGGAGTTCTTCCTACTTGTGAAATACTAGGTTTGAAAGATATCTGCAGCTTTATTTCCTTTCTTTCTCCGGAAGATAGGTTACCCACTTCCCACTGTAATTTTTTAGACACAGAGTTGTACGTCACCTTTCCTTCTGCCTCATAAGTATCCAGCCAGTCAACGTGTACCGGCAAGCTAGTCTCAACAATCGTCCCGGTCATATCATTAGCGCCAGCCTCAGCAACCAGAGTCAAAGTATAGGTTGTAGTCTCGCCCACCTTTGGCGGAACAGGACCACTACTTAAACTAGCTTGGCTACCGAGCAAGATGCTTGCTGAGTACTTTGCCTCAGCACGAATAGTGCCGATTAAGGTCTCAAGGGCACTACTCTCCGCTACTCGACGTGCATAAACATTAACTACCATATCAAAAGCTGAAGTGGTGCGATTAACGCCAGGCTTAACTGTAAATTCCAAATTTCTCTTTCCTCCGGGTAGAACTTGTTCGAACGATTCATTGTTTGATACCTCCCAACGTACAGTACCGGTATTTGAATCATAAAAACCTGACTCGCTACTGATAGATCTTTCATCTAAGGCATTTCCACCTGGCACCACCTCCACCACCATGTCGTAGACTGTCTCATCAAGGGTGTTGATTATATCTATGGAAACATTAGATACCACCCCCTCTGGTATAACCACCTCCCTATCTTTGTCTCCATTGATCGCAATCTGCACATCAATAAACGGCCGTTCGATAAGAAATTCAGTATAGGTGTTGGTGAGGATAGATCCCACCAAATAGCGGTTATCCGGGTTCGACGGACCAGCTTCAAAGTTGATACGGAAAACTTCTTCAGTTAGACCACTAACAATACCTTTGAGCTTGATGGTGGCTGACTGCTCAGGTAGTAACTCGGGAATCTCCCACACATTTTGTCCATAAACTGGTGCTGGTTCAGAAGACTGGAAAGAGAAGCCATTAGGGTATGAAGCCGTGACTAATACATTTTGAATTGGTGTCGAAGCATTAGATACAGCGGTAAGAACCACATCCACCAACTGACCCGAAGCCACCTTCTCAATACTCTCTACACGAAGTACTAGCGGGGAGGAGCTGATACGAAACTCTAGTGGCTTAGCTTCTTTATAGAAAGTTCCATTCGATCCATTAATTCGATATTCGACCGTGGCGTTAATGATCTTCTGGTTATTCTCCTCGCCGTATACTACTACTTTAACCGGCACATTCTGCACTTCACCTGGGCCAATATCATTGAGTGGTATTCTCTCTTCAAAAAGATTTCGTGGCGAATCACCGACTGACCTAGTTCCAGGTGGATACTTAATAATCAATGTCGCTGCCTCGATTGGTACATTATTTTGGTTGGTTACCGCCACCTGGAGGGACATCTCTTCGCCTCCTCCGACCAGAGCTTTTCCTTGAATGGCAATTTGAATATTGTCATTGGAGATCTGATTACCACCATACATCCAATAGAGCGCGGATAATCCGGCCAAAAAGATGAATATTAGCAGGCTACCGATCAACACAAAACTGCGATAGTGACGCTTCTTCTTAACCGGGGCATCTATCGATAAGTCAGCCACAACCAAATCACTAGTCGTTTCTGCAACGACTGGCTTTTGCGCTCCAGATGACCAGTCATTAGAAACGTCCACTTTATCCTCAGACAACTCATGCCTTACCAGTTTCTCAACTTCCTGACCCCGATCATAGAGTCGCTTACGCATTGCATCAATTTGATCTTGTGTATATATGCCCTTCTTCATAAATATAGTATATCACTGGGATTAAAGGTGACTAACCGATACCGACTGGGTGTATATTGCATTTACCTCTTTATCAACCTGAGGAGAAAAATGTTTATCTATCTCTGCAGGCTCAATTAACTCCACTTCTTTCGGTATCGAACCATGTGCCACATACCCTAGGTGTGACAATACTCTTACTGATACGACTTGTTCGACAAAAAAACGGTGCTTTACCGACCCCACTAAGACCTTGAGTGCCTCTATCGCAAATTCAAACAGTCTCGGCTCGGCCTCCTCACCCTTCACAAATCGTCGCAGAAAGCGCACTAACTGCACCACGCTGCCGCGGGCTTTTTTATCGACTGCTTGATTGTAAAAATTAGTGATTGGTTCAATACTTCCTATCTTCCAACCATGCTTTCCCTTTACTAAGGATACTTTTAAGTGGGAAAAGTCCTGCAGGGCGTAGCGTTGCCTTGATCTTTCTTCGCGTATACTCCTTGCATCGGCGTAAAGCATCCCCGCCTCGCGAGTAAGAAGTATAAATGACCGATCGGAGGTATTTCTATTGAAAGTACCACATACTATGGCCTCGGTTGTATAGGTTTCATACGCCATATCACCAATATTCCAACTTTGTTAAGTGTGATTGGTTGGTACTCAGAGAGTAGCGACAATGCGCGGGTGGGTTTGGCTGGGGCACGCAAGGAGCTGACGAATCGAGTAACAATCAATCACGCTACAGTTATCAACTCTTAAGAATGCTAAAAGTAAAACTGTAATCACCAGATACTAATACTTCTCCCTCGGTTTCACGGAACGCAAGTTCCTGGGCTCCTACTGTCTTCACAAGAAGATCTCGGTGATCCTCTATCGCTTGTTGTCCCTCTTCGGTTGTGCTCACTGTTAGTATCACCCCATCTTGCGGCTCCAAGCCCTCTTGCTTACGCTTCCCTTGTACTGCTCGCATCAACTCACGCACCGCTCCTTCAGCAACCAACTCCGAAGTCAAGTTGGTATCGATTTTAATTTCTTCGTTAGAAGCTACTTTGTAGGATTTAGCATTGAGCTCTTCTAGCACCACCGCTTGCAGTTCATCTGCCAAGACTGGTCCTACGACCGAAGCAATTGGTTGACGCACCTTGATGTTGGCCTTGGCGCGCTGCTCGAGCGCAGCAGTAACCACTTCTCGAGTTTGTGTCATTTGCTCTAACACTTTTTCGTCGACCTCTCCCCTTTCTGGCCAAGCTGCCAAGTGTACACTTTCTGCATCATTATCTTCCCGCACTTCCTGCCAAAGGTATTCAGCATAAAATGGCATAGCCGGCGCCATCACCAGAGCTAACTGCTTAAGCACGTGGCGCAATGTTCCGAGTGCCATATGTTTGTCAACCTTATCTTCACCCTTGAGGCGATCACGACTACGTCGCAAGTACCATACAGACAAGTCATCAATAAAGTCAGTAATTGGCCTAGTTGCTTTATCGAGTTCGTAACCCTTGTAACCTGCAGTTGAATCCGCGATTACTTGATTGAGTCTGGACACGATCCAGCGGTCTAGCACCTGCTTCGAGTCAGCCTGAGCTTTGGTATCACCGCGCGCCCCTTCGGCGTCAGCCGTTGGAAGTACCCTCGGGGTGAACATTTTGTACATAATGAGAACATTATGTAGTCGACCAATGTTCTTGCGCTGCAGCTCAAGCACCTCTTTTTCTGAAAAGTTGAGGTCCTCTCCTTTAATTACCGGTGAAGATAGTAGATAAAAGCGCATCGCATCAATCCCCGTTCGATCGGCCAATTCCATTGGGTCTGGGTAATTCTGCAATGACTTACTCATCTTCTTACCGTCTTCAGCCAAGACAAGCCCGTTCACGATCACGTTCTGATACGGTGACTTACCAAAGAGTGCCGTACCAAGGACAATCAAAGAATAAAACCAGCCCCGAGTCTGATCGAGTCCTTCAGCAATAAACTGCGCTGGAAAAGCCTCTTGCTCGAAGGTGTCAGCACAAGCAAAAGGATAATGATGTTGTCCATATGGCATCGAACCACTCTCAAACCAACAGTCAAACACATCCGGTACGCGCTCCAATTTAGAGTTACCATCGTACAAATCTATCTCGTCGATGTATGGCCGGTGGTAATCAAGTTCATACTTGTCATTGTGTGGCATTGGTGTAAACGACAGGGTGCGCAGTTCGGCATTCTTGATATCGTAAGTGTCTTGCTCAATATGAAAGGCCGTCTCTTCAGCCGACTCTCCGGTGACTACCGCCTGGATCATCTGCACAGTGCCGTTGTGAGACACAATTAAGATTTTCTTATCCTCGTGCTTAGTCTCTAGTTCATAAAGAAACTCACCCACTCTCTTCTTCACATCAGTCCAATTTTCTCCTCCTTTCGGTCGCTTGGTGAGACTACTCATACCATCACCCAAGAAAGCGTGATACTCTTCGACTGTTTTGCCTTCAAACTCACCAAAGCCCATTTCCAAAAGTCGCTCGTCCGAAATCACCATTTCACTGGCCAAACCGAGTAGTTCGGCGGTCTTCTCGGCCGTTTCTCTAGTGCGCTGAAGTGGTGAGTGATAAATTATGTCTATTCCTGTCTGCTTTAACTCATCAGCCAGATCCTTAATCTGCTCCAGACCCTTAGTGGTCAGACCATTCTCGATCGACTGATCGACATTCAGGGTGTTCTTAGTATTGAACTCAGACTCGGCATGGCGAGTGATCCAGTACTGATTACCACTCTTCGGAACATACTGCTGCAACTCAGCTAAGCTGCCAAATACTTTATATTCTCCAGTTTCTGGATTTTTCCAGATTGGTAAAGGGGCTCCCCAATAGCGTTGACGCGAAACCGCCCAGTCTCTTGCTCCCTCGAGCCACTTACCGAAGCGGTTGGTCCCAACGTGTCCTGGTACCCAACTTACTGCTTGATTATTAGCCACCAATTCATCCTTAAACTTAGTCACCTCTACAAACCATGAGGTAGTAGCGTAATTCAAGAGCGGCGTATCACAGCGCCAACAGTGCGGGTAGCTGTGGGTGATTTTTTCTTTTGCAAATAATTTTCCAGCCGCCGCCAGTGCCCGAATTACTTCTATGTCGGCGTCCATGTGGTTAATCTCTGCATCTGGTTCGTCCTTTGGTTTTACTAGTTGCCCAGCAAAATCGGTCACGAAATCTAAGAAGTGGCCGCTCTCGCTCACATGATGCATCAAAGGTAAATCATGCTCCTTGCCAAGGTTCATGTCGTCTTCACCATAAGCTGGAGCAATATGAACGATCCCAGTACCTTCTTCCCCAATCTCTACAAAGTCAGCGTGGTAAATGCGCCAAACATTCTCATTCTCCTCTTCCACTCCTTGGCCTTTAAAATATGAGAAGGCTGGTTCGTATTTTTTGCCCAACAGATCAGAGCCCTTTCTAGTATCAACTACTCTATGCTCCTTATCCTTAAAGACCGCTTCGACTCTTTCTTTAGCTACAATCAGGCGCTTTGTCTCATCTCCCTCTTTCACTTCAACTATTGCGTATTGGTAGTCTTTGTTAAGTGCCAAAGCCATGTTACCCGGCAATGTCCACGGCGTAGTCGTCCAGGCGAGTAGTGAGGTGTTTTCTTCCTCTACAAGAGGAAACTCCACAAACACTGAAATATCTTTTATGTCTTTGTAGCCTTGATTGACCTCAAAGTTAGACAAAGTCGTGCCACAACGTGGACAGAGATGCATACTCTTAAACCCTTCATACACCAATCCTTTATCGTGGAGCGCCTTAAAGACCCACCACACGCTCTCGGTGTAGGTACTATCCATGGTTTTATAGTCATTTTCCATGTCAACAAAGCGACCCATGCGTGGGATAATCTTTTTCCAATCATCGGCATACTCCAAAACTGAACTCCGAGCTGCTTCATTGAAGTTTTTAATTCCGTATTCTTCAATGTCTCGCTTGGTAGCAAGACCGAGCTTTTTCTCAATTAAATTCTCCACCGGCAAACCATGACAATCCCAACCCCACTGGCGACGTACGCGGTAACCATTCATAGTCCAAAAGCGTGGAATCGCATCTTTCATGGTACCGGCTAGAATATGTCCGTAGTGTGGCAAGCCATTTCCAAATGGTGGCCCGTCATAAAAAACAAAATCTCCCTTCGGTTCACTACCGGCAGGAGTTTCTAGACTCTTTTTAAAAATATCGTGCTCCACCCAAAAAGACAGTATCGCCTCTTCGCGCTCGGCTACTTCAGATTTTGGTGCAACTGGAACAGCTTCAACCGTGTCGTTTTCACGACCATGCATTTTTTTATTCATGTAAATGTTAGTTATGTGTATCAGACATAGCAAGAATACTTCCAACCCTAATTACAAAAGTTATGTGAAGAATTCTTGGTGCGCAACGTATCAGGCTGCTTTGGCATATTAGCATGTTTTAAGGAGATAAAAAGGCCGGCGAGCTTTGCTCGCCGGCCTTTTTATAAATATCAAGCTGCCTCTAATCGGTCTTCCTCCATTTCTTTACTTTCGCCTTCTGCAGCATTGGTAATTGGACAAACCTCAGCTGGTGGTTCTCCCTCCCCCCTGGCTTTCCACTCAGCTGGTGGCTCGATTGGATTACCAGGATCAGTTTCAGATGGGTTTTCTTTATGGAATCCTTTAATGTCCTCAGCTTTCATACTAGTGTTCTCAAAAGGAGAATTGGTAGTCTGATCTTCAACTGAGCTATATGGGTTGTGCCCGGGATTCTCTGCCCCGCTCTGATCAATCTCAAACTCTGCTTTTTCTCCTTGATTGGTTTTATTTTTTCCAAAACCTTCAAATCCAAACATATATAAA
>JBFHUT010000021.1:0-14501 GCA_041589935.1 Minisyncoccia bacterium
ATCAAATCCGTACCGATACCGCTCGGCACAACGGTAAAATTAACTGGTTGATTTACGTATCCGACAGTAGGAGCATATACCGCTAGACTTAAAGTTATTCCAGGTAAAACCAAATTAACCTCTTCTTTCAGCTTCGGTTTCTGCAACGCTCCACTCGAAGTAACAGAAGATTTGGTTGGTGATTCTTGTTTAGTCTGTACTCCAGCTGGATCAGGAGGCGCTCCCGGAGTAGCAACAGCCGTCACCCAACCGGCAGCGGTGTATTGAGCTGTTGCCTTCGTCTCGTTATCGCCGCCGATGTTCTGCCAATTCTCTCCGCCTGCTACTTGATCTAACAACGAACCATCAGCCCGCTCTAGACGAAGCGTTGACCCACCATTTACCAAAGCTCCCGCGTACACTAAAAATGCCTGTCCGGGAGCAGAGTCATCACTAGTTCTTTCCAATACCACGTATGAATGCCCCGAAATAACTCCTGTTAATTCAATCGTCAAATTGCTTCCGTCCGTTAATTGCCAGCCACTAACATCAATAGCATCACCGTCGTTATGCAGTTCTATCCATTCGTGATTAGCAGATGTGAGAGAACCCATCCAGGCAATCTCACTGATAGTGACTGTGGCACTCGCAGCTACCGGCCAACAAAAAATGCCTAATAAAATTAAATAAGCTGCTTTACCGCTGAAACGGGGTACGTTCATTGTGGTCATGTTTCAACATTTTCTTTATCTCGGAAGCTTGTAATCGTGACTGTGTTTCTGGCTGCTGGTCGCTGTTTTTGTCTGTACCAGCCAGAGGAGAGTGAATGTTTCGTAGCGGCGGCACGGCTGGGCGCCGGCGATGTTCTATTACCACCTTGCGTACCCGAGACCGGACATCAATTGGGCTGTCGATCGAAGCCAATTTAGCAGTTGGCCTGTCTTGGCTAACACTAAAACCAGCCGAAACATCAGCACCAGGTCTACCTGGTGTAAAAGCCGCGCTCTTTTCCTGATTCAACACTTCCTCTACCTTCGTTTCCGGCTGAATTGGTTTTTGATTAGAATTAGCCTGAGTAGTTGCTATTACATCACCAGTCTTACCTTCACCCTTTCGACCGTGCTCGACTATCTCTTCTGATGTTTCTTTAATCCGACGCAACTCATGATCGGCTGCTGCCTGCTGTTTTACCTGTTGCAAAGCCTCAGCGAGAGCGCTCTTAAGTGGCGAACCTTCTGGAGCTGATTTATCTAACTTGACCTCAGTACGTCGATCTGCCGCACGTCGATCACCTGGTTTGCGTTTTTCTTGGTCGTGTCGTCTTGTCTCCTTTCTGTCGTCGAATACTCGTCGCTCACCTTCCCTTCGCTCCACGGCAGATGCACGGTCCTTTACCTCTTCTGCTTTCGTATCGGGCTTACCCTGAGTCATCTGTGACAAAATTTGTCGTAAGTCATCTGGTGTCTTTTCGGGTGGTTGTTGTCGCCTTTCTCCCCCTGGCGGAGAGCCGTTATGGTACTGTCGTCGATCCTGTACTGGCAACTGACCACCACGATTACTATAGCTACTGTTTTGTGCGCCTGACGCTCTATCACCACCATTACGACTTTGTCCACCAGTGCCGTTACCTGGACGTCGGTTATTTCCAGCACCTTTGCCGGCATCTGGTTGTTGTGGGGTGTGAAGATCAGCCACTACTTTCTCCACTGCTGCTCGCTCCTTGGCATAGAGCTGCCGACTAGATTCAATCACCATCTCACGGCAAGATTTTGATGGTCGGTCTAACGGAGGCAGGGTCTGGGCTGAGAAAGGCTGCGAACCAATGCCATCAATCATAAGCGTGAGATAGATCTGAGCAAAACCAAGATTAACCAGATCAACTCCTTCAACACGCGGAGCAAAGACTGTCTCAAGCAACTCAGCATCAAACGGACCGACTCGAAAAGCAATCGTCGTACCGACGTTTCCAAACACGGCATTACGAACATCCTCTTCCATCTGTTCAATGTATTGGTGAGCGATCGTTAAGTTAAGATGGTACTTACGCGCCTCAGAGAGAATGTTGGCAAAAGTCGCATTGGCAAATGATTGGAACTCGTCTACGTAAAAATAAAAGTTGGGCATTTGTCGCATCTGCTCCATCGGCAAATCAGCTCGACTCATGGCCGCTAGATAAATACGAGTGGTGAGCATTGAACCAAGTAGATTCGCATTAGTCTCACCGATGAGACCCTTGGACAAATTCATGAGAAGAATTTTCTTCTCATCCATCAACTTCCTGATATCAAAGCTAGAGTGCGGTTGCCCGATAATGTTTCTAATGAGCGGATTGCCGGTAAACTGACCGATCTTGTTTTGAATCGCCGGCAACGCCTCGGCAGTGAAACGGTCTGTGTAGTTGGCGAACTCATCGACCCAAAATGACTTCACGGCCGGATCTTTGATGTAATCAACCACCTTCTCGCGGTACGCTTTGTCAGTAAAAAGACGATTGACTGATAACAAAGTCGTATCAGGATATTCAATCAAAGCCAACAAAGCGTTGGTCAGTATGTACTCCATGCGCGCACTCCAAGCATCCACCCAAATCTTCTTAAAGGTAGACATCAAACCAGACACAACCAGATGGCGCTTATCTGGACCAACGTCCTCCATCACGTTGAAAGACACGGGATGATCAAGATCAAACGGTGCAAAGTAAACCACGTCCTTCACTCTATGTTCTGGCACATACTCCAAAAGCGTCTCTACCGCTGAACCGTGGGGGTCAATAAAGGCCATCCCTTCCCCATTTTGAATATCCTGCGCCGCCATATTCTCGAGCATAGTCGACTTCCCCATACCCGTCTTACCAACCACATACATGTGGCGCTGTCGGTCTTTTGCTTTAATACCAAAAGCCACCTCTTTACCACGAGCGTCAGTCTTTGCAAAAAAAGTGATCTTCTCCGGATCAAAGGTTGTCATGCTATGTCTAGTATACACTAGCCTCCAAATCGGCTCTTCACGTAGGTAATCAGGGTCTCGATATCTTTGGTGCGCTTGCTCGAGCCGAGAATAATAACAGCCAATATCCTCTCCTCACCCTGAAAAGACAATTTGTGTAGGGAAATAGATGTCTGTCCGGCTGCAATTGTCTCTCCTACCTTGCCACCGACAAAACTATCCATGTCTTCAACTTCATTAAAATTAATAAGCCCATCAAATTCACCACTCACATACACACTTGGCAGTGAAGCATTAGCGGTGATTTCAAAAATGAAACTGCGCTGTTCGTGAATATACTTAACTAACCGGTAAAGATCTCCAACTGAGGATACGTTTTCAGCGCTCAGACCAGACGGATCAGCAAAAGTGGTTGAGAGCATTCCGAGCTGCCGAGCCTTTGCATTCATCAGCTCAATAAACTTGTCCCTACCTACCTCGCCAGCAATGGTATCAGCCGCTTCGTTTGATGACTCCACCAAGAGTAGTTGCAACAGACTATACATAGAGACGCTGCCTCGGCCAGATAGTCTTGGCACTAGAGAAGTCACAAAATTGGGGCTAGTTATCCGCACCCGACTATCGAGATCAATGTTTTCCGCCGCTACTACCGCCGTCATAAGCTTAGTTAGTGAAGCAATCGGAGCAACTTCGTTAAGGTCAGATGCTGCAAGAATAGTGCCGTTATTTATGTCAGCGATAAAGTAGTGCGGAGTATCGAGGCCTGGCACCTGTGGCTGGTAGACAAAATCGTCACTGGTGTCAGGTGAATTCGCATACACCAACACCGGGGTACCGACCCTCACATTCTCATACAAAGCTTTGGCCTCAGCATCACTCAAACGGATACCCCCGCCGACAAAACCTTCAGCGACCGGCGTCTGGTCTGGATAAACTGGTGTACCGTGGATGATGAAGTTGCCTTGAAAGGTCAGCAGCCATGGCAAGTATACCTGGCCTACTGTGGTGAATTCACGCTTTTCTTTTTGTTCGATTTTATATAAACCAGGTGGGGTCTCCCACCAAGACCCGGCGGCGCCCACCCCAAATATCTCAACACTTTGGATTAATACCCCCTTCTTAAAGAATCGTAGCTACTGATCGGCCAGGTTTACCTCCACAAACGTTACTCCTTCGTCAATAAAAGAGTCTCTTGTCTCTACAAAAAGACTGCCGTTTTGAAAGGCATGGTGTGGTCCATATTCGAGCGTCGCCACAACATCATTGTACGTATCAACAATAGTCACCGATGGTACAGAAGCCAGGTTCATCTGTGACACCAGACCATAACCAGTAATTCCAACCACTGCTAATAACAAAGCTGCAAAAGCTCCCATTGTGACCCGAAAACCAGCGCTATGGAGTACAGTAAAAAGCACAGCAAAGTCAAACTTTTGCTGGACCTTGGTAGACTCTCGTTTGCGCGGAATCAGTAAACCTTGCCCATTTTTGGGTTGATCATCACGGTATGACAATAGCCGCACAGAAGTGTCAGAATCTTTCTGCATAGATTAATCATAACCTGTAACTAGAATAAAAAACGGACTAGCTCACAGGGTAAAAAGGCGGCTTTCACTTCGTGAAAGCCTCCTTTTTACTTACCCCTTCAAGTAATATTCCTTGTACCAGGACACAAAACTCTTTATCCCTGCTTTAAAATCTATCTTCGCTTCAAAGCCGAGCAGCTCTTTTGCCTTGCTGGTGTCTGCATAAGTTTCGTATACATCCCCCTGTTGCATAGGTAAGAAATTTTTCTTAGCCTCAACCCCTAGTTCTTTTTCTAGGATTTCAATAAATTTAATCAGCTCTACCGGTGCGCCGTGTCCAATATTAAGTATCTCAAAGCCAAGCGGTTGTCGTATCGCTCGTACGAAGCCGTCGACAATGTCGTCGACGTGGGTAAAGTCGCGACGCAGGTCTCCGTTGTTATAAATATCAATTGGTTCGCCGGCCGTGATTTTGTGAGCGAACTTTAACATTGCCATGTCCGGCCGACTCCAAGGACCATAAACAGTAAAGAAGCGAAGGCAGGTTACGTCGGTACCGTACTGATAATGATACGAATGAGCGATTAGCTCGCAACTTCTTTTCGTGGCCGCATAGACCGAGACTGGCTTGTCGGCCTTTTCATCTTCAGTAAAAGGCGAAACTGCGCTGGTGCCATAAGCAGACGAAGAAGAAGCGTACACCATTTGTTTCACCTCAAAATTTTTCATGGTTTCGAGCAGCATCTGTGTTCCGAGCACGTTGGTCATCACGTACTCCGAAGGTTGTTCCACCGAATAACGCACTCCGGCCTGAGCCGCAAAGTGACAGACCACGTCAAATTTATGTTCACCAAAAAGTTTATCCAAATCCGCTTGGTTGGTAATATCCCCTTCGACCACAATCACTCCCTCAAGCAAAGCTGCTTGCCTAGCTCGCTTTAATTCTGGATCGTAATATTCGTTAAAATTATCAAAAGCCACCACCTCGTCCCCTTCATTTGTTAGCCGACGCGATACCGCACTACCGATGAATCCGGCTCCTCCTGTAACTAGTATTTTCATATCCGATTTAAGATCAGTAATTTAAGTAATCTTGTAGACTTATACATTACACTATTCACCCGCAGGATGTAGTGCCGCTTTAGTATAAATATTCGATGGTGCCCAGATCATCCAGCTCGTTACTCCAGCATCATAACTAGCTTGTATCTGCGCTCGTACGTCAACCGCGTCGTAATCACCGCCGTAGTCAAAGTCTTGGATCCAGGTTCTGAATTTTTCTGGTCCATAAGTTGGTTTGGTGTATTTACCATTAAAAATCGGTGTGCCGCTCGCGTTTGTTACTGAAATTGGCTCATGAAAGAATCCTTGCATCGGGGTGGTGCTGGCCCTCATCCGATCAACCCCGGTCTTCATCGCGTGATAAACCACTTTGTATGGATAATCGTTTGGATTCCCTAAGCCCAAGAAGCTATTAGGATAATGAGACGGGTACACCATCGGGGCAATAAAATCAAAATACGGCGCCGCTCTATCTTGCACTTGCCCAATTGATAGATCGTCGTAATTAGTAGTGGTCATACCAAATAAATCGGCTGAGGTATATGGCGTACTTGATGGTCGACCAGTATTCTCGTGGCGATAGGCAGCAAAAAGAGATTCGTCACTTAATCTATCGTTAAGATAAGCAAAAAAGGTTTCTAGATTGGCCTGTTTATCATTATCTCCCGGGAATGTCTGACTTTTAGTGAAAGAAATATCATTCATCGGACCATCCGACGGATAACGCACGTAATCAAAATTCAACTCATCAAAACCAATATTGTATGAGTCGACTGATAAGTTAATTAAATGATCCCAATATGGTCGAGCCCCCACATCGATAAAAGAAAGACCTTTGTAATCTTTCCAAACCGTCACACCATCAGCCCGCTTTACTGCCAATTCTGGATGAGAGGTGGTATAGAAAGGATCCTGAAAGACAGTAATACGACCGATAACATACACTCCGATACCGTGTAAAGCCTCGATAAAATCACGCATGTCTCTAGCCCCGCATCGAGAATTATGCCAAGCCGACTGCCACTCCTCACTCTCTGGAGGGAACGAAATGGTGCCAGAGAAATCTTTAATATCGATGATGACGCTATTTACTTCAGTCTCAACTATCAAATCAACTAATCGTTGTCTAAAATTAGGCGTCCCCACCACACACGAAGTCATATAAATAGTCTTCACCTGTTCTGGCAGCGGCACGTGCGTCACCACTGGTCTGTCGTCTGGCCCCTCCGCCACTGGCGTTTCTGCAGCCTCGATACCTTGCATCGGCTCTGCCTCAGACGAAGTAACCTGAACAGTACGCTCTGATTCAACATCAAAAAAAGTCAGCGGCACGAAACTCAATACCGCAAAAGTGGATGCTGTAAGGAGAATCGGTGCGCCAAATTTATGCATACCTTTATTCTATCGTACGATCGTTAAATAAATTTTCAGTCGTCTCGACGAACGAGTCGGTTCCCCGCTCTCCGTTCCCTTTATCAATCCGACCTAGATACACTGAGCGCCTTAGTATGTAACCAATCATAATCAGTATCACCCCAATCCCAAAAACTCCATACTGACGCCAAGTCTCAGGAACACCTAGAAACGGAATGATGGTTAGGGAGATTCCAAAGATGAAGACAAGAGTTTCTTTTGACACAGTATTGCTGAAGTTAGATTAATTAAAGCTATTCTAACTCGGCTGCGGAATCATCACAAATGTGGGTAAGCCTGCGACATAATTAAGTCACGTTGATCAGAATTACAAATTCCCCTTTCTGTTTCACTGGTTCAGCTTCCAACTTATCAAGGATTTCAGACGCTGTGCCGACCAACAACTCCTCGTGTAACTTAGTAAGCTCGCGCGCCACATACACTTGCGCACTCGGTTGGTGTTCAGATAAGGAAGTAAGGGTTTTCATAATGCGGTGAGTTGATTCGAAGAAGACCGCTGGTCGCACGTAGTTAGTCAGGTTTTTGAAAAAAGTTTCCCTCCCCTTCTTTTGTGGCACAAAGCCTAGAAAAGTGAACTGATTGCCCGGGATACCCGCCAACGAAACTGCTGCTGTCACCGCTGATGGACCAGGAATTACCTCCACTCGGGCGCCCGCTGCGCGGGCGCCCTGTATAAGCAAAACCCCCGGATCACTCACACCTGGTGTGCCCGCATCACTCACCAACGCAAAGTTTTTGCCAGCGAGCAGCTCCTCAATAATTCGCTCATGCACCTGCTCGCTCGCATGAGCATCGTACCGCTTGAGTTGAGTAGCAATCTCGTAGCGCTTCAAAAGCACCCCGGTCACCCGTGTGTCTTCACACAAAACAAAGTCAACCTCACTCAAAATTCGCACCGCGCGGTATGTAATATCTTCCAGGTTACCGATTGGTGTGGCGACTATATATAGAGTTCCTGATTCCATAATGCACCTAGCCTAGCACAAAGCTCAAATTAGCCTAATTTGATTTTGGTCGAAAAATATGTTATAATTGAAAAAATAGATCTTAACGTACTTTTTAACTCAATAGGAGGTGTAACTTGGAAAAAGTTACCATTATTACCTATCTGTCCGTATTCATTGGAATCGGTGCCTCCCTTTCCATCGACGTATTGTTTGCAACCCTAACTCGACTACGAGAAAAGGGGTCCTTCCTTGATTGGGCAGTTATAGTTGCCGTTCTGCACGCTCTATTACCAGCCGCATCCTTCACGTTTGCCTGGTTTGCAGGTCAACTTGACGAATCGGCCGACATCGCAGTAGGACTCATCGGATTCGGTTTGGTGGCACTGTATCTATACGAAGAATTCTGCGAGAAAATCGGCAAGGAGTCCAAAACCCAGCTGATCGAAACTGTTGGCAAGAAGTTAGGGGTAGAACGTAAAGACGCCGGGGTTTTAGTCCTCGGGACAGGAGTCAGCATCGACTCCTTTCTTTTCGGCCCGACTCTAATCGCCACCATGGATCAGCTAAACCTGACCCTAACGGAGGCGTACCTGGCCTTTGCAGTCATCGGAGTAACAGTGTTTACCATCACTTTGACTACTCTGGCCTTACCAAGCATCTTCCGTCTTCTATCTAAATGGTGTGGCTGGCAAGTAGAAAGTGAACTAGCAATCGTTCACTTCTACGCTGATCTGGCCGTCTTCTCAGTCATTGGTGGTTTTGGGTTACTGTCGCTCTGGGGTACCACCGGTTTTGAAACCTATATTACTCTTAGCATAATAGCTTCTACCATTTTCTGGTCTGTCCTCTTCGTGATATTCCGAAACGAACTGATGGAGTCGGAATGCAGAGAAGCCAAAGAGGCTATCGAATAAAGGTGACAAGACGTCACTTCCTACCAAAACCAAAAGCCAAACACCGGGGATGTGTTTGGCTTTTTTTCTTTATATTGCATTGTCTGTAAGAACAATAATCACCTAATTAGTCAGACTATTTGCTAACTCTGTCACATCCCCAGCCCCCATCACCACCAACACAGACTGATCGTCTAACTTTGATCGTAAAATTTTTTCGGCTGCTTCAAACGAATCAGCATATTGAGAATCAGGAATATACTCCAGCGCCTTTACCGCCAGCTCTCGAGTAGATACCCCACTTACATTTTCCTCTCGGGCAGCATAAATTGGCAAAAAGATAACCGTATCCGCCTGACCCATCGCTTTTGCAAAATCTGAGAATAATGCTTTGGTGCGAGTATACGTATGAGACTGAAAAGCCACCACTATCTTTTTATCCGGATAGAGTTCGCGAGTCGCTCCAATCGTTGCCTTTATCTCGGTCGGGTGATGAGCGTAGTCATCATAAACCGGAGCACCATTAACCTCCCCTTTATATTCAAAACGACGCCAAGTACCAGTAAAGTGAGTCAGCGCCTCCTTGGCCACAGCAAGATCTAGTCTTTCTCTTTTTGCCACTGCTAGTGCCGCGGCAGCATTGAGTCGATTGTGCATCCCTGGCTGCTTAAGTGGTAGTTGTAGATCAAGAAACTCAGTGTAGTTAATAACTGGCACAACTAAGCCCTCAATGATTGGCTTGATGTTGGCATCTGCGGTGTCGGCAATCACTACCCCGGTCTCGTGCACTTGCTCAACCAAAGACCGAAATGCAGATTGCACATCAGCCAATGACTGATAGTAATCGACATGTTCGTACTCAACGTTTGTGATGACCAATACATCGGGTTTAAGATGAAGGAAGTCACGCTTGTATTCACACGCCTCCACGATCGCATATTTACTCTTACCGGCTCGGTAATTGTTTTTTGTCTTCGCTCGGAGTGAACCAATCACCGCCGTTGGGTCTTTTCCTGCCGCTTCGAAAATATCCGTGATCATCGCCGTCGTGGTAGTTTTACCATGTGTACCTGCAACTGCTATTAGGTAATATGGGTTCATCGCTAGCCCTAATGCTTCAAAATAATTTACCATTGGCACTTCCAACTTCTTAGCGGCCTGCATTTCTTCGTGCTCAGGAGACATCGCCTCGGTGTAAACTACCAGTTCAATATCATCAGTTATATTACTGGCCACTTGTTCACCAAAGATCTGTACCCCCTTGCTATCGAGCGTTTTCGTGACTGGTGTGAGATAACGATCTGAGCCACTCACCTGCTTTTTTTCAGCTAGAAAATGTTGTGCCAAAGACGACATGCCAATGCCGCCGATGCCAATGAAGTGTATCCTGGAAATCTGATCAATATTGATACTTGACATATAGTGAGCGTAGCATAATATCACGCTTAGAACAGCCTTTACAACGAGGTAATGATTATGAGAACTTATGTCCACTCCCTCGATGGTGAAGTAACTATCGCCTTGTATGGTCCTGACCATCCTAAACAACTCCGTCAACTGGTTGTAAGACATGGGGCAAAACCTGATTCTGTTTGTTTTATTAAAGCACCCAGCACACCGAGACACCCTGGTTACCAGCTCATTACAAAACCTACTTTCGGACAATTAACTTCAAATGAGCCTGACGTCTATGCCGAGGGCGTAATCCTGACCCAGCCCGGCTCAGGAGCAATTATTCGTACCGCAGATTGCCCTACCCTAATACTGCACGAACAGATAAAAAGACGTGTCGTCGTAACGCACGCTGGCCGAGCAGCCTTGACACCACAAAATAAACTAGGGGAAGAGATCTGCAATATTGTCACCAAAGCGCACCAAATTCTCACAGAAGGGTCACGACAAAATATTGTGAGTGCGTACATAACTGGTTCTATCTGCGCCAATTGCTTCCGACATGACACGGCAGAAGCTCGGAAGTTAATTAAACCGTTTGAGCAGTTCGGCAAGTGTGCGTTCAGGGACGAGAAAAAAGGAACGCTTGATTTGGTTGCAATAATAGAAAAACAACTCCTCGATCTGGGTGTCCACCCTTTCTTGATTGATCACTCTTCGTTGTGTACCCATGAGTCATCTTGGCTAGCAAGCTACCGGCGAGATAGATCAGAAGCTAGAAATGCTATCGTTGTAGTACTTTGAGGAAAGCGCCGTCTTGCACGGCGCTATTTTTTATGGATATCACTGACTCTTATAACTCCTTTATAAACTTCACAAACGCATCATTACGCTCGTATTCGTTTTTAAATAGACCGAAGGAAGCAAAGCCGGGGCTGAAAAGCAGAACGTCGCCGGGCTCGCCTGTGGCGAGTCCGGCTCTCACCGCCTCCTCCATATTCCCCACCACCTCAGCTTCTAGCTTATCTTTAATGACGTCGGTTCCACTGCCAGGCAACAAGACCACGGCCTTGCAATACTTAGGAATTTCGTCTAATAACGGCGTCGGGTCAATATTTTTATAAGCTCCGCCAGCAATCAAAATAACGTTTCTCTCTTCTAAATCTCCAACTGCTTGCAACCCTCGTATAGTGGCCTGTGGTGTCGTCGCATTATTATCAT
Source organism: Minisyncoccia bacterium (assembly GCA_041589935.1). Classification (GTDB taxonomy): domain Bacteria; phylum Patescibacteriota; class Minisyncoccia; order Phycocordibacterales; family UBA918; genus OLB19. The sequence goes on from JBFHUT010000021.1 coordinate 11,401, forward strand.
TAAATATCTTTACCCCATCTCGCTCCCCCATGTACTCAAGACGACCAGGAACGCCTGGGAAGCTGGCTAGCCCAGAGAAGATCTCCTCCTCAGTGAGACTAATAGCCTTAAGCGCTTCAAAAGCCAGAGCAGCATTAAGTCGATTATGCTCACCCGGCATAGACAGGAGCGAATCATCAGGAATAACGGAGGCATCAGCTAAGATCACTTCTTGTCCAATAGTAACTGTACCCAGTTTTTTAGACCACTCAAACACTTCCGGAGTCGTGATCAGAACACCACTCTCTTCTTGATACTTAAAGATATTTGCCTTATCCTCAAAATAGATCTTCATCGCCTCTTCCCTACTATTACCACCAGACTGATAATAATTAAGGTGATCTTCCATGAAGTTCGTGAAGACCGCAATTTGTGGACTGATTTTTGACCAACCAAAACCTTGTAATTGCCACGAATCTAACTCCATAACACAGATAGAATCTTCATGAACGTCATTGAGTAACTGCAAGTTAGATACTCCACGCACGTTCCCGCCAAGTAGTATCTTATCTCCTGTCACTTCTGACAGCACATGATGGATCATGTGGGTCACGGTCGATTTGCCACGGGTGCCGGTCACACCGATGATCGGTATCTTAGATAACTCAGCAAACCAAGCAGCTGATTGCTTTAGTGGTACACCAGCGGCACGCGCGGCCCCTAAGACAGGCATCTCAAGCGGTGCGCCCGCACCAACTAGCACATAGTCTGTTTTGGTAAAATGTTCTTCCTGATACGGCCCGAAAGTGAATCGGATATTCTCATGTCCTTTGAGCGCATCAACTGATGGCTGCATGACCTCCTGCGGTGCATCATCAACCACATGTACCTTAGCTCCCATCTCCGCTAAGAAGGCCGTGTCTCCAACCCCACGCCCCAAAAGACCGATACGCATGACCGTTATCTTTTTGCCCCTAAAAACCTCTTTAAAATCCATAGTGTCTGAATAATAGAGTAAAACAAGCATAAATGCGAGTAGCCAGGTGCTATACTTACCCCATGAAAACCAATGGCAACGACAAAGCCCTTGAGTCATATAAGATCTTCCCTTATGTCGCCTGGATCCTCATCATTGGCTTTGCCTTTTTCGTATACAACCTAACTGTCGAAGTGCGTGCTGCTGCTACTGAGATTGGATCAAGATCACACTCTGTAGAAACTAAAGTAAATACTCGCATCAACGAAATTGAAGATTTTGAAAACTAAAAAACCCGCCAGTTGGCGGGTTTTTTAAATAAGAGTTAAGTTGTGACCTTGTAATTCTTCAGGGAACCACTCTTCTAAGAAATCATGAATCTCAAGACCGTACTCTTTAGCGTAATCGTACTCAGACTTGGCTCCGTTTGATTTCTCCCACAATGGCAAAAAGAACGCACCTGAGATTAAACCGGTAGCCATGATCGGTCGGTGATAATACTCCATCACCTCAGCCCATGGTAATTCGAGCGATTTAATCACATCCTCATCATTATGACCCTCGAAGTAATCAAACACGGTGTATCCTCTCTCTCTCAGAATTTCCTGACCTTTAAGAAAGCGACGTAGATTATCGTCGTAACCATAGGCGCTAGTGGTAAGTGGGCCACTCAAACGCACCACCGGTTGCGGCAATAGTTTTAATCTCTCAATCGCCCCTTGGGCCAAATTGTACAAAATTTTTTGTTTGTCAGTCATAAAAATCACCTCATCAAGACCTAATATAGATAATACTACAGTAGTCAATAATACAAAATTCCCAGCTCAAGCCAGGAATTTTGCTAGAAAATAAGGAGTTTTTAATACGACTATATTTTCTGTACACAGAGTGCAGCTCGCTTGCGCGCCCCTTGTGCGAAGCACTTGGAAGTGCCCTTGGGGTACGAACCTATCTCCTTACAAGAGCTGTACACCATTTGGATGTTTTGTTCGCTGGCTCCAAAACATCTCAAAAGGTCCTGAAATAATCTCCCAGATTATTTCAGCCTTTCGAGTGAGTAGTGATATAGATCACTGCGCAAGACCATTTGAGATATTTTACGTTTTTCGTCCGCGCTCTAGGATTCGAACCTAGGACCTTTCGAGTATCAGTCGAATGCTCTAGCCAACTGAGCTAAGCGCGGACGAACAAAACAAAATATCCAAATGGTGTACAGCTTCTGTAAGAAGTCAGGAGAAAGCTCTAGCCAACCCTATCGCCTCGTAAACATCGGCGATTCGCTTCGCGACCGGGAAAAATTTAAAGCAGTTTAAATTTTTCAGCTCGCGCGGACATCTACAGTGGCCAGAACTATAGCAAATTTTCTCGTGAAAGGAAAGCGTGTAGCGCTGTTGATCAACATTTACTTCACACAATTACAAAGCGATGCGTTATAATTAGTAAATCATGAAAAAACTAGGACTAACGACGCTTTCCCTCTTACTTCTACCAACACTAGCACACGCGCAAGCCCCATACTCTTTTCAAGAATTCATTGTTGGTTTCTTAGGCTTCTTAAACGGTGTTTTCATTCCTTTCCTAGTCGGAATTGCGTTTGTCTTCTTCCTCGTCAATGTTGTCCGCTTCTTTATCATTGAGAGCACCAACGAACAAGGACGAGAAAAAGCCAAGGCGTTAGCGATTTATGGCGTAGCAGCCTTTGTCTTATTTGTAATCTTCTGGGGGATTGTAAATTTACTTAGTTCTAGCCTTGGACTCAACGACTGTACTCAACCGGGATCTGACTATGTAGGACGAGATTTTGTTGGTCCAATGATGGATTGTCTTGATTCATAAATATATAAATAAAAGCCCCGCACTTGGCTGGGCCTTTACTCATTTTGATATTTCATAACATTAGCTGAATCGATCTGATTCACACACTCTTTTGTCTTATCCTTTTGGTCTGGTCTTTCCCTAGTGTCTGATACCAGTTTAGGGTCTGAGTATCATGTCCCCTGATAGGCTCAATTGATACCTACCAGATCGACCAATTAGCTGTCATTGTGAATGGGTCACCCCACCACGACAACGTGTCCAATTGGAATTAATCCACGACCAGCTTCCGCTAGCCGTGCCTTGTTACGACTTAGTCCTTGTTATCGAG
>JBFHUT010000022.1:0-14156 GCA_041589935.1 Minisyncoccia bacterium
AATGTGGACTAATTTTTCTTTGAATTTCACCGCGCCCCAGCGTAAGCTTGGGCGCTGTTTTATTTGCTATACTACCAGGCAATGAATGAAAAAAAATTTCCGGAAGGTTTTTACTGGGGTGCTGCGACTGCCTCCTATCAAGTAGAAGGTGGGATTGATAATACAGACTGGGCTCAGGCTGCGGTTGAGGGTAAGGTGCCGGCATGTGGACGAGCGTGTGATCACTATAAACGTTTTAAAGCCGATTTTGATATTGCGAAAGATTTAGGTCACACGGCCCACAGGTTATCTTTAGAGTGGGCAAGAATTGAACCGAAGGAAGGACAGTTTGATAGGGAGGAGATTGCGCATTACCGCCAGGTCTTAGAAGCACTCAAAGCCAGGAATCTAAAACCATTCGTTACTATTTGGCACTTTACTCTACCGCTCTGGTTTTCAGAATCTGGCGGATTTGAGAGAAAAGATGCACCAGAGATATTTGCCCGTTATGCCACATTTGTGGTGGAACAACTAGGTGATTTGTGCGGTCATTTTTCGACCATGAACGAACCAAATGTATTTGGTAGTAATGGCTGGCTACGTGGTAGTTGGCCACCGTTTAAAAGATTTGCGGTTACTGACCTAGTTTCAATCACTAATTCTGGTCGTATTTTTGAAGCCAAGGCGCAAAAGGGATTGAAACCACTTTTACTGTATTTTCGTGTGATGAAAAACTTGGCTCTGGCCCATAATCGTGCGTATGTATCTATTAAAAAAGCATCTCCAAACACTGAAGTAAGTGTAGTGAAGCATGTGATTGTCTTTGATGCCAACTGGAATCCATTCAATAAATTAAAGGCGGCGGTCGCAAATTATTTTTGGACTAATATTTTCATGAATCGCACTTACAAATATTGTGATTCAATTGGATTAAATTATTATTTCTACACGCAGTTTGGCGATAAGCGACGGTGGAAGAAGACAGACATGGATTGGAACTTCGCCCCAGAACACATCTACGACGCTCTAATTATATTGGCTAAATATAAAAAACCACTGTTTGTTTCTGAGAGTGGACTAGCTGATCATGATGATTCAGATCGGGCGGAGTACATCACCAAGCAGGTGCTAGGTGTGTGGCGTGCAATTCACGATGGAGTAGATGTGCGAGGTCATTTATATTGGTCGCTTTTAGATAACTACGAGTGGGCGCTTGGTTTTGAGAAACGCTTTGGCTTGGTGGAGGTAGATTATGAAACTTTGGAGCGAAAAGTGCGCCCGTCAGCTTACGTGTATAAGAAAATCATAGAGCAAAACGGCATAGTAGAATAAGGTCATGAGTTGGATATTATTGGCGACGGCCGGACAATTCCTAAACGCAATTGTTGCCATTTTTGATAAGTACATTGTTTCGGATGAAAAAGTACTCCCGAAGCCTTTCGTGTATGCTTTTTACTCTTGCTTAGTGACAGGAGGGTGGATGGTTATCTTCTTCCTCGGTTGGATACCAGGACTGTCTGAGCTTGGAGTGCCGACACTTGAAAATGTACAAAAACCAACAATTCAGGTGGTGGGCATGTCTTTTTTGGCGGCCTACACATTTTTTATTGCTTTGGTATCCATGTATGACGCACTAAAGCGGGCTGATGCGTCTAATACAATGCCGATCATTGGTTCGGTGGTGGCGTTGTCTTCATTTGGGTTGAGCTATGTCTTCCTGGGAGATAAATTGCACGATAATTTTATGATTGGAGTCGCCTTGTTGGCTGTTGGTACTCTTTTGGTAGCTCAGACTTTACCTAAGATAGACACGATCATTCAGGTCTTACACAGCGGTCTGTTCTTCGCTCTGCATTGGATAACCATGAAAGGTCTATTTCTGGAGACGAGTTTTGACGACGGTTTTTTCTGGTCCCGAGTGGGTTTTGTTATCTTCGCACTATCTCTTCTTTTGGTTCCAACCTATTTTAAAAAAGTGCGTGAACAAACGGAGCAAACTTCTAAAAAAGCTGGCGTTATTGTACTGTTTGCAAAAGTATTGGCTGGAATTGCAGCGTTTATGCTGCTTAAAGCGACAGATATGGGCGATGTATCTGTGGTGCAGGCCTTGGGTGGTTTGCAGTATGTTTTCATCCTTCTTATTAGTATTTTGTTTGCGCACTGGCTCCCAGCCGCTGCGACCGACCGTGATACCAGGCCACAGACTTTCTTCCGTCGGCTGTTATACGTGGTGGTGATCTTGGTTGGTTTCATTGCACTTTTTGTTTAGTCTGTTTATGAAGCGATATTTAAAAGTTGCTCTATATGTAATATTAGCTCTTTTGGCGGTTGGGTTATTTGCTTTATGGCTGTTGGCTCAGAAGCCAGTTCCAGAACAAATAATCTACGGTATGTCTTTCAATACACCATACGCTCGCGAGTTGGGATTAGATTGGCGTGAGACATATGACGCAATATTGGATGATTTACAAGTACGCCACTTGCGCTTGGCAGCACACTGGCCAATGGTTGAACCGGTGCCAAATGTTTATAATTTCGAAGAGCTTGATTATCAGGTGAGGAGGGCAGAGGAAGTAGGAGCCACAATCATCATGTCAGTTGGAAGAAGGTTGCCGCGGTGGCCAGAGTGCCACGTTCCATCGTGGACAAGTAATCTTTCGAAAGAAGAGCGACAGTCAGTGCAACTAAGTTACATGGAACAGGTAGTAACTAGATATCAAGATAGTCCGGCCATAGCAATGTGGCAGGTGGAGAATGAACCGTTTTTGGAGGTCTTTGCTTTTGAACATTGCGGTGAGCTGGATGAAGATTTTTTAGATCGTGAGATTGCTTTTGTGCGTAGGCTAGATCCAACCAGACAGATTCTTGTCACCGATAGTGGCAACTTGGGTCTGTGGCAAGGGGCTTATAAACGAGGTGATGTCTTTGGTACTAGTGTCTATGTACATTTTTGGAATCCAGAGTTAGGGCAGTTCCGCACAGTTTTGCCTCCTTGGGTATATCGTGTTAAGGATAACTTGATGGGCGTTATTTATGGCGATAAACCAACGATGTTGATTGAGCTTTCAGCTGAGCCATGGTTGTTAGAACCGGTAACTGATGTTCCGTTGTCGGTTCAGTTTACCCGCATGAATTTGGAAAAGTTTGAAGATATTTTAAAATATGCAGCTGGAACTCGTTTTGATCGGCAGTACCTTTGGGGGGCAGAATGGTGGTATTGGTTGTCTCTCCAAGGTCACCCAGAAATGTGGGAGCGTGGGCAGCGGCTATTCGCGAAAGAAATAATTAACTAGTTCGTATAAAGAATTTGTATGGCATCAGGGAATATTGCAAAGACAGTTTTTTTAAGCAGCTTGTTTACAATTTTAGTACTGGTAGGTCTGTTCTATGTGTCGAGAGACTTCGTCTTGCAATACGTCAGACAGGAATTTTTGGCGGATATGGAGAAGGCTACAGTAGAACATCCGAATCTGGCGACGGACGATCAGATGGTAGAAATGATCGAGAGGGTTAATCCTGCAGTGGTGTCAGTAGTGATCACAAAGGATGTGCCAATCTATGAGCAGTATTATGAATCGTTTGATCCTTGGGGCTTTTTCGGTGGATTTAGCGTGCCGCGCGTTCGTGAAAATGGTACGGAAGAACGGGAAGTCGGAGGAGGATCTGGCTTTATCGTTAGCAACGATGGCTTAATCGTAACCAATCGCCATGTCGTCGAGGATAGAGATGCTCGCTATTCAGTTTTACTTAATGACGGCACAGCATATAAAGTAGAAGTATTAGCGCGTGATCAGCAGCTTGATATCGCTATTTTGAAGATCTCTGAGCCACTTGAATCCGCTCTCACCTTTGTTAAATTTGGTGATTCTGAAAAACTTCGCTTGGGACAGACGGTAGTAGCTATAGGTAATGCTTTAGCAGAATTTAGAAATTCCGTTTCAGTGGGAGTGGTTTCTGGATTGTCGAGGTCGATTGTGGCTAGTGATGGTATGGGTCGTAGTGAGCAGTTAGATCAAGTGATCCAGACTGATGCCGCAATTAATCCAGGAAATTCAGGTGGTCCGCTTCTTAATGTTAGGGGTGAAGTGATTGGTGTCAATGTGGCAACCTCAAGGGGGGCTGATAATATCGGTTTTGCCTTACCAGCTCATGTAGTAAGTCAGGTGGTTGAATCAGTAAAAGAGCATGGTGAAATAGTCCGCCCTTTCTTAGGTGTCAGGTACGCCATGATTACTGAACGGATGGTTGAGATTAATAATCTACCAATTGACTACGGGGCGTTGGTTATACGGGGCAGTACTCCAGAAGAGCTGGCGGTCATGCCTGGCTCACCAGCTAATTTAGCTGGAATTACAGAAAATACTATCATTCTAAAAATTGATGATGAGGAATTGAGAGACACGGACCTAGCTACTGTGCTTAGGTCAAAGGAAGTGGGTGATACGATCACTCTTTTAGTGTTGCAAAACGGTGAAGAAAAAGAGATTAAGGTGACTTTATCTAAGACGAACTAAGATAGGACGCGCAGCCGGTTTATGCTCAGTAGACTTATTGGCAGCAAAATCTAAGCTGGTACACTGTATGTAAGCTAGGGTAAGCATGAGTTTTTTTAGGTTCACATTTTCGTTCTTGTACGTCCGTAATTGGCATAACGGCAAGAAGGAGTTGTCTAGGCCGCGGTTAGCCTTGTTTTGTGGCGGGTTGTTCTTACTCTTACTAGCCTTAACAATTATTCATATTCTTCAGGCCCCAGTAATCTACGTAGCATTATGAAAAAATTTTTAACTATCACGGCCAGCCTGCTTATAGGAGCGGTTATAGCTACTGTTATAGTGTATTGGGTGATAATGTCAGAGGTGAGCCAGCCGGCAGTAGTTACTAATGATGAAACAGAAGAAACGCAAATATTGGAACGAGAAGAAATTCCGTTGCGTAGCTTACCACTAAACGATGCTCACAAATCGATTTTAAATAAGATCGGAATTGATGCCGAGACGTTTATTATTACCCCTGAAATGCAAGATTGTGCAGTTAATAGACTCGGTAGAGAAAGATTGACGGAGATCTTTGGTGGAGCAGATCCAAAAGCACTTGAAATCGCTACTCTAACTGCCTGTTTAAGTGTGGAATAGTATTTTGCTAAGCGGTGAAAACAAACGTATACTTATCAAATATAATAAAATATGACCGTATTAGCTCGACTTCGTGCTTTGCCAGATAAAGACAAAGCTGCTCTGATTAGGAAATTAGTTCAGAATGGTACGCCTGATTTTGACTATTTCTACCTCATCGGTCTATCTACCCTAATGGCGACGCTCGGGTTGTTGCTTGATAGTAGCTCTATTGTTATTGGTAGTATGTTGATTGCGCCACTAATGTATCCAATTCTTGGTGTTTCCTTGGGGTTTGTAATGATGGGTCAGAACGTGAACTTACTGCAACGCGCCTTGACCACGCTGGTTAAATCGCTAGGAGCTGGTTTACTACTCTCTGTTTTATCGGCCTGGATATTTGGGTCACCAGAGATGTACGCCACAGCTGAGGTAATGGCACGTACGGTTCCTAGCCACTTACATTTATTGGTAGCGATTGTGGCAGGCGCGGCAGTGTCATACATGTTGGCTCGTCCGGAGTGGGGGGATGCTTTACCGGGGGTAGCGATTGCCGTTGCCTTGGTGCCTCCTCTCGCGACGGTTGGAATTGGTATCGCAGCGTTTAATTCTGCAATTATAACCGGCGCCCTGATGATTTTACTACTCAATTTGTTTGGCATTATTACAGTTGCGGTGATGATTTTTTTGTCTATGAATCTATCTGAGAAAGAAGGAATCGCCGTTTCTACTATAGAACGAGAAGAAGAAAAAATTCAGAAGGAAAACCGAGTGATTGCTGAAATGGCTGAGAAGATTACTGTTAACAAAGAGCGTTCAGTGGTGATACGAGAAGATATAGTGGTTGACGATAGTTCTGATAACGCAGATAATGGTATTAATGAAAAGTAAATCAGTCCACAGTAATTGGTACATAGTCGTTGCCTTAACTCTCTTTGTATTTTGTCTTTCCGTAATGATGGCTGACGCCCGTACGGTCGTTAGATCTGGTGAAACAGTTTCGGTAGCGGGTGAACAGGTGGTTGAGGGTGACTTTTATTCTGCGGCAGGGAAAATTAATTTGTCCGGGTCAGTAGAGGAAGATATGGTAGCTGCTGCCGGTCAGATATCAATCAACGGATCTGTTGCAGACAACGCTTTCTTAATTGGTGGACAAGTAGATGTTCATGGAACAATTGGTGATGATTTAAGGATTATTTCTGGCGAAACTGTGATTGCTGACCCTGTAATGGGGGACGTTTTAGTTATTGGTGGGCAGGTACATATTTTGTCTACCGCTTCAGTAGCTGGAGATGTTTTGTTATATGCTAGTGAGGCTGTGATTGAAGGGTCAGTGGGAGGTGATGTGCTTGGTACAGTTGGTAACTTGCGGATCGATGCTCCAATTTCAGGTAATATTGATGTTAGGGTTGAAAAGCTAGTATTGGGGGACAAGGCCTCGATTGAGGGGTTCGTGCGTTATGTCAGCTATCAGCTGGTAACACAATCACCTAATGCCATAGTGGCTGGGGATTTGCTGCGTAATGATCCGGTTTTGCCTGATGATGATGACAACAGCATGCTCTCTTCGTTGATACCAGCGCTAGTCATACTTTTTTCAGTTCTGGTTTGGTACTTGATCTCTAGACGTAGTCTCAGTGCGGTAGTAAATCGGGCCTTAATTAGAAGTTTCAGACCCCTGTTTTTAGGGTTTGCTACAGTTATTCTTACTCCCATTATCATCAGTGTTTTAATACTAAGCATGATCGGTACTTTAGTTGGAGTAACGGCTCTATTTGGGTACTTGTTCCTGGGTGCACTTAGTATCATTGCTTTGGTAGCAGTTCTTGGGCAGTTGATGATGTTTGCCTTTAACCGTCCATCAGAACACGTTTCTCTATTCTCGCTATCAGTTGGTGTGGTTGGTGTAATGCTTCTTACTTTACTACCTGTCCTGGGTCAGGCTATATTGCTTCTCCTTATGGTTTTGTCGATTGGTGCGATGATCGATCTGCTTATCCGTCCCAATCTTGATAAATAGAGAGTATGCTAAGTGTTTGGTTAGCAGTCCTTAAAGATCTATGGGACTTCGCTTTTAAGAGTTATCAAACGCCACCACAGTTACACAAAGAAGAAAAAAATTTAAAACAAACTAGTAATACAATTAAGATAAAGGAAGAGGGAGTAAAAACACCATTGTTAACTGGTTCAAAGGTTGGCCACCAAGTGCGAGTTGTGTTTGTACAAGTAGAGTCTGTGCCATATTACGCTGTACCTGAAATATCGTTTGATACAAAATTAGGCAACTTCACTTATGGTCAAAAACTAGTTTTTCTAAAATTTCACGGCGATTTCTCGGAAGTATCTATCGCTAACAAGTGTGGGTGGGTAGAAACTAAGTACCTCAGCGATAGTTCACAGATAATATTTCCTGTTCTGCGTCCGGCGTATGTTTACAACGCGAGTCATGAGCAAACAATTAAGCTACGGTCGTGTCTTCAGGATGCTATGTTGGGGAATGAGCTACAGCTACCATTACAGTCACCAGAGTGGACCTTGTACCAGCTATGGGCACGAGGAACGACGCTTTCTTGGCCTCCAGAAAGACCTAGGGGAGCTGGACAATGGCAAAAGCTGCTGCGGGGAAAGCCTGGAGTATTAATCGGTATTGAGCCCAAAACCGGTTCGATAATGGAGGTGGGTGAGGGAGCAGGTTTTCCTTTCTTGGCTTACGTTGAGTCAGTTAGTCCAGATCAGACCATTACGATTAGTAGTGTTGGTAGAGAACAGGCTGGTGAGTTCCTGGTGGATAAATTTATTAAAGAAGAATGGAAAGAATGGCGTCCAGTATTTATTTCTTTTATTTGATACACTAAAACCATGAGACCAGTTGCATTTTTCGATATCGACGGTACTGTCTTTCGCTCGAGTCTATTGATTGAATTAGTTGAGCAGTTAGTGAAAGATAAAGTATTTGATCCGTTTGCAATAACGCAGTTTGAGGATGAATTAAAAGCTTGGCGCTCAAGAGAGGGGACATACGAACAGTACATTGATGCAGTAGTGAAGGCTTTCCTGCAACATATTAAAGGGGTTCATTATGGTGCGTTTGCTGATGTTGGTCGCAAGGTGGTAGAGCAGCAAAATAAGTATGTATACCGTTATACCAGAGATTTAATTCACTCCCTTAGGAAAGAAAATTACTACATCGTCGCAATTTCACAGTCACCAAAGACTGTGTTGGATGAATTTTGTGCGCAGTATGGCTTCGATAAGGTTTATGGTCGTATATACGAAATCGGCCCTCAGGACCAATTTACCGGTAGGGTAATTGATGAACACTTAATTCAAAATAAGTCTAATATCGTCAAGCGAGTTTTTGATCGTAATCCAAATCTGTCAAAGAAACATTCTATTGCGGTAGGTGATACAGAGGGTGATATTCCATTGCTCGAATCAGTCAGTGAAGCGATCTGTTTTAATCCTAACCAATCATTGTATTCATATGCAAAACGCATGAATTGGGAAGTTGTAGTGGAGAGAAAGGACGTTATTTATTACCTGTGAGTTTATATTTGCTTTTGTTATACTGGCGACATGAGTAAAAAGAAGTTAGAACGTGACACGGAAAGAGCGGTTGTTTCTGGTGTGCTGGCCGGTATGGCTAAGTATTTTGATCAAGACCCGGTGCTCTTCAGGGTAATGGCGATTACTTTTCTGATTATCACCGGCATTTTTCCAGGTTTGTTGGTGTACATCATGGCAGTAATTATTATGCCTAGGGCTAAAGCCTCAGATCAAGTAGAGTACGAAGTGGTAGAGTAGTAAGTTTCTTACTATTTGCTGTCAGTTATATTTAGAGTAAAGAACATCGCCGGTATCATCAATGCTGCAAAGACTATAAATAGCAGCTCAAACGGTAGGTAGAGGAGAGCAAGAGTGGCTACTAATGCACCGACTACATAGGCAAGAGGGCGAGTTACTCGGAAAAAACTAATGACTTGCGCGTCACTACTCTTTGTTTGTTTAAAGAAATAGCTCTCAGTGGTTACCTCAACAAAGCTGGCACCTACACGGGTAACAAACATTATGATTGACCATACCAGGACATCTGACTCCACTACAAACGACATCCAGGAGGTAGAAATAATTAAGATTAGAAAGCCAAAGCCCATCATTTCTTTCTCACCTATGTATTTGTCTGCCACTATACCAATAGGGTACTCCAAAACGACGTATGCTAGCTGAGCAAAAAACATAACAACACCAAATTCAGCCCATGACAGGCCAATCTCGCGAGTGAGGAAGATTGGGGTATAAACCACCATCATCATGAAAAACATCTGTAAGGAAAAGTGTGATAAGAGAACGTATCTGATGTCTAGGTTGTTCCAAAACGTTCTAATGGCCTTGAAGACATCAATTTCGTTGTACTCAGGGTCGGAAAAATTCTTAAAGAAGAATAGGAGAATCACAATGATAGGGATTATGGCCGCTGCACTAAGAAGGTAAGGGTAAGTGAAAGTGGTGGCAGAGCCATTTACTAACAAACTACTAATGAGAGGAGATAAGGCTCCAATGATACTGGTGAGGGTTAGTAGTAGACCACGCCTGCCTCCAGTGGAGGTCTCGTTATTACCGATTTGTTCCTCGAGAAAGACATCAAGATTAAATATGATAAGGGGGACAGAGACAATGTGGACCATGAAGAGGGGAATAGCAACTCGTAGTGTCTCAGCAAATGCCATACCTGTTACTGCTGCTAGGTTTAGTAGTAGTAGGGAGATACTTAATTTAAAGTTGCCGACCTTTTGAAGGACGCGTGAGACAAACAAAAAAATCAACACGCTAAGAGCTGATCCGACTGTATAAACTGTTCCGACAGCTGTCTCAGGAATAAACTGTTTCAAAAAAGATGAGTTTATGTAGGCAACCACAAAACTGTGAAAAACTAGTAACAGAGAAGCGGCATAAATCGGAACTAAGTGTCGCTTTGGTGCTTGGCGTAAGGAAAAATTTTGAATAGCTCTAGGCATAAGTAGATACATTATAGCCGCCGGAAACGAAGTTTCCGGCGGCTATAAACATATTATCTGTATGAATTGCCTAGATACCAATCAAGACTGGAATTACCATTGGATTTTTCTGTGTCTTTTGGAGTAGGAAGCCACTCACTGTGTCCGCTAACTCGTCTTTTACCAGTTCTAGGTCTAGTGGGTGCATATGCTCGGTCTGTTTCTCGACAGTTTTCTTGATCAAGACTCGAGCCTCTGAGAGTAGTTGCTGGTTCTCTCGAAGGTAAACAAAACCACGTGAAATGATATCTGGAGATTTGCGTAGTCGCCCGGTTTTGGTGTTTACAGTAGCGATGATAACAAACATTCCGTCCTCAGCTAGAGTCTGACGATCACGCAGAACAACTTCTTGTCGGGTTCCAACGGTAAATCCGTCTACCATCATAAGTTCTGTCGGCGCCTTTACATTTTGGATAATCATCTCAGTCCCGTTTTTGATGTCAATTATGCTTCCGTTATCAGGGACAGCAATATTCTCTCGTGGAAAGCCATTTTCTATTGCTGCGTACATGTGGCTCTTAAGGTGGTAGTGATGACCGTGTACTGGTACCAAAAATCTTGGCTTAACTGCCTGGTGTACCCACACCAATTCGCCTGCGTTGCCGTGTCCAGAAGAGTGAACATGTGAACCCTGGTAGTTTATTACTTTTACGTTTTTACGATAGATATTATCCTTAAGTTTTTGAACTGCAATCTCGTTTCCAGGAATGACGGATGATGATAAAACAATAGTATCTCGCTCTGTAAGGGTAATAAACTTATGTTTGTCAGTTGCCATACGCATAAGAGCAGCAAACTGTTCTCCTTGTGCTCCAGTAGAAAGAATCACAATTCGATCTGCCGGATACTCGGACATGTCGTTAGCACTGATAAAAGTATTTGGTTTTACTTCCATTAATTTTGCCTGGATAGCAATGTCAATGTTGGTCTTAATGCTCCTACCTTCCATTACCACCTTTTTGCCCATGTCTTCACAGACCTTGATTACGCTAATGAGGCGATCAAACTGCGAGGCAAAGGTACCGATAATTAGTCTACCCTTTGAATTTCGAATGATTTCCTCAAGAGTCTCGAATACGCGAGTCTCAGTAGCTGAGAAGCCCTGACGGTCAGCGTTGGTTGAATCACAGAGTAAAGCCAGGTTGTTATTAAGTCCAACTTTTTCCCACTCTTGGCGCTCCTCCACTACTACTTCACCATCTTCATGAACAAGTTTAATGTCACCAGTGATAACGATGTCTCCGTGTTTGGTCTCGATTCCTACACCCATTGCATCTGGGATTGAGTGGGTTACAGGGAAGGTTTTGATCTTTATCTTACCAACTGTGAATGATTCACCCTCTTTAATCACATTCATGTTTATTGGTTCCATGTGAGGAAATTCCTCCTGTCGCTTGAGAATCATCAATGAAGTGAGATATTGGGTGTATATAGGTGGATTGCCTATACGTTCCATAATAAAAGGAATGCCACCAATATGGTCTAAGTGACCGTGGGTTACTACTAGAGCTCGGATTTTATGCTTACGTTCCTCAAGGTATTGAGTGTTAGGAAGAATGTAGTCTATTCCTGGCGCGTTACTTTCTTCTGACACAAACTGAAAGCCAGCATCGATGACGATGATGTCATCTTTGGTTTCAATTATGTTCATGTTGCGACCAATTTCTTCTACTCCAGAAACTGGAATAATTCTCACTGTGTCCTCGTCTGTGATTTCAGGAATAACCGGTGCTTTTTCGTCTGTTATGTTTAGACGATGAGTTAAAGCGGGGGCAGTGTTTGGCCGTCGGCGCTGACTATTGCGACGATTTCTATTAGGTCGTTTTTTGCTTGTGGTTTTTATACCATTTGTAGTACTTTTTCCGCCTTGGTGGCGAGAGTGTCCCGCATTGTTTCCACTTGGTCTATGTGAGTTATTATGACGACGAGTGTGACTGTGTCCAGCATAAGCAGAACTTCGGCGTCGTCGGTTTCGTTGTCCTGACGCTGTGCGGGGACCTCCAGTGCTTTGGTTTGTGTTGTTTGAATTTTCTTTCATATTAATTCGTTATCTGTATTTAGGTTGATTAATTTAAGTTTTCAGTTAAATGTCTTGTCTGAATATTGGCCATAAAGAGTCGTTTTCGGTGTGCCATTCTGTTACATTATTGAACCGATCTGCTGGTCTACCAATCTCGTTAATGTCAGTGATGGTCATGTCATTTGATATGACGTATGTAAAAGTTGGTTGAAACAAAAATACGGCTGGATATTCTGCTGCAATGATCTCGCTCGCTTTTATCAATGTTTCAATTCGAGTTGGTCCAAATTGTTCGGACTGAGCGCTGTCTAAGAGTGCGTCTACCTCTACATTGGCATACTGAGCAATATTCAACCCTGGGTCATCCTGTTGTGATGAGTGCCAAAATGGATACAGATCATAAGACCGACTCATGTCTAGTCCAAAAAGCAAGGCCTCAAACTCCCGCGGTCTAATTACTGATTGCACTAAACCAGACTGCTCAAACTGCTCGGTGACGACCTCGACTCCGATTGCTTCCCATTGTTCAGCAATTGATTCAATCAAAGCTTCAAACAAAGGGGTGTTGCTTGTGCGGATAGTAACGCTCAGGGGAATAGTCCCGTCAGTTGTTTGTTTTTCCCAGAGACCATTGTTATTCTGCGACCAACCATCGTCTTCTAGGAGGGCGATAACTTGATCGGTTCGGCTAGTAGTAGCAGTCCCTGTGATGCCGTTTTCTGATTGTAGCTCAGAGGCCGGGAAAGTGGTAGGCGCAGTAATGGGGACACCATAGCCGTAGAGCGCTTTTTCGATGAGTACATCTCGATCTAGAGCAAGTGTCAATGCTTCACGTACCACCGCATCACGCAGGGCAGCAGACCGGTTTTGGTTGAAAAAGATGCCAAAGGTGCGCGGTAGCGGTTCTTCAATTAATCTAAAGTTATTATTTATTACTTCCTTGATCCGTTCTGGCGGTATGTAGGCCGTTGAGTCAATCAGGCCACCACTCATCGCAGTAATCAATTGGTCTTCGTTGGGATAGAAAATAAGCTCAAGGCTGTCAATCTTTGGTTCGGCGACACCGTTATTGCGGGCGGTGAGGGTGTAGTGATTAATGAGGCCAGAAGTATCGTGTGCTACGTCTGTTATCATGAAAGGTCCTGATCCAATTGGTTCTGTGTTTAGCTGGCTAAACGGCAGTTGCTCAGTTGGTAAGCTGCTCCAAGCGTGAGCTGGCATGATGCCAACTGTGAAGTTCTCAATAAATGGAGCGTAGGCCTCTTCCAAGACGATATTTAGCTCGTACTCATCGATTTCTTCGATGAGTACATCTGTCCAGTTGCCACGCAGTGGACTCTTGAGACCTGGGTCTTGAATGAGTCTAATGGTATAGATTACGTCACGAGCTGTTACCGGCGTGTCGTCATGAAAGGTTACGTCACGACGCAATATCACATTGTACGTAAGGCCATCATCTGACACGACGATCGATTCGGCAATGTCGTTTACTAGCTCACCAGCCGGATTTATCTTCATCAGGCCACTATAAATCAAGCTCGTAACATCTTGATCTGCTCTGGTAAGAGCCAGAGCTGGATTAACAAAGCGAGGGGTCCCGATTATTCCTTCGGTAATAGTTCCACCCCTGGTTGGGGTTACTTCTGAGTGTTCTTGGTTCAAAGAAAAAGCTAGCCAAACAAAAGAAGCAATGATCATGAAGAAGGTGATGCGCAGGAGAAGACGATCACTACCAGGGGCACCTTCAATGGCTGCCAGAAACCGATCGAGTAGCTTCGGTGACGAATCTTGTGGAGAATTCATAATTAATAATGATTAATAAATATGGATGCAATGAACTAGGACTTGAACCGACCAAAGCAGTGATGCTGAGCATCATAAGTAATCTTGGCTTTTGGGTAGGTTCAGAACTAAACTAGGAAGTTTAGAAAAGATGACAAAGCAAATAAAATAGCTAGGCCAATTGAAAACTTGAACAAGAAAAGTTCTGCC
>JBFHUT010000023.1:0-13911 GCA_041589935.1 Minisyncoccia bacterium
GGCCCCCTCAGTGTCGGGACGCATACTATTAGCGTGAGAATTACTACTTTTCCAAATTGTATAACCTGTAAAATACCACTTGAGCCTGTTAGAGTTTGGAATTACTCTATAACTATATATGTAGCAGCAGCTTCGTGTACTGGGACTACTCCCTCTAATGCCACCCTTTGTTCAGGAGATAGTACAGGTCTTTCAACTAGTGTTGCGCGTACGGTGGTTAATAGTTGTACAGCAGCCACTAAGTGTGAATATACTTGCAATACTGGATACGTAAAGAGTGGTAGCGTGTGTGTAATTCAACCCTCTCTACCAACAGTGGTTAATCCAACCGCTACATCAATTACCACCACAGGTGCCACTCTTGGTGCTAACGTAACTTCTGACGGGGGAGCTTCGTTAATCGAAAGGGGGACATGTTGGGGGACGACCACTGATCCAACGACAAATTGTATTGCTGAAGGGGGATTAACCACAGGAGTATTTACACATGTGCGAACGGCAATGGCACCGGGAACCATAATCTATTATCGCGGTTATGCTAGAAATAGTGTCGGAACAGGCTATTCACCAAGTGGTAGTTTTACTACGTCTAATCTATCCCCGTCTGCTACTATAAGCGGCGATGGGTGTGCCATAGGACTCGGAAATAATACTTGTGATGATGTGATTACTTGGAATATTCGCAATGCCCTAACAGCTAATCCAAATATCTATAATTCAACTACCTTTACTCAGTATCCAGCTGTTTCAGACTTAGTTAATCATACTACTACTGTTTCTTTAGATTTTGGACAAAACATCATCCAAGCTAGAGATGACCTAAACCCACTAGCTAGTATTACGTTAGACGCTGTCTGTGTCACTGGTACCTTCTGGGATGGGGGTATGTGTGGAGAACTGCCACAGATAACGATAAACACCATACCTGATATTATACGTTCTGGTAAGACGTCTGAAGTCAATATTGAAGCTGTTTCAAATTACGATCTAACCTGTAACATTTATGGTTCTCAGGCAATTCCCCAGACTATTTATTACAAGTCAGTAAATGACATATTTACTGACCACATTACAGGCAGTGTTCCTAATGTCATGCCAATCTCTACTCGCGAGCTCAAATCTGATCAGGTAATCACAGTGATCTGTTCGGTTGATATCGATCCTTCTGTTACAGTGACTGAAGAGTCTAGGATTGAAGTGATCGGTAATCCAATGGAGGTGTAAAAATCGCGTAGTGTTTAGACAAAAACCGGCGGCCCCTTTGGGGCCGCCGGTTTTTATAAATCTAAGAGATTATTTAACGAAGTTTACAGTCTGTTGAAATGCGTCGTTGAGGGTATTGCTGTCAGTTGGTTCATCGATGGTGACAACAAACGTATGTGTTGCTTTATCAGTAGCAGGGAAGCCAATCGTGATTACAGCTCGTTCATTTGGCTTAAGTGGAGTCTGGTCTTCTCCCTTATAGGTAGAACCATTTGGGAGAGAGACTGTGTAAGACCACTCGTCAGATGTCTTACTACCGTAGTTTTTTACCTCAAACTGAAGCGCTCCGTCTTCACCTTGCATGATACTATCAGCAAAGAAGGTGTTACCAACTATGGCACCGGTTTGGATAAACTTAGTTGCCAAGTCAGTGCGGCCGTTAGGATCAGAAGTCGGAATGGTATATACAAACTCCTGCTCGTATACTCCAGTCTCTGGAGCGGTGTTTGTTTCAGTTTCAGGAACAGTCTCGGTAGCTGTTACTTCTTCGGGGTTAGTATTTACGGACACTTCTTCTGTGTTTTCTGAGACAGTTTCTTCTAAGGGATTGTTCGTTCCGAGAAAATTCTGAATCTCGCTATTAATAATAGTGAGCGAAGCTGTGCCACTAGCACGCGGCTCAGTGTCGTTGGTGCCAAGAAAGGCTACGGTGTAAACCACATCAGCATAACGTTCTTTTTCAGAGTCGATAGCGATGGTTATTCCGTCAGTGTTACCAATGTTGTAGTTAGTGCCGCAGGTTAGACTACGGTTTCCATCTGTCTCAACAATGTCGAGAGCTACGCCCGCGGCACATTGATATAAAAAGGTGTAGCTGCCTGATACCCTGGCAGTATCCCAGGAGAGATCAACTGTTTCACCTGCATTTACTAGAGTAGTATTGCTTGAGACGTTAATCTTACCATCAGTTTGCTCTTCCAGAGCCACTTCTTGATACTCAGTAACACTCTCAGCTAGTGAAGCGAGAGAAGAAAAGGCGGATGGGGCGATTGAAACCAATCTAACCGACGCCCAGGCGAGTAATATAATTATTCCAATAAAACCAGCAATAGCTAGTATTTTAAGGACAGAATCCTTTTTCTGCTGCGAAACTTCGTTATTCATAGTGAACAAACGCTACCATAATCAAATCCATTTGTCAATGTATTATTTTGAACAAAAGTGCGTTACTGTGCTGATAACTATAGGGGAGTTACAGAGCATTGACTAAAGTAGCATTTAATGCTATAATAAAAAGATGAATAGTCTATTTGAGCTTATTTGGTCACGAAAATTTGCCTTTCTCGGTACTTTTTTCTTGGTGTTTACTCTTACTTACATCGTTCTACTGGCGGTAGATTTTTTGCCAGAACCCCCAGCGATTGATGCAGAAGAGCAGTCTGTACTTGAGTTAGAGGAAGAGGGAAGTGATGAGATCGATCAAGTGGTGTCACAAACTATGCCGGTACCATTTACTGAGGTTGAAGAGATGGTGGTGGAAGAAGTTGATCCGGTTTTGCCTCTGCAAATAACGATTGAGAAACTTGATAAGACCATTACTGTGATTAATCCAATTTCTCGCAATATTGCGGATTTAGATACAGCACTCCTAGATGGGGTGGTGAGACATCCAGATTCTGCTACTCTTGATCAAGAAGGGACAGTTTTTATCTTGGGCCACTCTAGTTACTTGCCGCAGGTATTTAACAAGAACTTCCAGGCTTTTAATGGTATTCAAAACCTCGAGTGGGGAGATATGATCGAAGTTACATCTGAAGATACAGTGTATCGTTACCGTGTAGAGAAGGTTTATCGAGCCAAGGCTCAAGACACTACTGTACCAATTGCTGGTACGGCAAAGGTTTTGACCTTGGCTACCTGTAACAGCTTTGGTGCAGTTGATGATCGTTATATTGTTGAAGCGAGACAAGTAGAAGTGCGAAAAATGTAGTTTGTACCTTGACAAAAGGTTCTTTTTAAGATACAGTGAAGTCCCTATTGGTTCTCCTGTTTGTGGGAGTAACCGTGTTCTCAAACAGCTTAAATAAAGAGCCGTCCTCGTAGATTTCGTTACTCTTGCGTATATTTGGTGTAGGTAGGAGTATAAATTTTATGAAGAGCTCTAAAGGTAATGTTATGAATAAAAAATTTAAGACCATTGCAAGCGTCGTGGTTACTTTGACGTTGGTGCTTACCACTATCGTTACTCCAGCTGCGAACGCAGTGGCAGTTACACAATTTGAATCTCAGTTTGGCTTTGATACCAATCTAGATTTTGGATCAGGTTTGGGTTTTGGCACATCAAATCTCTTGTTTGATTTTGAAGAGCCTAAGTTGGATCCACCAGCTGGGGTTGAGCCTGTAACATCAGAATCAGGTTCTACCGAAGCCGGAGCTGTAGTATATGACTCTAGCAGCTCATTTACTGAATGTGCACTTGAAGCTAGTCGTAATCTAGTTACGATTGGTGAGAGTATTACTCTTAATTGGGATACTAAAGGTTTTGACACGCTGACTATAAATGGTTCTGCTGTGTCAGGTGATTCAGGTTCGATGATCATCGATAATCTACAAAAAAATACTAAGTTTACGCTTGAAGCTCTTAGTAACAATGGCTCAAAGTGTGTCCAGGAGGTCGTAGTTAACTGTGAACCACCTCAGGAGAAGGAGTGTAAACTCGAACTTGAAAAATCAGTCAACAAGAATACTGCGCTACCAGGCGACTCACTTACCTACACCATCACTGTTAAAAATACCGGAACTGCTAATTGTACTGGCGGCGGAGTACAAATCCAAGACTGGCTAGATAACAATCTTCGTTATGTTAGTCATCAGATTACTAATAATCTAACTGCCGGATATGGAACATACCCAGTATATGACGCAACTAATCATGCTCTCTACTTCAATGGTAATACACTAGAACCAGGTGAGTCAGGCACTATTACTTTGGTAGGTGAAGTCAAAACACCGGCACAGTGTGGTGATTTTGAAGTTAAGAATCAGGCCAAAGCAACAGCTAAAGAATTGAACAATTTCAAAAATTGGTCTTATAGCCAAAGCGTTAAAACGGCGGTTGATAATGATTGTGAGGATCCAAAAGATAAATTTGCTACGGTAGTGGCTCACAAGATTATCTGTACTGACGAGTCTGATTTGCCGAATTATGGAAACGGTGGGCCAAACATGACGTCTAATACTGCGGTTGATTGGGTAGCAAATCATGATAGTTGTGAACTTGCGGCAGGTTGGGAGTTCGAGTGGACTAATAATCAATCATCTGATCCTGGAGACACTAAAATTGGTGTTGCAGGTGCACCTTGGTCTACCTTTGGTCCAACTGGCAGTGATGGAAAAGCTTACCTGTCTATAAAATTAAACGACCTGACCAATGATCGAGTATGGTTTCGTGAAGTATTACAAAGTGGTTACATTCCATTTACTCATGGTCTCAATGGCGGCACTAACGTAGATGCTGTGTCAGCTGAATTTTATTGTGATCAAGATGTGGTCAACTATGACAACTTTGATTATATAAATGGTATGAAAGAAGGGCAGACTTATTACTGTGTTGCCTGGAATTCACCAATACCATCAGAGTCGATTCCAAGTTGTGATCTGTTTGAAGCTACTCCAGCTACCATTATGGTAGGAGAAACGGCTACCCTAAATTGGGAGACCACAAACTCAGTACAAGCATTTATTAACAATGGTATTGGAGCTGTAGCTCTAGATGGTTCTATCGAAGTTTCTCCACTAGCAGACGTGACCTACACCCTAACAGTTATCGGTGAAGAAGATAAAGTGGCTACTTGTGAAGTGCCAGTTAAGGTAAAAGAAGATAAGGTGCCGGTTTGTGAATCATTCACAGCTACCCCAAGTCTGTTGGCTGTTGGTGGCGGGTCAGTCATTCTTGATTGGTCAGTCGTAGACGGTCTTTCAGCTACTATTAGTCCAATCGTTGGAGCAGTAGCACTAAGCGGAACTACTTCGGTAGATGTAACAGAATCAACTACTTTCACTCTTACTGCTGTTGATGACAATGGTGATGAAGTGACTTGTAGTGCGCCGGTGGTGGTACCAGATCCTGAACTTCCACTTACATGTGCTGATAACGTGTCATTCAGTGCCACTGATTACTCAATCGTTCGTGGTGAGACTCTAAGTCTAAACTGGAGTACAGTGGGGGTAGACGCAGTATCTATTAGTCAAATCAATGCTACTACACTGGCTGGTAGTCAAAGTGTCTCACCGACCGATGACATCACTTACGTACTGAAGGCTACTCGAGGTAGTGAGTCAGTCGAGTGTCCGTTGTCAGTCACAGTGTCTTCTGGCGGGGGCGGTGGTAGCTCTAGTCCTCGTTGTGACCTAGACATATCAGACACCCTAATCAAAGTAGGGGAAGAGATTACACTTGAATGGGACACGTCACGAGCAACTGAGGTTACTCTCATGGATGACCGCGGTAAGATTCTATTTACTACTGATGATTACCTCGCAAGTGAAAAATCAGATTACTACGATGGTTCAATCACCCTTAAGCCAACTAGAGATACTAAGTACACGTTGCTGGCTGAGCGAGGCAGAAGTGATCGAGAATGTTCAGTAAAGGTAGAAATCGAAGATTCTGTAGTAGTGCTTCAGACTCGAGACCAACAGCCGCTTGTGGCCGGTATCTCACTTAGTCAGGTGCCGTACACTGGCTTTGAAGCTGGACCGATCATGACTGCTTTCTTCTACCTTCTTTTGGTAGCTTGGGCACTCTACATCACATATTTATTACTTATGCGCAATAAGTCAGTGACTCCTGATGGAACTGTCTCAAATGGTGCCGCTTCAAACTATGATAGTCGAGCTGTGATGAAGCAGGCAGAAGAGCGACGACCAGATGTGTTTGTGAAGTCAGTAGCACCGGCGGATACTACCACCATGGTAGTGCCAAGTAATCTGCCAATTGGTACACCAGTAGTCGGATACGAAAATCAGGCAACCGAAGAAGAGACTATCAATCCACATCAAGTTAACGATAGTGTAGTAACTGATCTCGAAAACCGAGCCCACTCACAAAAGGCATTACTATCCAGTGATGCAGTACGACACTTCGTCGCCACTACCAGTGGTGAGCTAGAAAGAAACGAAGCGCTCGATGCTGTAATTACTGAGGCAAAGAAGAATTACCCACTTGAAGATGGCTGGATTGTTATCAATGAGTCAAGGATGAAAAATCTCTGTGTAGCATGTCAGCTAAATGCAGCTGCTAAGCAGACCGGTTCATTTGTACCAGCGACAGTCCCAGAAGGAACGGGTTCTTTGGCTGAGGCAATCGTAACTGGAAACGTAGTAGCAGCGTACGAAATGATCGGCAATCGACCAATGTTTGCGCTGGCTGATGCTGCCGCTGATCTTGATGCGGTATATCGATACCGTCGTGGTGGAACTGCCAAGGTTTCAGATATGCTTGTAACTGAAACAAAAGAGCTCTCTGATGAACAGATTAAGAATATGATTACTGCTCTTACTTCAGCGCTTGACGGTACCTACACCGACGAAGCTTCTGCAGTGAAGATGGCGATTATGAAGTCGGTAAAGGAAGCTGCGTAAAACAAGGAACGTAGTGACTATGTTTTCCGTACTGGTAAATTCGAGTCATTCCTAGAGAGAATTTACGTGCGTAAACCAGCTTTCTAAAGAAAAAGGCCGGCCCCGAAAGGGGCCGGCCTTTTGTGCTATTTGTTAAGTTATACGTTCACCTCCGTAAACAATTTCGCCATCAGTTCATCGAGCGACAGGGTTTCAGATTCACCGGTGTCACGTGATTCCAGTGTTATCGACGTATCTTCGACTTCCTTGTCACCAATCACGATGAAGTAGGGGAGTTTCATTTTCTTGGACTGACGAATCTTCTTACCCATTGATTCTTTAGAGGTGTCGAAATCGACGCGGAAGCCAGCCTCGACTAGTTTGTCGTGCACGGTCTTAGCGTACTCGATATGAACATCAGACACTGGAATGACAGCCATTTGAGTTGGACAAAGCCAGAGCGGGAAGTTGCCAGCGAAGTGTTCAATCATAATGGCCATAAAGCGCTCTAGTGAGCCCGCAATCGCGCGATGAATCATCACCGGAGTTTGTTTTTGTCCCTCATTGTCTGTATAAGTAAGACCAAAACGCCCTGGCATCACAAAGTCTAATTGAGCCGTGGCAAGTTGACGTTCGCGACCGATCGCGTCGTAGAACATGAAGTCAATCTTTGGTCCATAGAAGGCCGCTTCTCCTTCGATACGCTTGTATGGAAGTTTGAGTTTCTTAGCAACTTCTTCAAGCATGTTTTCTGCCCTCTGCCAGGTTTCAGAATCACCAAGGTACTTTTCTGGTTCAGCAGGGTCGCTGACTGACAGTGATACCCAGAATTGACCCTCTTCGTACATCCCAAGCGACCCATAGAATTCTTGAATCACTTTTACAATATTCTCGACTTCTTGATCAATCTGGTCAACGGTACAAAAGACGTGCCCATCATCTTGGCTGATGCTGCGTACACGACTGAGACCAATCAGTTCGCCAGCTTGTTCGTCACGGTAAACCATGGTGGTCTCGGTGTAGCGGATCGGTAGCTCTTTGTATGAACGGGGCTGACTGTCGAAGATTTGCGTATGGTGCGGACAGTTCATTGGCTTCATCACAAACTCAGTATCAGATTGACCCTTAACGTGGAAGAGTTCATCTTCGAATTTTTCCCAGTGACCAGAAGTCTTGTATAAGTCACTTTTAGTTATGTGCGGAATGGTCACTCTCTTGTACCCATACTTAGCTTGGATTTTCATAATCTTTTCGACGATCAGATCGCGCATCAGCGTACCGTTTGGAGTAAAGAGGGGAAGGCCAGGACCAACTAAATCCGAGAAGGTAAAGAGATCTAGTTCTTTACCAATCTTCCGATGGTCTCGCGCCTTAGCTTCCTCAACTTGTTTCTCATACGCTTCGAGTTCTTCTTTGGTGTCGAAGGCTAGGCCGTAGATGCGAGTAAGCATCGGATTCTTCTCATCACCACGCCAGTAGGCACCAGCGATCTTATCAAGCTTGAAAGCGTCAGTGTCGATCTCTTCCTTTGGATTTTCGCTGTGACCGCCACGGCAGAGGTCGGTAAAACCACCACAGGTGTAGAGAGTAATTGTCTCGCCCTTACTCTCAATTTCGTTTATAAGTTCTAATTTGAACTCATTACCAGCAAACACTTCGCGTGCTTCTTCTGCTGATACTTCCTCATGAGCAAACTCAGTCCACTTGTTGAGCATCTTCTTCATGCTCTTTTGGATGCTCTTAAGATCAGCATCGCCAGGAGCTTCTCCGCCCGAAAAGTCGATGTCGTAATAAAAGCCGTGTTCAATAGCTGGGCCGAGTGTGAGCTTGGCGTGTGGGTATTTATCCAACACTGCTGCGGCGAGCAGGTGAGCCAGGGTGTGTCTTTTGTGTTCTAAATTTTGGTTCATAGGGGTTTGCGCGCTTGCTAAATCGTCACTATCAGACTCAACGGCTTCGCCCTTCGGGCTGCAGATGTTTCGCTAGACAGTAACGACTTAGCAATCGCTTTTTGGGTGGTGAAGGGTCGATGTTGCTGATCGTGATTTCGAAACATTCGCAGTGACAATACTCGGAACGAGGACGTTGAGAAAGTGCGGTCAGCAACAACGACTAATCAAATTAACTAATAAAAAATAAATCGCCCAAGTGAATATACGAACTTTGTCGTAGACTCACTCGGACGATCTGAATCGCGGTTCCACCGAGTTTCTGCTTTGGTATTCCAAGCAGCACTTCATTGTTACAGATTAGGGAAGGAATCTTCCGAACAAACCTGGCGGTTGGTAAGCGCCACAATCTCTGTTCCTACAATCCTAGCGCGCCCAAGAATATTGTCAAACGTTATCCTATTACAAACCAATGAATTACAACGTACAGGGCTGGAGCGATGCTAATACTGCCAGTTGTAAGAGCATGTTTCAATTTTTTATGAGTGGCTTTTCTCCAACTTAAAAAGGCAAACAAAATACTTGAAAGAGGTGCTATGGCAAATAGGATCAAATAGAATCTTAATATGATTGTTGTCAAACATCCCCAACCATCACACTTAAACATTGTTTGTTCAATCGGCTCGGTAAATAGTAGTGTCGCAAAAATTGTTTGTAACGCGATGCTGCTAAGCGCGGTGACAATTACTAATTTCCAGTTCATGTGCAAAGGATAGCATGACTACTTGGCCAGCTGTTATCTAATTTACTTATCACTTCCTAACTTCTTCACTTTATCAATCAAAATACTCGGCTCGTCATTGCGGACGTTGAATTTGCCTTTAATGGCGACGCAGGTGCCAGGTTGGAGGAGTTCGCGATTGTCTGCATATGTACCAGGGAAGGCGACTGTTTCAATGCTGTCGGTTTGGTCGGCTAGTTTGATGAAGGCCATTTTGTCACCTTTCTTCGTGAGGAGTTCTTTTACAGTTTCAATTAGTCCGGTAGTAACTACGGTGGTGCCTTGGTAACCTTGCTTTACTTGAGCGATCTTTGGTCGCTTAGAGACTTCGTCAGCTACTTCATCTAGCGGGTGACCGGACACATACACACCTAAGAGTTCTTTTTCCCAGAGGAGCTTTTGATTCATGGTGGCTGCTTCAGCCGGCTCAAGAGTTAGGTTGTTTACCTCGGCCATACCGCCAAAGAGCGAGTCTTGGCCGGTTTCTTGGCCGGCGACATGTTCGCGGTTGTAGGCTAGCATATTATCTATGTTGGCAAATAGTTGGCCGCGCTCGCTAAAGTTATCAAACGCACCGGTGCTGATGAGTGCCTCCATCGACTTCTTATTAAGACCACGATCGTGAATGCGTGAGAGAAAGTTTTGCATAGAAGTGAATGGCCCGTTTTTCTTTCGTTCTTCGATGATGACATCGGCGATACCTTCACCGAAGTTTTTGATTGTTGTTAGTCCAAAACGAATACGGCCTTTCTGTCCAGCTTCGCCGCGCTGCTGCGTTGCTGCCTGCGCTTCTCCTTCATCGTACGAGGAGTACGCCTCAGTCGCGTGCTCGTTGCTGCCTTGCAGCGCGGCGTTCTGGCCACCGCGGTTATGAGAAGAGGAGTCTAGGGTAGGAACGACTGTAAAGTCGGAGAATGACTCATTGATGTCCGGCGGCAGTACTTCAATCTCCATGCGTTCACATTCGTGAATAATTTCGGAGATCTTTTCTGTGTCACCGGAGTCGGCAGTCAGTACTGCCGCCATGTATTCAACGGGGAAATTGGCCTTCATGTAGGCGGTTTGGTACGCCACGCGGCCATAGCTTGCGGCGTGCGCTTTGTTAAATCCGTAGGCGGCAAAAGGCTCAATTAATCCCCAAAGCTTAGTAGCTTTTTCTTCCGACAGGCCGTGTTCCAAGAAACCAGCATGGAGTTTTTTCTTCTGTTCTTCCATCAGCTCAGGAATCTTCTTACCCATCGCCTTTCGTAGCATGTCAGCCTCAAGCCAGGAGTAGCCGGCGAGCTTGATGGAGATCATCATCACGTCATCTTGGTAGGTGATCACTCCGTAGGAGCGGTCGAGAATTTCCTCTAGGCGTGGGTCGAGGAAGGAGACGAGGGAAGGATTGTGCTTACGTTCAATGTACGTCGGGATCATTTCCATTGGCCCAGGACGATACAGCGCCACCATCGCGTTTATGTCGTGAATAGTAGTTGGCTTTAGCTGCTTTAAGAAAGCGGTCATACCGGTTCCGTTAAGCTGGAAGAGACCCATTGTTTCGCCCTTAGAGAGCATTTCAAATGTTTTTGGATCATCAAGCGGAATGTCTTCAATATCCACATCAACACCACGAATCTTTTTTACGCGCTTTACCGCATCAGCCAAGATGGCTAGGTTCTTGATACCAAGAAAGTCGAACTTTAAAAGACCAACTCCATCTTCACCCACGGACTTCATTTCGTACTGGGTAATGGTTTTGCCAGTCTTGGTATCGATCTGGACAGGTACATATTGGTTTAGGGGAACCGGGGAGATTACTACTCCAGCCGCGTGCACTCCTAAGTGACGTACCCGTCCTTCAATTTGCTTGGCGAGGTCAATAATCTCGCGCGACTCAGCGTCTTTCTTGTAGAGCTCTGCGAGTTCGGGCTCCATTTCGATTGCTCGGTCGATCGTCATCGGAAAGCCTTGAGCCCCCAAGGGAATAAGCTTAGCGATACGATCGCCGGTGGAGTAAGAGTGACCAAGGGCACGCGCTACGTCGCGCACGGCCGCTTTGGCCATCATAGTACCGAAGGTGCCGATCTGCGCCACTTTATCATCACCATACTTTTCTCGGGCATAGGAAATAATCTCGTCGCGACGATTATCAGCAAAGTCCATATCGATATCAGGCGCTGATGGTCGCTCTGGGTTAAGGAAGCGTTCGAAAGGGAGTTTGTACTCAAGCGGGTTTACGTTGGTAATACCTAGTACGTAAGTGGTGAGCGATCCAGCCACCGAACCTCGAATGGTGGTGAGAATGCCGCGCTCGCGCGCTTCACGCAAAAGGTCACCTACTACGAGGAAGTACTTAGCGTAACCCTTCATTTTAATAACATCTAGCTCAAACTGCAGACGCTGCTTGAGTTCCGGATCTTCCGGATCTAGTTCTCGCCACTTAACGCCCTTCCAGGCTTCAGTGTTCAATTCATCGTCTGGTTCACGTCCACTCTCGATGATGTAGTTAGGGAAGACCCATGCATCCTGACCAATCACAATCTCGACGTTGCACTCTTCAGCAATTTTCACGGTGTTACTGATTGCCTCCGGCACATCCTTAAACCACTCTTTCATCTCGGCTTGAGTCTTGAAAGAAAAGTCTTCTGAAGCGTCGTGGTCAGCGGTGGTGTCTACGACACCACCGCTTTGGATCTTGATCATCGTCTCTCGGGCCAGTCGGTCTTCCGGCTTCATGTAGTACACGTCATGAGCGGCCACTAGGGGAGTGCTAGTTTTTTTAGCGAGCTCTTTGATCTTCTCCTGGTTTTCGTTGTGGTCAAAAATTTCCGGGTGATGAGATATTTCTAGGTAGCAATCTTCCCCGTACACTCGCTTATACCAATCGAGTCGTTCAGCCGCCTTTTCTGGGTTGCTGTCTTTGAGGGCTTGGGCTACTTCACCGGCAAAAGAGGGAATAATACAAAGCAGTCCTTCCTGGTGTTTTTCGAGCAGCTCTTCATCTAGGCGTGGGCGGTAGTAAAATCCGTCGATGTTAGAGCGGGTGACTAGTTCAATTAGGTTTTGGTAGCCTTTGAAGGTTTTAGCAAGAAGAACCAGTCGCGAGCGTGGTTTATCAATATTTACTTCTTTATCAAAGCGGGTACGCGGAGCAAGAAAGGCATCAAGGCCGATGATAGGCTTTATCCCTTCGTAGGTGCAGGCTTTATAAAAATCAATCGCTCCGTAAAGCGCACCAGCATCGGTGATAGCCAGAGCATCTTGACCGTCTTCCTTGGCGGCTTTTGCTAATTCTTTGGGTGTCGGTACGGCATTAAGGAGGGAGTACATCGAGTGTACGTGTAGGTGGATGAATTCAGCGCTGAGCTTCTGCGGTTCGGCCATGGTGCGCTTAGTATACCAAATACATAAAAAAGGCGCCTCGACAAAGTCGGGGCGCAAAGCTCGTCGAATAAGGGGAATTATCGACGAGGTGGAACAAGGGGGTTTTCTGTCTTGATGGTGACATTTGTATCAGCGACCGTCAAGATCGGTCGGTTACGGCTGTCGACCACTCGAACGTGGGTGTGGCCTTTAAAGGTCACACTTCCAGTTAGTAAGTTTCCGAGCAGAACCCGCAAATCCTTCTCGGTTCGTAATTGTTCGCCAGCTTGACTGGTGGTTGCGATTGTTGCTAGGGAGCAGAAGAGCGAAGATGTTCTTAAACATGACGTTTCTCCAAATCGGTAGCTTCTTTTATTATAGCACATATTCAATAAAAATCAAGTCTGGTATAATATATTCATGAAAAAAGCCGCAAAGTGGTTGATTGGAGTTGATGAAGCTGGGCGAGGCCCACTCGCCGGACCGGTGGCAGTGGGCGTGGTGCAGGTGCCAAGTGACTTTGATTGGAGTCTCATACCTGGAGTTGGAGATTCTAAGAAGAAAACGCCGGAAAAGCGCGAAGCGCTTTTCCGGCGCGCTCAGCATCTACGGCACCACCGTGAGCTCGACTTTGCTGTGGCAATGGTTGGTCCGTCGGTGATTGACGAGAAGGGAATTGTCTACGCGATCAATCTTGCGATGCAGCGTTGTATCACTCGTCTTGATCTTGATCCTGCTACTTGTCACTTTAAACTCGATGGTTCTCTACATGCGCCCGCAGAATTTTCTCAACAGACTATTATTAAAGGTGATGATAAAGAGCGAGTGATTGGCCTGGCCTCTATAATGGCGAAAGTCACTAGAGACAAATATATGGCGCGCATTGCACGAAGGTGCACGCAGTATGGCTTCGAACAACACATGGGCTATGGCACCAAGTCTCACCGGCAGGCGATTGCCAATTACGGCAAATCACCGATCCACCGTGTCAGCTATTGTAAAAATATATAAATATTGTACAATTTTTCTCGGTTCCTCAAGGAAGAAGTAAGTACTTTGAGGGTGTACAAA
>JBFHUT010000024.1:0-13344 GCA_041589935.1 Minisyncoccia bacterium
AGGTAGGGATCTTTTTATGGATATTATTAACTTTGCCTACCATTCAAAGGATGGAAAACACTTATCCGGATTCGGTAAAGACGCTCGCTCGTATGTGCCAAAACTCAAGGCACTCGACAATCTGCTGGATGAGAGTTAGAGAGCAGGGATTGTAGGTAAACAAAAAACCGGCGGGTTCCTACGGAACCCGCCGGTTTTTTTATCTTTCTTATTAAGCCTGTTTCTTTGGTTCAATGATCTCAAAGTCCAACTGTCGTTCGTCCTTATCAGCTCGGACAAGCTTCACGCGTATTGGATCACCGAGGTGATAGATCTTACCGGTGCGCTGACCTTTCACACGATACTTCTTTGCTTCGTGCTCAAAGTAGTCGCTCTTGATGCTGGCGAGCTTGATCATGCCTTCGGCCATTGAGCCTTCTTCCTGGACGTAGATACCCCAGTCGGTTACACCAGTAATCACGCCGTTGAATTCTTCGCCGACCTTATTCATCATGTATTCAACCTGCTTGAACTTAATGGAGTCACGTTCGGCTGAAACTGCTTCCATTTCTCGTTCGGAAGATTGTATGGAAATCTGCTCGTACTTCTGCGCTTCTTTTTGGCCGATGTGTGAGCCGTCGAGGTGGCGGCGGAGCATGCGGTGAGCCATCAGGTCTGGATAGCGCCTAATCGGGGAAGTGAAGTGGGTGTAATACTTAAAGGCCAGACCAAAGTGACCGATGTTCTTGGTGGAGTAGATAGCTTTAGCCATGGAGCGAATGCTGGCAGTCTTGATGAGATTTTCTTCCGGCTTACCTTCTACTTCCTTCATGAGTTTGTTGATCTCGGTGGCTTTGACGATGCCGCGTTTAGCTTCAAATTCATAACCAAGAGCGTGCACGAAGGTGGTGAGTTCCTCAATCTTGTCTGGGTTTGGTAGGTCGTGGATGCGGTAGACGAAAGCTAAATCACGGTGGTTTTTCTTAGCTAAATTATTGATGAAGGTGGCTACTTCGCGGTTGGCGAGGAGCATAAAGTCTTCGATCATAAGCATGGTTTCGGTACGATGCTTTTTGTACGCACGGATTGGGGCACCGCGTTCGTCGAGCTCAAACTTTACTTCTGGCTGCTCAAAAGCAATTGCACCACTCTGATAGCGCTTCTTGCGTAGTTTGCGCGAGAGCTCCATCATGGTAGTGAGCTCGGTCAATAGTTCTCCATCATTATTATCGAGGACAGATTGAGCGTCTTCATAACTAAAACGTTTGTCAGAGTGGATGATGGTTTGGCCGTACCAAGCGTTTTCGATCTGAGCATCTGGAGTCAGTTCAAAGATAGCTGAGAAAGCTAGGCGGTCTTCGTTAGGGCGTAGTGAACAAAGGTCATTCGAGAGCACCTCAGGGAGCATCGGGATCACGCGGTCGACTAGATACACTGATGTACCACGCTCACGCGCTTCGGTATCAAGGGGCTCACCTTCGACTACGTAGTGTGATACGTCTGCGATATGAATACCAACTTCAATATTGCCGTTGGGCAGGGTTTGGACTGACAAAGCATCGTCAAAGTCCTTAGCATCTGCTGGGTCGATGGTCATGGTCGTAATGCCACGAACATCACGTCGTTTAGGGTCTTTTATTGCTTCAGCAAAAAGTCGCTCCTTATTTTCGTACAGCTCATGAGCTGCTTGTTGCACCGATTCTGGAAAAGCTTTAGAAAATCCACCCGAACGAATGATGGCCTGCATCTCAGTTTCATGGTCTCCAGCGCGGCCAATTATCTCTGTCACTTTAGCAAAGGGGTCGAGTTCGGCATTTTTCCAGCTGAAAATCTCCACTACTGCCTTCATTCCTAAATCATTTGGAGTACTGTCTGGAAGGAGAGGGCGGACATGGATGCGATGGTTGTCGGGCTGGACATAGCGCATGGTTTTACCATTCTCTTCACGCTCTTTTATGGTACCGATGATCTCTCGGTGAGCTGGTTTAATAACTCGCAGTACCTTGCCTTCCTGACGCTTGCCCGGAATCTTCTTTTTAAGTTGGACTTCAACGATGTCGCCATCGAGGGCGAAATTCAGACTTGATCGCTCAATAACAATATCTTCTTCGAGGTCGGGGTGGGCGACAAAACCAGTGCCTTTGCCGCGAATCATAATGGCCCCTTCATGAGTTTTTTGCATTGGCGCAGTATAGCACCTATACAGCGACTGGCTAGCAGGTTACAATTAAAGAGGCTTGTTTTTTTCTTCAATCTGCTACTCCTCCAACTTGGCTCTCCTTCGGGAGGGCATTCTTTTTATTAAGTAATCGACAATGATTTATTTTAATCATTGCATACTATATAATGAGTAAAGTCCCACCCTCGTACTAGTATTTGCCTCAGGCATCCCACTCGCCCCGCTATCGCAGCGGAGCTCTCTAATGCCTTAATCTATTGACGAATTGAGACAATCTGATATGCTAGCGCCACTTATGTTAATGATGCGTTTACAACGAGTTGGCCGCAAGAACGATCCTTCGTATCGTATTGTGGTGACCGACAAGCGAACTGGTCCAAAGAGCGATAAGCATATCGACCGTCTTGGTTCGTATAATCCAAAGATGAATCAGGTTCAACTTGATGCTGATAAGGCAAAGGAATGGTTGGCAAAGGGTGTACAGCCGTCTGACACCGTACACAACATTCTAGTTGGACAGAAGGTGATCGAAGGGAAGAAGATCAATGTTCTACCAAGGAAGTCTCCGATTATTGATGAGGAGGCTCTAAAACGAGCCGAGGAAGAAGCAGCGGCCAAGGCAGAAGCTGAAAAGGCAGCTGCCGAAGCAGCCGAGGCTCCAGCGGAAGAGGTTGCGACTGAGGAAGCTGCAGCAGAAGAATCATCCCCAGAGGAAACAGAAGAGAAATAAAGAAAAAATTACCTGAGGCACGCTTGCTCCAGGTAATTTTTTTGTTAAGATCTTGTTATGTTTGAGGAAAATGACAACTTGGAAATTGAAGTGGTGATTGATGAGGGTTCCACGACAAGTCCTGAGCCTGATGAGGCTGAAATAGCGCAAGAAGCAGAAGAAGAGGCAAAGCGAGCTCAGCTTTTGGCTGACTCAGAGGGTGACTAAAGTGACACTAATCCCACTCTTCTTGATTGACTCATCTCCGACTCTTTCGTATGATTTTAGTAGCACCAAGTCATTTATAATGACGGTTGCTTACCAGTATAGCCAAAATTGATGTATGGAATCTCACGAAGACAAGCAATTTCTAGAGAATCTCGTAAGGTCACTCGTTGATCATCCAGATACAGTAAAGATTAATCGGACTGTAGATGAGATGGGGGTTCTTCTTACTCTCGATGTACATGCGGATGATATGGGGAAGATTATCGGTCGGTCTGGAAATACCGCCAAAGCAATCCGAACTCTCCTTCGTGTCGTTGGTATGAAACACGACGCTCGTGTAAATCTAAAGATTAACGAACCAGAAGGAGGAAAAGGTATGAGTCGAGAGATGTCTGATGCTATGCGGGAGGATAATCCTTCTAGCGAACCAAAGTCACTCGACCAGGCTATCGACGACCTGAAGATTTAAACTCACTCGCATGAGTATCATGCGAACGTAAAAATCTCAGCAGATTTTTACTCCGGCTTCGGCCTCAACTCAAAATCCGCCGCGACATCCGTCGCGGCGGATTTTGAGACTGGCTTGAGACCTCCAGATGCTCGCCTGACACTCTTACTCGCTCGTGCCTGGTAACTGTGCTACTGTTTTGTAATGCAAGAAGGTTTCGACTACATTGGCTCAGGGGTGACCACTATGTGTCACGATGGTAATGGGAAATACTTACTTGAGCACCGGAGTGATAAATGCCGTGATGAACACTTCACCTGGAGTCCGGTCGGGAGTGGGGGAATTAAGTTTGGTGAGACTATCGAACAGGCAATTTATCGTGAGGTAAGAGAGGAGTGTAACGCTGAGGTGGTTAAGATCGAGTCACTTGGGATTAGAGAGGTATTTCGGGAACAAGATGGCAAGACCACGCATTGGATCCAACATGATTTTAAGGTGCAGATAGATCCGGCTAATATTAAAATTAATGAGCCGGATAAGTGTCTGGAGCTGAAATGGTTTGCTTTAGAAGATTTTCCAGAACCACTGCATTCACAGTTTCCGTATTTTCTGGGGCAATATAAAGATAAACTATAGTTATGAATTTTCATGTAATTACTCTTTTTCCAGAAGTCTGTCAGGCGTACACCGACGCTGGTGTGTTGGGGCGGGCGCAGAAGACCGACAAGGGGAAGGGGGCGAAAGTACGGGGGAAGAAAATCTCCGTGAGTTACTACAATCCGCGTGACTTTACCAAGGACAAACATCGCAAAGTAGACGATAAGCCTTATGGTGGTGGGCCAGGTATGGTGATGAAAGCCGAACCGGTCTTAAAGGCGTGGGAAAAGGCAGTGGGGAAGAAGAAAGATCAGAAGAAGATAAAGACATTAATTATGTCGCCACGCGGTAAGATGTTTACCCAGAAATTGGCTAAAGAGTACGCCAAGAAGTATGATCATTTGGTACTTATCAGTGGTCGCTATGAGGGAATTGACGCGCGAGTGAAGAAGGCACTTAAGGCTGAAGAGATAAGTGTCGGAGACTACATCCTCACTGGCGGAGAACTCCCAGCTCTTAGTATCATAGACTCTGTTTCGCGTCAGGTGCCAGGCGTGCTTGGTACGTTTGAATCACTCGAGGAAGAGAGAATCTCTAGTGGTGAGATGTATACCCGACCGGAAGCTCTTGAATATAAGAAGAAAAAGCTTAAGGTGCCACCAGTATTCATCTCTGGTAACCATGCTGAGATTGAAAAACGTCGGCAGAAATAGGGCCTCTGTGTTATTGTATTGGTAATTATTTAATTCATAAGAATTCACTATGAACCCTGAAGAAACCAACGATAACGAACAGACTCAAGCTGGACCTGTGGCAGAAAATCCTGCGCCAGAATCAGCAACTAGCGCAGGTGCGGCTGATACAGCCACTAACGAACAGACTGAAGACGTATCAGAGTATCGTACTTTCGCGATTCTGGGGTACATCCTGCCGTTTCTGTTTTTCTTGCCTCTCTTAGACGACAAGACCAAGAACGTGCCGTACGTGCGTTTTCATGCTAACCAGCAGTTGATTCTCTTAGTGGTAATTTTAGGTCTATACGTACTCCATAACGTATTGTTTGTCATGTTAATGTCACTGGGGTATTTGGTGGCACAATTTATTAACCTGGCTATTTTGGCTTTGGCTATCTATGGGGCATACAATGCATACCTAGGTAATAAAAAGCAGTTGCCGTTCATTGGCCAGTTCCAAATTTTGAAGTAAAGTCAGCCGGAAGATAATTACAAATAAGAAGAATACGCTTGCATATTTTGCTGGCTCTTGTATACTACCGGCCACAAACGCAAGTCAATGCGATCTCGAGTGAGTTGTGATAGGGAGATTCTTTGCGCGGGGGTAAATTGAGAACCTTTCGGCGTATTTTTGCATGTAGGATGTCATGCAATCGTCAACAGGACTCATAATCACAATTGTGATGTTTTTATTCATCGGCTAGGAAACTTACAAGAAATAAAAAGCGCGTCAGCGTGATTTTTCTGTTGTCAGTTTTCTAACCACCATAACTTTTACAGCTATGAGTAAGCATGATGTTTCAGTAGGGCATTTGCCGCAGAAGCGCTTTGAAAAAGCGGCTGCGCCACGTATCCCATTACCTGATCTGATCGAGCCACAACGCGAGTCGTACAAGTGGTTTGTTGAGACGGCTTTGAAGGAGATCTTTAAGGAGTTTTCTCCTATTTCGGACTATTCAGAAAAGAAGTTCGAAATGCAGTTTAAGAAGTACGAAATGGGTGCTCCAAAGTACTCACCAGAGTTTGCTAAGGAAAACAAGCGAACCTACGAAGCGCCACTACGTGCCACTGTTGTTCTTAAGAATAAGACTTTTGACAGTGATAAGGAACAAGAAATCTTCATGACCGATATTCCGGTTATGACTGATAACGGTACTTTCATCATCAATGGTGTTGAGCGAGTTATCGTACCCCAGCTGGCGCGTAGTTACGGCATCTTCTTTACTGCTGCTGAAGCTAAGGGTAAGACTCTCTTCGGAGCAAAGATCATTCCGGCTCGTGGAGCTTGGGTAGAAATTGAGTCAGACGGAGACGGTGTGATCTACGTAAAGATTGACCGCAAGAAGAAATTCCCAATTTCTTCACTCTTGCGTGTGCTCGGACTTCCTAAAGATGCGGATATGGTGAAGCTTATGAAGGGGGTTGAGCGCGGTGAGGAGTATATGAAGGCTACGATCGAAAAGGATCCGGCTAAGACTACTGATGACTCATACATCGAAATATACAAACGACTACGTGACGGTGACTTAGCGACGGTAGAAAACGCACGTGAGTTTGTGGATTCAATCTTTGCTCCAGAGCGCTATGACCTGTCAGAAATTGGTCGCCATCACTTTAATGGTCGCTTTGGCCTTTCGACTGATGCAAAGGCAACTGCCAATCGCACAATTTCAATCGAGGATATGCAGCTCATCCTCAAGCACATTATTGAGTCAAATCATGACGCATCAGCCTTGCCTGATGATATCGACCACCTTGGTTTCCGTCGCGTGCGTTATTTTGGCGAAATGCTCCAGCAGCGCGTACGTGTCGGTATGACTCGCATGAAGCGAAACATCCAGGACCGAATGTCTACTATTGAGGCTGAAACATCACTTCCGATGCAGATCATCAACCCACGACCACTCCAAGCTGCGATTAAGGAATTCTTTACCACCAACCAGCTTTCACAATTCTCACAACAACAAAACATCCTGGCTGAAGTGGAGCACCTCCGCACACTTTCAGCTCTTGGTCCAGGCGGACTAACTCGTGAACGAGCTGGCTTTGAAGTACGTGACGTACACCCAAGTCACTACGGACGTCTTTGTCCAATCCATACTCCTGAAGGACCGAACATTGGTTTGATCCTCCGTCTTTCTATGTATTCTCGCGTGAACCGCTTTGGTATTATCGAGACTCCTTACATGAAGGTGGTGAAAGGAAAGTTGCAAGATGAGGTGGTGTACATGAATGCTCATGAAGAAGAAGGACACACTATTGCACATGCAGCAGTCGAAGTAGACGACAAGGGAAAGATCAAGAGCGAATTTGTAGAAGCACGTTACCGTGGTGAACCACGGGTAGTGGCTCGTGAAGATGTTGATTACATTGACATCGCCACCAACCAACCATTCTCGGTGGCGACTTCAATGATTCCGTTCTTAAATCATGACGACGCCAACCGTACCCTCATGGGTTCAAACATGCAGAAGCAGGCGACCCCATGTGTGATTCAGGAGGCGCCGATTGTG
This sequence comes from Minisyncoccia bacterium, assembly GCA_041589935.1. Classification (GTDB taxonomy): domain Bacteria; phylum Patescibacteriota; class Minisyncoccia; order Phycocordibacterales; family UBA918; genus OLB19. The sequence continues at coordinate 7,388 of JBFHUT010000024.1, forward strand.
GCGACCGGTGTTGAGTCAGTAGCGGCTCGCGACGTTGGTCGCGTGATCTACGCTCTAGAAGCTGGAGAAGTGACCGAAGTAGACGCTCGCAAGATCGTGGTAAAGGATAAGAATGGTAAGAGTCATGAATATCCTCTAACCGGCCTGCAGCGTACCAACGACTTCTCAGCCTTCAATCATCGACCTACAGTAGCGCTTGGTCAGAAGGTAAAGCGTGGTGATCTTTTGGCTGATACTTCAGCGACTGACAACGGACAAATTGCAGTTGGTCAAAATGCTCGGGTTGCTTTCATGAGTTGGAACGGTGCCAACTACGAAGACGCGATTATTATTTCTGAGCGTCTCGTGAAGCAGAGCAAGTTCTCAACTATTCATCTCGATGAGCTTGAGGTAGCAGTGCGTGACACTAAGCTTGGGCCTGAAGTAACGACCCCAGATATCCCTAATGTGTCTGAACTTAAGCTCCGTAACCTTGATGAGACAGGTGTGATCCGTATTGGTGCAGAGGTGCGACCAGGCGATATTTTGGTTGGTAAAGTAACACCAAAGGGTGAGACTCAACTTACTCCAGAAGAACGTCTACTTCGATCTATCTTCGGTGAAAAGGCTAAGGATGTGAAGGATACTTCACTCCGACTTGAAGCTGGAAAGCGTGGTCGTGTTATTGGTGTGAAGATTTTCTCACGCGAAAATGGTGATCAGCTCGAAAGTGGTGTCATTAAGCGCATCCACATTACTATCGCTCAGGTCCGTAACGTATCGGTTGGTGATAAGTTAGCTGGTCGACACGGTAACAAGGGTGTGATTTCTCGTATTCTGCCAGAAGAGGATATGCCATACGATGAGAATGGTGATCCAATCGATATTCTTCTTACACCACTTGGTGTACCAAGTCGTATGAACCTTGGTCAGATTCTTGAGCTTCATCTTGGTATGGCAGCAAATACCCTTGGCTACCAAGCGATTGTGCCTCCATTTGCCGGAGCAACTGAGGACGATGTGAAGAAGGAATTAATGGAAGCAGGACTTCCTTCTGATGGAAAGATCCAACTTCGTGACGGCCTAACGGGTGAACCATTCGCACAAAAGACTGCGGTTGGTTACATGTACATCTTGAAGCTACACCACATGGTGGAAGACAAGATCCACATGCGTTCTATTGGTCCATACTCACTTATTACTCAGCAGCCGCTTGGTGGTAAGGCGCAGATAGGAGGTCAGCGCTTCGGAGAGATGGAAGTGTGGGCACTCCTTGGATACGGAGCTGCTTATACCCTACGAGAAATGCTCACTATCAAGTCTGACGACATCGTCGGACGATCAGCAGCTTTCGATGCGATTGTGCGGGGTGAGAAGATTTCACATCCACACACGCCAGCTGCTTTCAACGTACTTCTTAATCAGCTCCGCGGCCTTGCGCTTGATGTGAAGCTTGATAAAGAAGATACTCGTCGTAATTATGAGTCTGCCTAATCCTGTGTTTTATGTCTAACGAATCAACATTCAAGAAAACAGAGTTCAAGAAGCCGGCTCCGGCTCCAACGAACTACACTGGCGTAAGTCTTAAGCTTGCTTCACCAGATACCATTTTAGACTGGTCATGGGGTGAGGTAACCAAGCCAGAAACAATTAACTATCGAACCCAGCGTCCAGAGAAGCACGGTTTATTTGATGAACGCATCTTTGGTCCGGTTGAGGACTACGAGTGTTCTTGTAAGAAATACCGTGGTATTCGCTACAAGGGTATTGTTTGTGAGAAATGTGGAGTAGAGATCACTCGAGCGATTGTTCGTCGTGAACGTATGGGACACATCGACCTTTGTGTACCAGTGTCACATATTTGGTTCCTTCGTGGTGTACCGAGTCGAATTGCAATGATCCTTGGTATCACTGCTGCTTCAGTGGAGAAGGTAATTTACTTCGCTGGATACATTGTCACCAAGGTAAGTGAACAAGATCGAGCACGTATCTTAAACGAACTCGATACTGAATTTAAAACCAAACTAAAGTCACTCCAGAACGAAGAAGCACGTGATGCACTGAAGGTGCGCATGGAAGAAACCAAGAAGGAAATTGATAGTATCCAACGAGGAGTGGTGCTTGATGAAGCCAGCTTCCATAAATTCTCAATTAAATACAGCACTCTCTTTGAGGCACGTATTGGTGCTGAAGCTATCTACGATCTCTTTAAGGAAATTGACCTAGCTAAGTTGGTAGATGAACTTGAAGACCGCTACACCAAGGCTGGAGCGATGGAGCGAGTAAAGCTTGATAAGCGTCTTGCTCTTATCCGAGGCATGCTAAATGCTGGAGTGCGTCCAGAGTGGCTCTTCCTAACCCGCATCCCAGTGGTACCACCAGCGATTCGTCCAATGGTGGCACTGGAAGGTGGTCGACATGCTTCCTCAGACCTCAACGACCTTTATCGTCGCGTAATTAACCGTAACAATCGTCTCAAGAAGTTGATCGATATTCAGGCTCCAGATGTGATCCTTCGCAATGAAAAGCGAATCATGCAGGAGGCAGTCGATGCTCTTATTGATAACTCAATTCGTCATGGTGGTGGTGCCTACTCAGTGATGAGTCAGGCGCAGCGTCGTCCTCTGAAGTCACTCTCTGACTACCTAAAGAGTAAGCAGGGTTATTTCCGACAAAACCTACTTGGTAAGCGTGTGGACTACTCAGGACGTTCAGTGATCGTTATTGGTCCAGAACTCGCACTCGATCAGTGTGGTTTGCCGAAACATATGGCACTAGAGCTCTTCCGACCATTTGTGATCGCCGAGCTTTTGAAGCAAGAGTTGGCTTATAACATCCGTGGTGCTGGTCGTCTGATTGAAGACGGAGTGCCAGAGGTGTGGGCGATTCTTGAAGATATTATTAAGAGCAAGCACGTTATGCTTAACCGTGCACCAACGCTTCACCGACAAGGTATCCAGGCTTTCCGTCCGGTACTAATTGAAGGTAACGCGATCCAGGTGCACCCGCTAGTTTGTCGTGCGTTTAACGCTGACTTCGACGGTGACCAGATGGCGGTTCACGTACCGCTTTCAGATGAAGCACAAATGGAGGCTAAGACTATCATCTCAGCCAATAACAACATCTTGAAGCCAGGTTCAAGTGAGCCGGTAGTATCTGAGAAGCTCTTGGATATGGCCCTTGGTGCATATTGGATGACCAAGATTGTAGAAGGGGCTAAGGGAGAAGATAAGTATTTCTCTTCACCAAATGACGCAATCAACGCGTACGATTATGGTGTAATTGATTTCCGCGCTAAGGTGAAGGTGTTGGCTACAAATACTCCGAAATATGCTCAGTTTGAGGGTCAAATCTTCGAGACCTCAGTCGGACGTCTTTTGTTCAACTCAGTCTTACCGAGTGATCATCCATTCATCAACGATGTAGTGGTCCAGAAGACTTTGTTCCAGATCATTATCGATATTATTGATGATAGAGGAGCTGAGGCAGTACCACCAATTGTAGACAAGCTTAAGAAATTTGGCTTCAAGTACGCGACTGTTTCAGGTACTACCTGGGGAATTGATGAGGTGGTAGTTCCGGAACAAAAGCCAGCCATTATTGGCGCGGCTCGAGAAGAGGAACGAGCAATAATTGAACACTACGAGGAAGGTCTACTATCTCGTGATGAGCGTCGTCGTATGATCGTAGAAATCTGGCACCGCGCCAAGACAGAAATTGAAAAGGTGCTACCAGAAACTTTGAGCGAGGACGGTTCTGCATTTGAGATGTGGAAGTCTGGTGCTCGAGGTTCATTAGGACAAATTGCCCAGATGGCTGGTATGAAGGGTCTTATTGTAAACACTCGAGGTGAAACACTTGAGTTCCCAGTATTGTCTTCAATGAAGGAAGGGATGACTCCGATTGAGTACTTCAACACTACTCACGGTTCACGTAAGGGTCTAGCTGACACCGCGCTTCAAACTGCTAAGGCTGGTTACCTAACTCGACGTCTCTTCGTGGTAGCGCAGGATGCTATCGTTACTGAGGCAAATTGTAAGACTAAGGGTGGTACGACAATCAGTCGTATCTCAGCATCTGGAATTGAGATTGCTTTCTCTAAGGCGATCAGGGGACGTATATTGGCAGAAGATGCTGTTGATACTAAGGGTAATGTGATCTTCAAGAAGGGACACTTGCTATCACGTCGTGATGCAATCGCGGTAGAAGGGACTACCTGTGAATCAGTAGTGGTTCGTTCACCAATGACTTGTAAGACACTCCGTGGTGTTTGTCAGCAGTGTTATGGTATCGACCTTACCACCAACGAATTAGTTGATATTGGTGAGGCGGTAGGTACGGTGGCAGCCCAAGCGATTGGTGAGCCAGGTACGCAGCTAACTATGAACACTAAGCACGCCGGAGGTGCGGCGTCAGTTGGTGGAGACGTGACTCAAGGTCTACCGCGTGTAGAAGAAGTATTTGAAAAGCGTCAGCCAAAAATTCCAGCGGTAGTATGTAAGTACGATGGTGTGGTCAAGGAGATTCGAACTGAAGGTCGTGAGAAGGTGATCGTAGTTGCTCCAGACATGACTGCTTCTGGTGCACCTAAGAAAAAGGACGCTACTGAGTACGAAGTGCACTTCCGTCGCGTTGTGTCAGTCTCAAAGGGTGATTCTGTAGTGAAGGGCCAGCTTCTCACTGACGGTTCTGCCTTACTTCCGGAGCTATTCAAGTACGGTGGACAGGAGGTTACTCAGGATTACATCATTTCTGAAGTAAACAAGATCTACGAACTTCAAGGTGTGACGATCGCTCGTAAGCACATTGAGCTTATCGTGAAGCAGATGATGTCTCGCGTTAAGATTACTTCACGAGGCGAAAGCCCATTCACAATTGGTGAAGTGGTGGAAGAGTGGATCTTGGTAGATACCAACAACAAACTAAAGGAAGAAGGTAAGGAGGGGGCTAAGGGAGATCGACTTATCCTTGGTATTACCGAAACCTCACTTTCACGAAAGAGCTTCTTATCAGCTGCTTCATTCCAGAACACTACTCGCGTTCTCATTAACGCAGCTGTGAAGGGAAGTAGCGACAACCTTGCTGGTCTTATGGAGAACGTCATCATTGGTAAGTTGATCCCAGCTGGTTCTGGATTTAAGGGATCTAAGAAGCACCAAATGATCGAGGACCTACAGGAAAATTCCTAGAATCGCGATTTGCTTTGTTGCACCACAAGAGCACTTCCATTTTTATGGTCGCTTCGCTCGTTAAAAATCAGGTCAACTACGAAAAAAGACCCTCGCTGGACAGTTGTCCCACTCGGGTCTTTTTTCTTGTTCGCCGCGCAACTCATCGATTCTAAAAATTTTCTAATTAAAATACAAAAGGCAGACAGCTTCGCTGCCGGCCTTTTGTATTTTCAACACCCTGGGGAGAACTCATTATTTGGTACGTGCTAAAATTTTTCGTAATGGAGATGTTACTTGAACTTTGGGAGATGTTTTTACCAGTCCTAGTGGCGGCGTTCGTTGGTGGTTTGATTGGTATCGAACGTGAGTATCGTGATAAGAGTGCAGGGTTTAGAACGATGATTTTGATTGCGGTTGGCTCGGCTCTCTTTATGCTCTTGGCACAGTTGGTTGGTGGTCCGGACAAAGAAACCGGACGCATCGCAGCGGCAGTGGTAACCGGAGTTGGTTTCTTAGGCGCTGGTGTGATCCTTAAAAATGGTGTGACGGTCGGAGGTCTTACTACCGCTGCGTCTATTTGGCTCGTGGCTTCACTTGGTATGGCAGCTGGAGCAGGAGAGTTTGCGCTGACCGGAGCAGTTACCTTACTGGCTTTGATTGTGCTTTGGCTTTTGCCACCCATTGAACATTGGTTAGACCGCTTGCATGAGTTTATAGAAATTAGTATCACAGTTAAGAATACTGACGCGGCAGAAGATAACGTGCTCGATATCTTTGATGAGTGTGGTATCAAGATAGTGCAGACTC
>JBFHUT010000025.1:0-12400 GCA_041589935.1 Minisyncoccia bacterium
CGGTGCGCCGTATCTGCGACTGAAGATGCTGTCGGAGCGTTTGCGTGACGAAGCCTCGTTCTATCGGGGTGAAGTCAAGCGACTTGAAGGTCTTGGTTTTAAGTTGTCGGAAGGTGTCAAAGCCTCGGCGGTGTTTTCTGAGACTGTGGGTGATGCTGATTCCATCACGGTGAAAACTATGGAAATGGTGCTTGATCTGCCGGAGTTTTCTGGCCAGTACCGTCGAGTCCGTAACTCGGTTGCTGGTCTCAAGCAGGCATATGAGCGTCAGAAGCTGCTTACCTACACGCTGCGCCCCTTGGTACAGTTTGTGGTGCGGGCTGATGAAGCTGCCTTCTTCCGCTACGGTGCCACTGAAAACTTCGTGGCCCCGTGGATGCAAGAAGCATCTTGGAAGAGTGGCTATCGTCTGCCACGTGGTCGAGTCGATTGGAATCGTCTTGAGTTCACTTCTGAAGTTGCATTGCGTTATCGTATCAAGTCTGTTACTCAAAAAGTCGCTGCCTAAAGTAGGGTAGTGTAAACCAAAACCGGCGAGGGATCGCCGGTTTTTTATTGTGAGCTAGAGAAAAAATGATTGACAATTCATATAATAGTGTATATACTACACTAAGTAAGTAGTTCTGTTACATACAATCAATCTGATGTGGGAGGTGCGCTATGAACAGTCTAAGTGACAAAGAGGCAGCGCAACACCTGTTGCTACAATTACGTGAAGAAGTAGGAGGCTTTCCTGATCGATTGACTCCTAAGTATCCTTTGCCTTCAATCATGCAAACTGAGCGGCAGATCTCCGTAATGATGAGTTTTGCAAGGGAGTCTGCCTGTGACGAAGTTTGTATGGGCGTGAAGCCGGGTGAGTTGGACCAGCTGGTAAGTAAGGGTCGCTTGCTCCGTGCTCGCTACCTGCTGCGGCAGTGGCGAAGGGGTGAAGTCACCGAAGCGCAACGAATTCAGCTCATTAACTTGGTTGATGAGTTTGGACAACAGCATATCGGGGTTCGTCCTGGTGAGATTGAGAAAATATCTGGTCAGTCAGTAGTACAGTAGTACTTTCACATACTACGCTTCATTCGAAGCGTAGTATTTTAAATATAAAAAAGCCCGGCGTGTAGCGCCGGGCAAAAGGTTGGTTAAAAAGAACAAACTACTTATCGCATACGAAGTGACCATAGGACCCCGTCCTTTTGGTAGACAACCCGATCACCGATACGACTAAGGCGTAAGGCAGTCGAGAGGTCTTTGTCACTCACTACTTTTTTATCACCCTGGAAGGGCACCATGATAGTGAGTTCACCATCTTCCATGATTGATGCCACCACACCTTTAGAAAGAACGGTAAAGTTAAGTTCTGGTCCATCCACTAATTCACGTTCGTAGGCGTACTGCTTCCAGTCTTTATTAAACGCGAATGAGTGTCGCTCGTATTCACCATTTTGGTTGAGGGTCACTACCACCACATACCTATGACCAGCTTTAGCATTTACAATTGACAGACCATCAAGCTCTGGTGCGCGTACAATTGCTATCGCATCTTCACCAAATGGTGCAATCAGGTGTATGGCACCAAGTACATCGCTGATCCCTATTTCTTGAAACCAGCGGGTACTTTTGCCAAGTATCTGCCAACGTTGACCAAGAGCAAGCACGGGTTTGTTAAACACCTGCAGGATGAGCTCGACCAGTTCTGTCTCAGTAACAGCGAAGACTCGCTCGTTACTACGGAGCACGGTTTTCGTTGGTAATGGGACAGAGAGATTGTGTTTATTTCCTCCTTGATCAACGAAGCACCATGACCAGATATCACTTTGCTCTTCCGCAATAACCCAACCACCGTTTCGGCTGACTACTGTGGCTCGTCTTCCTTGGACTTTTCCAACTAGGTGTTTTTTTGCTATTTCAACCAAATTCCCTTGGTTAGTGCGAACGACACCGCTAGGCCAAACAGAAATAATCTTTTCTCCGGGAAGCTCAAGTAGCTTCTCGAAGATGAGTCCTCCGGTTTGGGTTGTGACCATTCTCATGATTTGACCAAGTTGAGTGTTTGCTTTACCAGTCAGAAGCGGAGAGGGAGGGACTACGCGTTCTCCTTGTGTGAAGGTTGCTTCGTACCAATCAAGTAGTGGACCTGGGATGATCCCAAAGTCGCGAACTGCTCGGTTGAGTTTTACTCCCGGGACAAAGACAGACGCATTGTCTTTCATACGTCGTTCCAGTTCACCAGGTTTATACCCATCAAGTTTTCCTTTGTATGGGTGAATGCCGGTGTAGAGCAGGAAGGTAACGACACCCCAGGCAAACCAATCTGATGCTTCGCTAATGCCGCCGTGCCAATCACGAATGGATGGCATGATAACAGCGGCTTTGAAACGATCAATTTGCCATGAGTCTACGTCTATGACGTAAGGGACTGGCTGGCGGATATCTTTGATGTCCGCCAGCCAATTGAGCTCATTGGCATCAACCATTAGGGCTCCTTGTTGGTGAGTGTACCGCATGACCTCGTGCATTTTGGCTGACAGCATGGTGACTCCAGAAGTATCAAACCCACTTTGGTTGCGGTACTCGTTAGTAAATAGTCGCGGATACGCTTCACCAGTAATGAAGGGCATATAGTAGCCGATCGGTTGCTGGTTGCTATTAAGGACCAGTCCTTGCGGAGTAACGATTGATGAGTGCGAAAGTGATGAGGCCAGCAGTCGAATCTTGTTGGTCAGGTCATTCTGCACCATCTTTTGTGGATCATGGTATACCTTGATGATGTGATCGCCTTTACGGTAGATAGCACCTTCACCTCCTTCGGTAACGTAATCAGTTTGCCGGAGGGTGAGGGCACCACGGTTTTCCAAGTGTACTTTTGTTGCGCTGTTGATCTTAGCCATAATAGACCTCCGTTTGTTACTAGGACTCATAATGAATGACAGCATAGGCGATATCGTCGAGTGGTCCTCGTCCGGTGCCACGTGCCTCTTGCAGAAAACGATTCATTCGTCTTACTGCGTACTGACCACTAAAGCTTTTGAAAGCTAACAGATTTTCAACAACGGTTTCAGTGGGTACATTAACTACCTGTTCTGCGCCATCAGAAAACAAAGCTAGGGTTTGCAGTTGACCATACTCATCATGTTCTCGTCCCAGTAATTGCTCTACGCCTTTCATTCCTTCAGTGACGGTGTAACCGGTGGTGGCTCTTTGTACTGAATCAAGACTGCCCATCACAAATGTCTTTTTTGTGAATGGTTCTAAAGTGTTGTTGTGACTCTCTACAAAAGAGTTGTCCAACTGACTTACTCGGTAGATGGGGTAGTATGGCGTGTTGTTTTGCCACTTATAGATTTCAATCACCAAAGCGTGTTCATATTTGAGTGCGATCACGCCGTCTCCAGTGATAGAAATCAGCACCCCATCACCGTTAGTAATTGCGAATAGACTAGTGGCCAAAAGATCTTGATAGTTCAAGTGTAAGCTTGCACGGTACGATTCCAGATAAGCATCTCGAGCCGCTTTTATTTCAACTCCTAATCTTTGTGGTCGTGGTTCCTCCAAGGCACGCAAAGTTGCTATCGTTACGAGCCGTGAGCCGAAGTCAGTCTTATCGCCGGACGAGCAACCGTCACTTACGATAGCGAATGCTTCCTGGTTTGAAGAGAGGGTTCCAGAGAGGGCATAGTCCTGGCAAGGTTTCCCTTGTCGCAGATGTTGTTCACCAATCTGGAAACTATGGTCGTTTAGGAAGTTCATGAGTAATTCCTCCATAAAGAAAGGGAGGCGCAGGGCGCCTCCCGAAGTTAAGGGTCAAATAGTAGCCGAGATATTCTGACTCGGACCACCAGTTCCCAGTGCTTGGGAGGTAGAAGAGATCGACTGTGAGACAAACTCAGCCAGTTTGGCCAGCTTGCCCTTGGTCGCTTCGCCAGCCCAAATGAATTGATTCATTCCAGCGTCTCGCTGGAAGTCTGCCAACTTTTGTTTCGTATTATCGTAGCCATTATCGATACCGATGAGGATTGAGAGATGTGATTCCATAATCTCACCAGTGACCGACTTCTCGAGCTCCCGACGGACATCGTTGACGCCAGCTCCGGTTGAGGCATTTTCGCCACCATCAGTGATGATGAAAGAAATGCCGTTTACCGCGAAGTCGAGATCAACCAAACTTTCAGCGTACGTATTCATTGCTCCAACCGATGAGAATACCGCATCGTACAAGGGCGTCATACCAACACCCTTCAGTGCCGGATAGGCGTTGAGGTCAATCTCCGAGAGCGGCTTAAAACCGTGGATCTCGTTGACCCCGTTTCCGTTTTGCCGGTTGTACTGAGAACCGAATCGAATGACGCGAATAAGCAGGTTATTCGAGTACGGTGAGCTGAAGCAAGCGCCTACCGCCGCTTTCAGCATGTCCTCGATTTCTGCTTCTTTACCACTGATTGAACCAGTTTCGTCGAGTGCGATGGTGACCAGGGTGTATTCCGAGGCCTCGAGGTTGTCGATCGTGGCACCAGAGAACTGGAAGCCACTGCCAATTTGGAAGTCATTCATTGTGTTCATGGTAATTTCCTCTTAGTTAGGGGCGGTGGACTACGTCCACCGCCCGGATTGACGAAAATCAGGCCAGGAAATCGACCGAGGTCGACAATTGCATGCCACGGCTGACCATGTCCTTGAGGAACTGATCAGCAATACCCGGAAAATCAACAATGACTGAACCGTCAGGTGCAGTCACGGTCGGAACCGGTGACATACAGTCAGTCAACAGACGGAACTTTTTAATGTGTTCCTCGCCGATGTTGTCGGCGACCTGTTCGACCGTGGCCTTCACGCAGTGACTTGAAGCTTCGCCAGCAACCGCGATGATGTCCGCTTCCTGCAGCATCTGCAGGAATCGTCCGTTCAGTTGGGTTGAAGGATCATTCGCGATCGGCACTTCGGCCAGGAGGGCGCCATAGTGTTCAGTCAGAACATTGGTGCCCTTGGTGACGAAGTCGATGTTGCGAACGCGTGCCTCGCTCCAGCGGTCGAAGGCAGCCGAAAGATCGGACTGGATATTGTGTCCCCAGCTGCCGATGAGGCAGTGGGGCGGCCAGACCATGATCTGGTACTTGCCATTGACTTCCAGATCCCGAGCGTACTGCAGAGCGTACTCACGCAGTTCGGGTCGGCGAGGAGTCCAGGTGCCGTCTTTGATGGCGTTTGACGAGATGATGGTCAGCGGATTCGGTGACACACCATTCTCGTCACGCCAGAAAGCCGGGTGGGCAATATCTACCAGGTGGTGACTGTCCAGGGTGACGTGAATCTTTTGCAGTTTCGTGCCGATCCGGTCCACCATATTGGCCAGCCGCTTCATGTCGTCCATGGCACCCGTGACCGGCAGCGAGGCTCCCGGCTGATCCATGAAGTCGTTTTGTGGATCAATAACCAGTAAATGAATTTTCATGTCTATACTCCTTTTTGGTTAATGAGATCAATCGGTCTCAGCGGGGTAGTGCAATATGTACTATGCGATTTTCAAAGAACATCCTCACCCTTCCGGTGAGGTGGAGCGCCCCAGGTTTTATCCCCGAACGCGCCACCTAACAAGAAGTGATTAATAGTGTCATATCTACACTAAGTGGAGAGTTGTTATTTCCGCACTGAATGGTGCGGCGTATAAGGAACTTTCTAAGTCAACACTAGCAAACTGCTAACTTAGTGTCAAGTATACACAAAGTAAAAAAATGTGCAAGTCTTGCTTGCTATTGCTTCTTGTGAGGTACATACTATTTTTTATGAAGTGTTGGGATGAGTATATTTCCTATATTAAAGATAATCCTAAGGGATACTGGTTTAGGCGAAAGTTGTATGGCTACGGCTGGACGCCCGCTAAGCCAGCTGGTTGGGCAACTACACTCATTTATTTGTTGTTTATTTTGGCTGTGGTTTGGCGTCCAGAAGAGACCAACGGTCCATTTTCTGAACAGAGAGACGTAATTGTGTTCGTAATTGCGGCCACCGTGCTTTTTATTGTGATTACCTGGCGCACTGGAGAGCCCCTCAAGTGGCAATGGGGTAATAAAACAGATAAGAAAGACTAATGCGGCACTACATTTATATATTGCGGTGCGCCGATGGTACTCTCTATACCGGCTATACCACAGACTTAAAGAAACGAGTGGCGGAGCATAACGGAGAAGGCGACACCAAGACAGCTCGCTTAGCTGGCGCCAAATACACTCGTGGCCGACGGCCGGTCACTCTAGTTCATTCGGAATTCTTTAAGACAAAACAAAAAGCTATGCAGCGAGAGTATGCAGTTAAGCAGTTATCCCGCGCAGAAAAGGAGCAACTGATAAAAAGCAGGATAATATAAATAGTATGAAACAAAAATTTGAGTTTCTGGTCGGAATAGTAGTACTCACTTTAATGGGTATAGTGTTGTGGAAAGTTGCTAATTTTGATGCGACCTCAGAACCATCAAATGGTACTACAGTTCCGGTACCAGCAGTTCCTCCTGGTTCAGAACCAACGACTCCACTACCGAGCGAACCAATTTCTTGTCCGGCTGATGCAAAGCAGTGTCCTGATGGTTCATACGTAGGGAGAGTTAGTCCAAATTGTGAATTTGCTGCGTGCCCTGTCACGGTTGAAGATGATGATCCTATCACCTGTTTGCCTGATTCACGTGATGCAGATGTGTGTGCAGAGATCTATGCCCCGGTGTGTGGTCTGGTACAAGTGCAGTGCATTACCACACCGTGTGATCCTGTCCCTGAAACTTTCGGTAATAGCTGCAGTGCGTGTTCTAACGCAAACGTCATCTCATACACTGACGGCGCGTGTCAGGAAAGTGAACAAATATAAAGACCCGTTTAGATTACCGACTAAGGTAGAGTTGCTGATGGGGTATCTGTAGTATTAGATGTGCCTCCGAGGGTACTCACTGTTGCTGCTATTACGCCACCAAATAGGGCAACGAGGACAGTCGCTCCAATGACTGTGCCTAAGCCATACATCATTCCTTTTAGAAAAGCGTACTTAAGAGAATTTTGCCGACGGATGTGGTTTTCTAGGCTCTGTAACACTTCGATCAGTCGAGTGGTTTGCGGTGAAGGGTTGGTAAAGCTGTTGTGAGGCTCTTGTTCCATATGGCTCTATAATATCACTTTAGTCTGTTATGATTATAGGCATGGATCCAAAACTACAAGAACAACTTAACGAACAAGAGCTGAAAATTAATCAGATCCATCAGTCCGTTCGTAAGATTGAGTGGTATTTAAAACTCACCTTCTGGGTAACTGTAGTTGTGGTGGTGCTCCCCATTTTGATAGCCATTTTTATGTTGCCACCGTTATTGAGCTCATACTTAGGCACACTAGATAGTTTGATGGTTTTCTAGTTTGTACTTTTCTGAGGGTTACTTATTAAGAATACTTAGGTCTTTGAGGTTAACTGCTCCGTCATTGTTAAAATCGGAACGTAAGTTCTGTGTAGCAAGATGAGCCATAAAAATGCTAGTGTCAGACAAGGTTTGTTTTCCGTCGCCATTTAGATCGGTACTCTTTTTTTCTGGTGTGATATAGATGGTTGGGCCTTGTTCAATTGGTTTATCAGCGAGTGTTTCACCCGACCTATCTTCTGCTGTGATCTCAAAAATTCGGTCAATTGGTTTTTCTACAGTTACTTCGGTTCCGAGGCCATCGTGTCTCAATATAACTACCTCCTCCATGGTAATGATAGTTTCACCAATTACTTTAGGAATGAAAGTAACTTTAATGATCTGGTCTTTTCCGGTGTGCCCACCAGGGCGAGTAGTTCCGCCAATAAAATTAAGCGTACCTTCTCCATTACTATACCAAGGCCGTTCAGCCCAGAGGTCTGCGATAGAGGTGTTGTAATCAATGGCTTCAATTTTTAGTACGTTTGGATCAAAAACCAAAGTGCCCTTAAAGACGTTTACTGGTTCAGTCGAAGTTACTATGATTTCGACTGTGAATGGATTATTTACTGTCGGTGTCTGATTCGTTGCTTCCACTTGCATGTCGGCGATTGGAGTTAGGTCTGATTTTGGAAGCAGACCAATACTAATAAGAGCAATAATTACCCCAGCCACCAAAACTCTTCCGGTTGGTATACTAAACATATCTTAAGTATACAGTTTTTTATTTTGGATAGATGTTAATTACCAATATTTATGGCGTTAAAAAAATACACCATGACCGAAAAAATGTGGCTGTATCCTGGTGAGACAGCCAACTGGCATTTTTTAACCGTACCAAAAAAATATGGACAGGAGATAAAGGAGTTATATGGGAAAAATCGTCGCGGTTTTGGTTCTATTAGAGCGGAGGTGACAATCGGTAAGACGACTTGGAAGACTTCAATTTTTCCTGATAAACACGCCGGGACTTATATACTGCCGGTGAAGGCGGCAGTCCGGAAGGCGGAGGATATATATGCTGATGAAAAAGTGAAGTTTACAATCAAGGTTGGTATATGAAAACAGCGCGTTGACCGCGCTGTTTTTATTAGGTAATTGTCTATTCACCGCAAATCTTAGCCATTATCGGACAAGTCGGTAGCCAGAGAGCTAAGCCAGTGAGAAGGAAACCTAGACCACTAATCGCTGGCGGGGTTGGCCAACTATTTTCTACCAGCATATAGAGACCGATAATCATGATTGTCATTGATAGGACCATGGAGGTCGCTTTTTTGTATTTATGCATATGAAAACTTTAAAAAAGATTAACCACATATATTGTAACAGTAGCCATGTTGCCGTTTTTGGGGGAATGGAGTATAGTGTTCGCGTTTGACCCGCTCGGGTCACTTTTTTCTATTGCGGAATCCGCACTAGGGAGGTATTAAAAATTATTTATTCAATATTTATTATATGGCACGAGAATTTCCACTCGAGAAACTGCGCAACTTCGGTATCGTTGCCCACGTTGACGCAGGTAAGACAACCACTTCAGAACGTGTTCTCTTCTATACTGGAATGAGTCACAAGATTGGAGAGGTGCACGACGGTGCAACCGTTACTGACTGGATGGAGCAAGAGCGCGAACGCGGTATTACTATTACAGCGGCGGCGATTTCTTGTAACTGGTCTAAGACTATGGAGGAGGACCGAAAGAACAAGGAGAAGATGTACACCTTCAATATTATTGACACTCCGGGACACATCGACTTTACCGCTGAGGTGAAGCGTTCAATGCGCGTGCTCGACGGGGCTGTTGTGGTGTTCGACGGCGCAGCCGGTGTGGAACCACAAACTGAAACCAACTGGGGTTATGCTGACGAGGCTAACGTGCCACGTATTTGTTTCATCAATAAGATGGACAAGCTTGGAGCAGACTTTGACGCATCAGTGAAATCTATTCATGACCGTCTTTCAAAGAAGGCAGTACGTATTCAGATCCCAATTGGAGCGGAAGATACTATGAGCGGTGTGGTTGATCTGATCACTATGAAGGCCTACCGCTTTGGTGGTGAGATGGGAATGGACGTAACAGAAGAAGAAATTCCAGCTGAATTGGTAGAGCAAGCTCAAAAGTGGCGCGCGGAACTCATCGAGCGAGTAGTGGAACATGACGACGCTCTGATGGAAGCGTATCTAGGAGGTGAAGAGCCTTCAAATGCTGATCTTAAGAAGACTCTACGTAAGGCAGTAATTGCTAACGAAATCTTCCCGATCATGACAGGTACTGCCCTTAAGAATATTGGTGTGCAGCTCGTGCTCGACGCGGTGGTAGACTACCTCCCATCACCAGTCGACCTTCCACCAGTAGAGGGAGTTGATCCTAAAGACGAAGAAACTGTTATTACCCGCAACCCATCTGATGCAGATCCATTCTGTGCACTTGCTTTCAAGCTCCAGGATGACAAATTCGTCGGTCAGCTAGCCTTCTTCCGTGTATATTCAGGTACTGTAAAGGCAGGTTCATATATTCTTAACTCTTCAACAGGAGACAAGGAAAGAGTGGGACGTATTGTGCGATTGATGGCTGATAAGCGTACTGAAGTCGAAGAAGTATATGCTGGAGAAATTGCAGCGATGGTAGGTCTTAAGGAAGTGAAGACTTCTCATACATTATGTAATCTTGAGAAACCGATCATTCTTGAACAGATCACCTTCCCAGAACCAGTGGTAGCAGTGCGAGTAGAACCGAAGACCAAGAATGACCAGGAAAAGATGGGTGTGGCGCTAAAGCGTCTTTCAGACGAAGATCCAACCTTTAAGGTTTCAACTGATGAAGAAACGATGGAAACAATTATCGCTGGTATGGGTGAGCTTCACCTCGACATTATTGTTGATCGTATGAAACGAGAGTTCGGTGTTGAAGCTAATATCGGACAACCACAGGTGGCATATCGTGAAACTATTCAGGGTGAAGCCGAGGCAGAACATAAGTACATCAAACAGTCTGGTGGTCGTGGTCAGTATGGTCACGTTAAGATCCGTATCAAGCCACTTGAACCACTAGCTAAGGATGAAAATGGTGAAGATGTGAAGGTGGCTAAGAACGTAACACGTGAGGATCACTTCGAATTCATCAATAATATTAAGGGAGGAGTGATCCCAGGTGAATACATTCCAGCTGTAATGAAGGGATGTAAGGAGGCTATGGGACGTGGTTTCGTAGCTGGTTACAAGATGGAAAACGTTTCAGTCGAGCTCTTCGACGGTTCATACCACGATGTTGACTCTTCAGAAATCGCTTTCAAACTAGCCGGTATCAACGCCTTTAAGGATGCAGCGAAGAAAGCTAATGCAGTTATTCTAGAGCCGATCATGAAGGTTGAGGTGCGTACCCCAGAAGAATACATGGGAGACATTAACGGAAACATCTCATCTAAGCGTGGTCAGGTAGAGGGTACTGAAGAAATGGGGGGAAAGACTATTGTTCACGCGAAAGTACCACTTTCAGAACTTTTTGGCTACACCAACACTCTACGTTCGATGACTCAGGGTCGTGCTTCTATGACCATGGAGTTTGATCATTACGAGGTGGTACCACCAAACGTAGCGATGGAGATAAAGAAAGCTCGTGGTATAAGCGAGTAAGAATAAAACGTTAATTTATTCTTTCCTATCGGGATAATAAAGATTAGAAAAACGGCCGGTCCCTCTGGGACCGGCCGTTTTTCTTGCAAAAAAAGCGGATTCTGATAACATAGCCGCACCGCAACAGAGAGCTCCTTGTGAGTTCTTTGTGAAGGAAGGTAATACTGGCTCTTTCACACCGTGCTCGCGTACAAGCGAGACGCAGCGTTCTCGCGCCGTCTCGTTTGCACACGGGATCAAAGCGTTGGGGAAGAGCCTGTTGTCACGAAAGTGGCGCAGGCTTTTTCTGACACAATGTGGTGTGTGCGGTGAATTTTATTTAATTATAAAAATTAATCTACTAATATGGCAGATTCATTTGATCGTTCAAAGCCGCACATCAACGTAGGTACCATTGGTCACGTAGACCACGGTAAGACTACTTTGACTGCAGCTATCCTTACTACTCTTAAGGCACACGAAGGAGAAGGATACAACGCTAACGTAAAGGCCGTCGAAGATATCGACAAGGCTCCAGAAGAAAAGGCTCGAGGTATTACAATTTCTCTATCTCACTCAGAGTACGAGACTCCAAAGCGACACTACGCGCACATCGATGCGCCAGGTCACGCTGACTACATCAAGAACATGATTACTGGTGCTGCTCAGATGGACGGCGCAGTACTCGTAGTAGCTGCTACTGATGGTGCGATGCCACAAACTCGTGAGCACGTACTTCTTGCAAAGCAGGTGGGTGTACCACGTATTATTGTATTCCTCAACAAGTGCGACATGGTCGACGATGAGGAAATGATTATGCTCGTTGAAGAAGAGCTTCGAGAACTTTTGACTGCTAATGGTTACGATGGTGCTAATGCTCCAATCATCCATGGTTCAGGTCTTAAGGCTCTTGAAGGAGATGCAGAGTACCAGAAGAAGGTCATCGAACTTGCTAATGCAATGGATGAATACTTCCCAACTCCAGAGCGTGAACTAGACAAGCCATTCCTAATGCCAATTGAGGACATCTTCTCAATTGAAGGACGCGGTACAGTAGTAACTGGTCGTGTAGAACGAGGAAAGGTAAAGGTGGGTGAAGAAGTACAGATTGTTGGTATCAAAGACACTGCACTCACTACAGTGACTGGAGTTGAAATGTTCAACAAGCAGCTCGACCAAGCTCAGGCTGGAGACAACGCTGGTATTCTTCTCCGCGGTACAAAGAAGGAGGATGTACACCGTGGTCAGGTACTCGCGAAGAAGGGTTCTGTTACCCCACACACCGAGTTTGAGGCTGAGGTCTATGTTCTCTCGAAGGAGGAAGGTGGTCGCCACACTCCATTCTTCTCAGGTTACAAGCCACAGTTCTACGTA
>JBFHUT010000026.1:0-12070 GCA_041589935.1 Minisyncoccia bacterium
GAACACTGCTATGTGGTTCTCCAGTATTGGGATACCTATGGCAGGTCTGGCTGTTTGGGTAGTAATTGCAGTAAAAGTTGTAGCTGGAGGAGCAATCATTATTGGCAAAAGAGTTGGCCTGGCTTCTGCCACTTTGATTGGCTTTACGATTCTTGCCACCCTCACTGCACACATGGACTTTAGCGACCCTATGCAACAAACTCAGGCGCTAAAAAATCTAGCGATCATCGGTGGACTACTATACATCATGTCGTACGGTCCAGGTGGTTCAAATGCTAAACTAGCACCGCTAGATAAAAGCAGCATTAATTAGTCCATGCCGATCAACAAAAAACTCCCCCGAGGGGAGTTTTTTGTTAAAAGTTAGCCGCCAAGGTATTACCCCAACACGGCATAGATGCGTTCCACGGCTGCGTACCCTGTCTATCATATAGATAGCGAGCGTACGCCATATTGTCGTAGAGATCATCCAGATCGAGTTCCATTGCAGTCGCAGCAGATTGATGGTAACGCTTATTAATCTGCATTACCCCGGTATCTGCCGGATCGACTCGCCCCTGAAGAATAGATCCATCAGTGAGTTCATGTTGGAAGGTTGATTCACATCGAGCAACTTCGATCATGACGGGAATGTCCGCAAAGTATGATCGAACGATAGACTCAGTGTTTTTAGCAGAAGCAACTTCACGTACTACTACTGCCTCCCCTCCAGTCTGTGCAATGTGTCCATAGGCTGTATCTTTAACATCAACTGCCGAGACAGTTGAAACAGTAAACAGCGCAAGAATCACAGTCGATATAATAAGCCAAAGGTCTTATCTGACAAGACGTGTAAGCGAGAGTTGTACATAGAGATTCGAATTGAACATTTATGTATGACCGAGCGAACACGTTTTGTATGCTGAGCATACAAATACCGGTGTGACAAAGGTTGTACCCTATAGGTACTTCCATATTTAAGGTCGCTTGAAGCTACCTAAATACTTGGTCGTATAGGTGGAGACTTGCCCTTATGACAAATTAATACACCAACTGCGACACCGATAACCGAGAGACTATACCATAATCTACGGATTATTTATATTATAGCATAGTTTTGACTTACAGTCAATGAATTACTCTAATTTAGAGCTTGTTTTATGGCTTTTTAGTAATTCTGGTACGGCTTCTACTGCTCTTAGCACCTCAAGAGGTATGGCGAACACAACTGTGTTTGATTGATCAGAAGATAGATCGTTAAGGGTCTGTAAGGTACGCAAATGAAGTGCGCCAGGTGATTGTGATAACATTGTAGCTGCTTTAGCAATATTCTCTGCAGCTGTTACCTCACCTTCTGCCTTTATGATGACTGAGCGCCTCTCGCGTTCTGCCTCAGCTTGCTTAGCAATAGTACGCTCCATATCCTGAGGTAGGAAAAAATCTTTAAGCTCAACGTTTTCTACTCTAATTCCCCACTCATCTGTCTCGGCATCGATAATTTGCTGAATCCTTTCAGAGAGCTTGTCTCGCTCTGCCAACACTTCGTCTAGAGCGGCTCCACCTACAATATTTCTCATTGTAGTTTGTGCAAGCTGAGAGACCGCAAAGCGAAAATCTTCAACTTCTAAAACCGCCTTTGCAGCATCAGAAACCTTGTAGTAAATAACAGCGTTGATGCTAGCCGAAACGTTGTCGCGAGTAATAACTTTTTGATCGGGTACATCTACCGCTTTTACTCGCAAATCAACCCTCTCCATTTTTTGAAAGATCGGAATAATTACACTCCAGCCTGGCTTTCGCAAACTAGTGAATCGTCCCATCGTCAGCACAACCCCGCGCTCGTATTGTTTTACTTCCCGCAGAACTATGACGAGAATTCCGATAGCAACTATGAGAATAAATAGTATGTCCATAGACTCTATAATATTAGCTGGTAATTAAATTAAGTATACGCTTACTTCTGGCGCTTGAGAATAGCCATTGCTCCATAAAGACCGGCTTCATCTCCTAGCTTGGCGGCCGTGATAAGTGGCGCGGGTACAAAACCATCGAGAGACTCAACGGTGTACTTACGGATGTCGTCAACTTCAATACGAGGATCGCCAATAATCATTGAACCACCTAAAACTATCGCGTCAGGTGACCAATATAAAATCGTGTTTCGCAGGCCCTGTGCCAGGTACTCAGCCAACTCATCCCACAGAACATCACTTTGTGGTATCTCATATGGCTTTACCCCAAAACGATTTTCAATCGCAGTGCCTGACACTAGATTTTCGAGAGTTGGAGTAACATCTTCTCCTAAGATAGTTCGATCAATATCAAGCACCTGATGACCGGGCTCAAAACCAACACTCGCTAAATCAATCTCACCATTCTCAATCTTGACCCCGCCGACGCCAGTACTCACCGTATGGTAGGCAACTATCTCCATCCCTTTACCGGCGCCGTAAACAGCCTCCCCCACACCCGCAATAGCTGTGTCGTTCTCAAGATAGACCGGGACGTCAATATGTTTCTGGAGCTCGTCCACCACTGACTTACCTACCCAGTCAGACAAGACCCCATCATTCTGGATCCCTGTCTTATCCTCCATAAGCGGTCCACGGATTCCTCCAGCCATAGCTATTGGTTTCTCCTTTGTCAGTTTATTAATGGTCTCAGCCATTTTTTTGATACCAGCCTCAAACTTGGCGGGGGTCTTGAAAGATTCCACCTTACCTAAAGTCTCCAGATCTTCGCTTACCACCACGCGGGTTTTAGTACCACCAATATCGAACAGAATATAACTCATAAGCCCAAAATTTCACGGGTTTTAATTTTATAAAGCTCAACGTTTGGCTGATCAAACGCGTTGAGGTTCATCAGTTCAGCTACATACATTGTCTCCAGCATGCGCATCCCCATAAACAAGCCGATTGAGTAAGCTAGATTTTCATCAAAGATAGTTGATCGGTACGGTAACTGCCGGTCTTGATAGGCTCCCATTACCCCACCATAAAGTGCCGTTGATACTTCTTGCATGCTAAATTTACCATAAGCTTTAGCCAGTCCCTTCTTAGAAATTTGAAAATCAGTTTGATCGTCATCAAAGGTAACAAAATCAGTGTACACACCAGAGAAGCCACTGAGATATAATTGACCGACTGAATGAAGCTCTACCGGGGTAGAAATAGTTGGCAGAAAGCCTTTGGTCACAGGTTTCCCAGCGCGATCTTTTTCTTTACCGATACTCTCAGCAAATAGTTGTCGGTACCAGGCACCAAGAGTTTGTAACCTAGGCTCGAAGGCAAAGAAATTGTAATGACGATAGTTCTTACTGATGTAAGAACTTAACCTGGCCGCATTCTCTGCCGTGACTGATTCGTATTCTTCCGTTGCTGCATCAAGCACTCCAGATATAAAGGCATCGGTGTTGTGCCCTAAGAGCGCCAGCGGCACTAGCCCCACTTCTGTAGCCACTGAATATCGACCGCCCACAATTTCTGGCATCGGCACGACAGTCGCGCCTAATCGCTTCCCCGTCTTCATGAAAGCGGTGCTTGAGTTGCCAATGAATATCGTCTGTTGATAAACCTTTTTACCGTACTGTTTTTCTAGCGCTTCTAGCAACACGCCAGCATTGACCAAGGTTTCAGCCGTGTTGCCAGACTTACTAATTACACAAACGGCTAGTTTTTCTACTTTTTTCAAACCCTTTAGTTCTCCCAACAGGCGCTCTATATCATAGGCAGCTACCGTGTCTAAGGAATGAAGCGTCACTTGTCCATTGTCTAGAACTTGATGAACCGCTTCTGTTCCGAGATTAGACCCACCAATCCCAATTAAGATCAGGTGTTTAATCCCTTTAAATTGTTTTTTGAGCACTTCCAATTGATCGTGTACCGCTGGATTTTTTGCATGCACGAGAGAGTACTCTGGTGCAGTAGAATCATCTTCTTGCGCCACTTTTTGTACTTTATCCCGATATGAACGCAATTTCTTTACCCCAATCGAAACGGTCTTATCGGTCACTGTCTCAACATCGAAATAAGATAGATACATAGTTAACTAGATTTGTCTGACATTAGATGTTCGTACGTTTTTTGTAATATATTTATAAGCCTCATCGACACTATCAACTACATGAAATAGATCGAGATCTTCTTGACTAATTGTTTCATATTTTTCCAATAGGTCTTGCTTGAAAAACTGAATTAACGGACTCCAATACTCTTTTCCATAGAGAACCACTGGAATTGGTTCAATTTTTTTGGTTTGAATAAGCGTCACAATTTCAAAGAATTCATCAAGAGTACCGAAGCCCCCAGGGAAGTAAACGTATACCTCAGATGCAAAAGTGAGCATTACTTTACGGGAGAAGAAGAAATCAAAGTTAAGCGACTCAGTCGTATATGGATTTAGTTTTTGTTCAAACGGAAGCTGGATATTGAGCCCGACTGATTTACCCCCCACTTTATAAGCTCCGACATTTGAGGCTTCCATAATTCCTGGACCTCCACCAGAAATAACCGAGAACCCCTTTTGAGCTAGGCGTGAAGCCAGGTCTTCAGCCGCTTTGTAATACTTATTGTCGGGATTGGTACGAGCACTTCCCCAGAAGGTCACAGCTAGTCCATGTTCGCGCAAAAGCTCAAATCCCTGCACAAACTCAGACATAATGCGAAAAACTCGCCACGACTGCACAGCATCGCCGTCCACTCCCTTAGGATCTAATAATTCTGCTACTACTCTGCTACACGGCGGAGTATCCTTTTGCTTTTTATTACGCTTATTTTGTCCAAACATTAGTCTATTGTATCACCCTAATAAACCACCAATCGATATTGCCCACGGTTGATAGCGCACGTTGTCGGCCTGGCGAGTTTTGAGTATCCGCGGTGGTTCAGGGCTAGGTATAGTTGGTAAACATCGTAGCGTACGAGACACTCGCCAGGCCGACAACGCTTAACGCCAAGGTATTTCGTATTGTTCAAATTCGGGGAGAAGTTTCTTGTCATATAAGAGTCGTGAGATTACCTCCGCATGACTCTTTGCTCCCGTCAGCGCATTGTGCGGCTCCGGTTCTGCTGGAATACCACAGTAATTTAGAATAGCGTCTAGATTTAGAGCGCTCCGATGACGTTCTTCGTCCATCGGTGGTACCAACCCTCGCTTGATCATGTGCATCCAACAAAGAGTGTGCGAGTCGATGGTGCGATACGCAAAGTTCCAGTCATAACCAGCTCTTTCAGTAGCAGCCTTAAGCATGTCACGGTCGGCTGAGACATTTTGTCCAGCCAGTGTACGATCTGCCATTTCTTGACTCCAAGCAGTGAAGTTCCTTACTAACTCGGCCTCGGTCATCTTATTTTTGTCTGTCACCTCCTCTTCAGTAAAACCATTTACAGCCAGCCCCTCTGGGTCGATATGAGCTCCATCCCATATTCTACATTCAGCGTAAAACTGGTTGCTGGGATTATCCAAATCCAGCGCCCCCCACGATACGATTGAATGCTTGCTGTAATTTAAACCTGAAAACTCACCATCTACCACTATCATATACGCCAGTATACACTACAACCCCTCACAGTTGGCAGCCGGCGTGTAGCCGGCTGCCTCAGCCAATGAAGGTGCATCAAAAAACACTTTGTTTTCATTCTTAATTTGCTTTGCCCCGGGGCAATTTAGAAGATGATATTTAGTACCTGATTTAGAAGCTACTACCCTTTGTGCAGGTTTCTTAGGCTGAGCAAATTCTGGCTCACTGGCTGTATTTAAGACTGTTACCCCTGATACTGTAGCCGCGTTCACAGACACTGACGTCACTGACTGTCTCCCTAAACCAAAAGAAACCACTCCGACTAAAATCAGCAATAAAGCCATGTAAACGGCGTCGTCCAACACAAAAGACTTGAGTTTTTTGTACATTTATCGTATACTCTGCCCGTTAAATTGTAACCATTATACAGTAATCGTATGGCAACCAAAAAAGCTGGCGGTACCGCCAAAAACCTGCGCGATTCACAACCTAAATATCTTGGGGTGAAGCGCGCAGATGGACAAATAGTCAAAACTGGCGAAATTATCGTTCGTCAGCGAGGAACCAAGATTGAAGCTGGAAAAGGGGTAAAGGTTGGAAAAGACCACACTCTATTTGCAGTTGTTGATGGAGTTGTTTCTTTCCGAAATACTCGCAAGACTGACTTCACCGGTAAGACAAAGGTCAAGAAGGCAGTCGATGTACTACAAGCTGCGTAATGAAACAAACAACAAAAAACTCCCTTAAAGGGAGTTTTTTGTTGCCTCATTGTTGCAAATTTGTTAGTTACGACGGATCGTAGCAGCTTCAATCACAATATCCTCTAACGGAAGATTGGTCATGTTTGTCTCCGCTTTTCCAATAACATCTACCACCTCCATACCAGAAACTACCCGTCCAAAAACCGGATGCTTTGAAGTTAACGGCATCTTATCGAAGTCTAGGTTTTGATTATCAACCAAGTTGATAAAAAACTGACTACCACCAGAGTTAGGACCGCTGTTAGCCATCGAAATGGTACCTCGCACGTTAGTCAAAAGATCACCCTTGATGTGTTCATCAGGAATCGAGTAGCCTGGTCCGCCGGTTCCGTACCGAAGTACCTCATTGGTCTTAGTGATAGGATCACCTCCCTGGATCATAAATCCATCAATCACACGATGGAATTTAATTCCGTTATAAAAGCCTTCATCTACCAACTTAGCAAAGTTACCAGCCGTAATCGGCATCTGGTCCTCAAATAATTCAATTTCAATTACACCCATTGTGGTGTTTAGTACTGCTACTGGATTCATATCATTTGTTATGTCGGCTTCGTAAGCTTTTAATGCGTCTAGAGTCAGCGGGGCTGGAAGAGTATCTCCACCCTCAGTTAATTCAACCTCCGTTCCTCCTTGCCCACTATTCATGAGCCAAGCAATTGCTCCAATAAGAGCCGCACACACGACAATCAGGATAATGATTGGCTGCGCTTGACGAAAAAGATCATTCATAAAATATTTTAATTACTTAGCAACTACCTCAATCACGAATTGATGCTTATGATCACCGCAATGAAGCTCCACCTGATGCTGACCAAGCTCTTTGATCGGCGCCGGAACGCTAATCATAGAACTAGTAACCTCAACACCAGCGTCTTTAGCCGCTAAGACCACATCAGACTCATGTACCGCCTTGAAAAGATGACCCTGTTCATTTGCTTGAACCAGCACTGATATCTTGACGTCTGCCAGCGCCTTTTTGATCGCTTCAAAGTGAGCTAAGTCAGCTTCTTTAGAAGCTGACGCCTCAGCTTGATAGCGCTGTAGACGCTTTAGGTTAGCGGGCGTAGCAGGTTCTGCCATTTTCTTTGGAATAAGCTGATTCAAAGCGTATCCATCTGGCACATCTGTCACACTAAAACGCTTTCCAATTTTTGCCACATCTTTTAGTAGTATTACTTTCATATCATTAAATTAGCTCCATAAAATCCGGCCGTACACCTTAGCGCGTATCATACCAAACCAGGAGTCAATTCTCCAACTCAGTTCACTTCTTCGTCATCAAGAGCCAACTGATTTTCTAAAGTTTCACTAGACACCTCCTCCCCGCGCAAGAAACGAAGTGCAGCATCAAGTTGCGGATCCTCCCCAGCTAGTCTTTGTTCCGGCGTGCGGTTTATAACAATATCTGGCGCTAAACCACCTTCTGAAATGGAAGTTCCATTTGGTGTAAGCCACCTAGCTACGGTGACCTTAAGCGAAGAACCGTCTTCTAGTTCGATCAATTCCTGCACAGATCCTTTACCGAAGGTTTGTGTCCCTATCACAGTAGCAACACCATGATCTCGCAAGGCACCGGCCAAGATCTCTGAAGCAGAAGCAGAACCATTATCTACCAATACTACCAAATTTTTTGGTTCGAATGGCTGTACTTGTCGCCCTCGACTACGGAAGACGTCATTCTTTGCAGTGTCACCAAACTGCTCTTGCACTACCACTTTACCGGTCGGTAAGAAGTGGCTGGCAATAGACACTGCTCCTTGCAGATAACCCCCAGGATTGCCGCGTACGTCAATGATGAGTGAGGTGGCATCTGAAGCTACGAACTCCTGCATCGCATCCCACACCTGCTTTTCTGCCACGCCATTGAAAGTGTAGATGGCAATTACGTAAGTACCATCAATTTGTTCGGTTTTGACGGTTGGGATGTTGATTGTGTCGCGGGTGACAGGAATCTCTAAGAACTCCATCTCGCCTTCTCGATAGAGTGTTAGTGTTACTACTGTTCCCTTGTCTCCCCTAATTAGACTGACCGCTTCATCAATCGTCATACCTTCTGTACTCACATCATCAATCCGCACTATCACATCACCGGCAAGGATTCCTGCCTTTTCCGCTGGAGTATCAGGTAGTGGCGCAATCACTGTAATAAGCCTCTCACGCAAACCAACCTCCATTCCAACACCGCTGAAGTTACCAGAAATATTTTGATTAAAAGTAGCCGAATCCTCTGGTGTCATGTAGACCGTATAAGGATCACCGTAAGCATCAACCAAGCCATCGATCGCTCCGCGGATTCTTTCTTCTTCCGAGATTTCATAAGTAGAACTACCAGTTACAAACTTCTCCTCGAGTAGATTCCATACCTCCCAGAACTCATCAAGATTTGGCTTTCCAGTAGGAGCTTCAGTAGCATCATCCGCCGCGAACAAACTAAACAGACCAGCTATTTGGTTATTACCCGATACCCCCTGACCAAACTGTAAACCAGAGAAGAAAGCTCCTACAGAAAGTAATAATGCAAGAAAGTAACCAACTATTCGTCTTGTTCCCTTCTTCCTTCGAGACACTAAATTCGACTGCATAGACATGGGAGCATTATCGCACAAAGTCACTATGAGCCAAAATAACCTACCGGGGAGTAACCTTCCTTCTCTAATGAGAATTTGAGTGGTTTCTGATACACTATCGAGAATATGTTTGAAGGATTATTTGGTAAAAAAACACCTGTGCAAACACGCGACATCACTCTTTTAAATACAGAGTCAGGTAAAAAAGAAATTTTTACCCCACTAAGTGACAATCAGGTAAAAATGTACAGCTGTGGCCCGACTGTCTACGGCTACGCTCACATCGGCAACCTACGCGCATTTGTTAATTCAGATATCGTCAAGCGAGTATTAATCCGGAATGGTTACATGGTTGAGCATACCATTAACCTTACCGACTTCGGCCACCTCTCAGATGATGGTGATGCCGGCGAGGACAAAATGATGAAGGCTCTTAAGAGTGAAGATTTGCCGATTACACTTGATGCGATGCATGAGCTTTCTACTCGCTACATCCAAGCCTTTCAGAACGATATTGAAGAACTGCGCATCATGGAGCCAGATACCTGGGCCCGGGCTAGTGACTACGTCAAAAAACAAATCAGCCTCATTAAAACTCTCGACGAGAAGGGGTTCACTTACGAAACCAGCGATGGACTATACTTTGACATTGCTAAATTCCCTAAATACGGCCGACTCGGAAAAATTGACTTGAAGAAGCTCAAAAGCGGCGCCCGCGTAGAAGTAAATACCGAAAAACGCCACCCGGCTGATTTTGCCGTTTGGAAGAAAAGTGACCTGGGTTGGGAGAGCCGTTGGAGTAAAGGGTTCCCGGGTTGGCATATTGAATGTTCCGCTATGGCCATGGACACGCTTGGTAAACAAATCGACATCCACACTGGCGGTGAAGACCTCGCCTACACCCACCACAATGCCGAGATCGCTCAGTCTGAAGCAGCGACCGGTAAGACCTTTGTAAAATACTGGCTCCACAACGCTTTTATTACCATCGACAGCACCAAGATTTCCAAATCACTCGGCAATACCATCACCATGCGTCACTTACGCGACCGCGGCTTTTCGGGCGACGACTATCGCTACTGGCTCCTCACCGCCCACTACCGCTCCCCCGCTAACTTCTCTTGGGAAGCTCTCTCTTCAGCTAAGCAAGCTCTCTTCCGCCTTAAGCGCTATGTCTACGAAGAGTTTAAGCAAAAGACTGCGACACCAGACGCCGCTTACCTGGAGAAATTCGACGAACGATTAGCTGATGACTTCGACACTCCTGGCGCGATCGCGGTTCTGTGGGATGTAATCAACGATAAAAAACTCGATCCAAAGGTGAAGTGCGGGACTTTAATGTCGATGGACGAAGTATTAGACATCGGCCTTTCTGATGATCTCTACGAAGGCGTACGCTCTTTAGGTGTCGTTGCCGCTGAAGATCTTCCAGACAACATCCAAAAGCTGATCGACGACCGCGAAGCTGCTCGTATCGCCCGCAACTGGGAAATGGCTGACGCTATCCGCGACAAACTCAAACTAGAAGGCTACGAAATTGAAGATACTGCTCAGGGACCGAAGGTAACGAAAGAGGGTTAAATGAGTAAACGAGCGAAGCGACTATTACGAATTTAGTTCCGAATCTGCGCCTTTCTTGGCGCAGATCCCTGAACTGGTTTGGAGCTTTCTAGACGTGCGTTGTTAATAGATTAACCAACACCCAAAAAGGAACAACGTAAGAAACTAATGTCGCGGCCCACACCAAAGCAAGGGTATACGGTTTATTTTGAGTTTTTTTGTATATAGCAACTGCCAAAAAGATCATGCTTAAAATTATTGATGACGGAACGATAAACACATTCCAAAAAACGATCAATTTCGAAAGAAAAAAAGAATCTGGAATAAAAATGTATGGCCTAGCAAATACTGGTATGAATGGTACAACAAACAATGTTATTGCTATCAAGAAATGCTTTTTTTACCCCACTTAAGCATCAAGACCACGGGTACAATAAAAAGTACGGCGACAATCAGAATGAGATATAGAAAATCCATAACATAATTATAACCACCCCCTATCCCCCTCTTCCACAACCCTGTGCAAAAACCGTCAAGGAGTGATTCATGGTAAAATTGAATAAACAAAGGAGCGTCAGCGACTATTGTGAATTTATGTCCGAATTTGCGCCTTTCCTAGCGCAAATTCCTGGACCGTTTTTGCATATAAACAAAACTCATATACTTACAGAATTACTATATGTCATCATCCGAACATAATCGCGCACTCCGTACTCCACCACAAAACGTTGACGCTGAACGAGCTCTCCTCGGAGCCATTATTCTCAAGCCAGATGTGATGCACGATATCTCGGTGACGGTCTACCCTGAAAGCTTTTACGCCGATAAACACAGTAACATCTACAAGGCCATCTCTGCTATTTTCTCAAAGGGTGACCCAATCGATACCGTGTCAGTGGTCACTAAGCTCAAGGACATGGGTCAGCTCGACCGTGTCGGTGGCGCATCATACATAACCGAACTCATTGAGACCGTACCAGCGGCTGGTAATGCCATGTACTACGCTGAACAGGTGCAAAACAAATCCACTTTACGTAATCTGATCCACGCGGCTGATGATATTGCTGAGATTGGCTACTCCGATCCAGAAACTGTGGACGAAGCCCTTGATCAAGCCGAGAAAAAAATCTTCCAAGCTACCCAAGCTCCTTCAGCACAGAAGTTCCGCCCGATCGGCAGTGCGCTGCATGAAGCCTGGGAGCGCTTCGAGCATCTTAACGAAAACCCGCAAGACAAACGTGGTGTGCCATCTGGCTTTACCGCCATCGACAACCTTCTGGCTGGCTTCCAGAAGTCTGATTTGATCATTCTAGCTGCTCGGCCATCGATGGGTAAGACCACCTTTGCCCTCGATCTCGCGCGCAACGCTGCGCTGCTTCACGGTGCTTCAGTGGGTATCTTCTCACTCGAGATGAGTGACCAACAACTCGTAGACCGTATGCTCGCGGCAGAAGCCGGCGTGGACTCTTGGAAGCTCCGGACTGGTCGCCTCTCCAACGACTCGGAGTACGAAGCACTACAACAAGCCATGCACAAGCTCCATAAGGCACCAATTCATATTATTGATGAAGCAGCGATGAACATTGTGAAGATGCGCTCCGCTGCGCGCCGTCTCAAAAACGAATATGGCCTAGACATGCTAATAGTCGACTACCTTCAGCTCATGTCCCACCATCGAC
>JBFHUT010000027.1:0-12061 GCA_041589935.1 Minisyncoccia bacterium
AGACACTAGGAGGATTGGTTGGAGTAGCACAAGTTTCACCAGCAAAAGCTGGGCTACGATTGATACAATCCATATCAAACGCAACAAAAGAACCGTTATCGATTTTTCTTTCCATATAAACTCCAATACCATTTTTTTGTTTTGGATATGACCAATTTATCGTATATGAAATTGATTGTGTTGGTAGGTACGTCGCACCATCGACCAAATTCCATGAATCAACTGGTGAGGCTGTAGCGCTTGTCATAGAAGCAACTGCTGAATCAATAGAAAATGACATCAAAAACACAACTGATAAAAGTATACTTTGTGCGAGGAAGGTTTTTTTCATGAATTTGTTTGATCAATCTCTAATTGAGATTCCGGTGCTGTGCGAAGCACTTCATATAATTCAGGATGAACTTCCTTGAGTTCATCGATGTTTTTATATACCTCCGGCTCTTGTTCCGGAGGTACCACAAACATTTCATCTTGCTCCACTACATCATCCTGCTCGTCACTAATATTCACATTTGATTCTAACTCTATTAGTGGTTGTTCTATAGAAATATCCTGCTCACTCTTCCATAGGACAAACATGAACACTAGCGTAAATAACAAAAGGAACACGATCAGACCATAAATTAACCCGATCTGTTTAGACTTAATGTAATTTAAAAACCCCATATAATTTAATAATTATATTATAACAACTTCCGTATAATCATTGTATTCACAAAAGAATAAACTACCTCGGGTTCGTACCACGAGGTAGTTTATTTATCCTTTGTCTTACTGGTGACTAAATATCCAGATTGGCCATCTTGGCGTTGTTCTGAATAAAAGACTTACGGCTTGCTACGTCTGTACCCATTAAGATATCAAACACTTTGTCTGCATCCTGAGCGTCTTCTATAGTCACTTGTTTCAAGATACGATTATCTATCTTCATCGTAGTCTCAGAAAGTTCCTCAGCATTCATTTCACCCAGACCCTTGTAACGCTGAATGCGGGCTTTAGATTTTTTAGTTGTCACTTCCTCTCCTCCCTCTTCATTTCCTTCCTCCTCGTCAGAAACTTCGTCTTCATGCACTTCTTCACCCATATCCTTCAGAATATTGAACTTTTCTTCGTCCGTAAAAGCGTAACGTACATCCTTACCCTTCTGGATCTTATAAAGTGGTGGTTGCGCAATGTAAATATATCCATCGTCAATCAACTGCTTGAAGTAACGGTAAAATAGAGTTAGAAGCAAAGTGCGAATGTGTGCTCCATCGACGTCCGCGTCAGTCGCAATAATGATCTTGTGATAACGCAACTTAGAAACATCAAACACGTCTCCGATGGCAGTACCCAGAGCGATTACCAAGTTCTTAATTTGCTCAGAAGCCAGCATCTTGTCGATACGCGCCCGTTCAACGTTAAGAATCTTACCTCTAAGCGGCAATACCGCCTGGGTTTTACGATCACGCCCCATCTTAGCTGAACCACCAGCTGAGTCTCCCTCTACAATGAATAGCTCTGAATCCTCAGCTCTCTTACTCTGACAGTCAGCCAACTTACCCGGCAACGACATCCCTTCAAGCGCACCTTTACGCAACACACTATCTTTAGCTGCCTTAGCTGCTTTACGCGCCTTAACAGCTAGTATTACTTTATTTATGATAGCTTTTGCATCATCAGGATTTTCCTCCAAGAATGCCGCGAAGCCTTCACCGAATACTTGCTCGGTCGCACCACGAGCTTCAACCGACCCAAGCTTGGCCTTAGTCTGACCTTCAAATTGAATCTCTGGCATCTTTATTGACACCACCGCTGTAATTCCTTCGAGCACGTCATCTCCAGTAAAACCAGCGTCTTTATCTTTAACTGAGAAAAAGTTTCCTTTCTTAGCGTAGTTATTGAGCGTTCGAGTCAGCGCTGTCTTAAAGCCTGTTACGTGTGTACCCTGCTCTGGGTTGTAGATGTTGTTAGCGAAGGCCGTAATACGGGGAGAAATATCATCCACATACTGCAACGCAACCTCTACCGTCATTACTTCTGGACTCACATCCTGCTTCTCTATGTAGAAGATATTCTTATTAACCGGCTTGAGGTAGTGGTTATTGAAAGCCACCAGCGAACGCAGTCCACCTTCAAAGTAAAAATGCTGATGTGGCACAGACAAATGCTCATCTGCTAGATATTGCTTACCGTTAAGATCCAACTTGCTCTGTGCCTTTTCGTCCAATTCACGGGCATCAATCACGCTAATTTTCATCGCCTTCACTAAGTAGGCCTGCTGACGTAGGTGATTAACAATTCGCTTAAAGTCGTATTTGATCTCTTTAAAGATGGTTGGGTCGGCTTGGAAAGTAATGATAGTACCATTTAACTTTGACGCTCCCATCTTCTTTACCTTTGCCTTTGGCTTACCGATGTTGTATTCCTGCAAGCTATATGCTCCGTCACGGTGTACTTCAGCAATTACATGAGTTGAGAGAGCATTAACCACTGACACACCCACACCATGAAGACCGCCCGACACTTTATAGCCAGACTCATCACCACCAAACTTACCGCCCGCATGAAGAGTAGTGAGAATAGTCTCAAGAGCCGACACGCCAGTTTGCTTGTGCTTATCGACAGGAATACCACGACCATTGTCTACCACACGGATGTAGTTATCAGGCAGTAGTGCCACCTCAACTCGATCAGCAAAGCCGCCCATCGCTTCGTCGCGAGAGTTATCAAACACTTCCCAAATTAAGTGATGGAGACCATCAGGACCAGTGGTACCAATGTACATACCTGGCCGCTTTCGCACTGGCTCTAATCCTTCAAGGACGGCAATTGACGATGCGTCGTAGTGGTGTCCGGACTTATCTGAACTCTTCTTAGCAGGTTTCTTGTCTGGCATGAAAACAGTAAATAATCTTATTAATTAGGCCCTATTATAGCATAAATGGTCAAAAGTGGCCTCGCCGACTATGGCGCGACCTTTTTCAATGAATGTGACCACGACCATGAGAATAAAAGTACCCTTACGGTAAATTTAGACCTTATTTTTCACTTCTACCACTCTAAAACCACCGGTAGGTGGTCTGAAGCGGTTATATCGATTGTGTGTAGGCTAGGTTGAAGAGCCTGATCCTTAAAACGGTAGAGAAACACGTCCAGCTGATAGAGTGGGCGATGGGCAGGAAAGGTGTTTACCCCTTCCCCCGCTATCCGCAGCTGAGTTTCGTTTGTGAGATGACTAAGCTCATCTAGCCCATCTAGGATGTTGAAGTCACCACACACCACCACATCACCATCACGACGATTGATCAACTCCGCCAACTCCTGCATATGAGCTTGGCGATGCTTGTCTACTAGTGGCAGGTGCACCGAAAAAACCGTCAGATCCCCTACCTGCATTTCAAACACCAACTTCTTTCTGCTACCACTAAGATAGTGACCAAAAATATCCGCCTCTTGAAAAGAAATTACACCGTTGCTGTTCCCAGCATGAAACGGAGCGCGGTTAAGTAACGATCTACCATACTTTGAAGTAGCTGAATGCGCGACTGAATCACTTAAATTTTCTGCCAAATAGGCGTGTTGGTCAAAGTAACTATTGCGCGGAGCGCCGGTACAAACTTCAGCGTAAGTAAAAATATCTGGTTTCTCTTTTTCTACCAGATCCAAGACTGGCTGCAGTTGGCGTTTTTGACAGGCAGAACCTTGATAAAAGAAACGATGTGCTCGCAAAAGATAATCATGTAAAGCACCGACGTGACCGCGGCCATAGCCAAGATTATAAAAAATGATCTTCACGGCCTAATACTACCGCACTTCCCAGCCTTTGGTTGCAGCAAGTTGGTATAACTCTTCCATTACGGCATTTATCTCGGTGTCAGTTAGAGTTCTGTCGCTGGCCTGAAAAACCAATCTAAAAGCGTATGACGTCCGACCGTCTTTGCTAAACGTATCAAACAGAGTCGCGCGTACACAAAGCTCTCCAGCAGCTGTACGTAGTATTTTAAGCACCTCATCTGCTGTCTCGCCTACTTCTACCCAGAGCGCAATATCGCGTGCGATAGCTGGATACGGCACAATGGCCTTGTATTTCGGAATTTCCTTTTCTGGAATTGGTTCATAGGCCGTTGGTGCTTCAAGTTTTTCCAAAACAGAACTGAGGTCAAGTTCGGCCACTCCTTTTTCTACGTCCCAATCTAAATTATCTCCGAGAATCTTACCGACAGCAGTCACACCCTCTTGCAGCACTTTGTCGTCCTTTAGATTATAGCCATTGCCCTTAGTGCGGGCGCCCAGTGTGACAGCAACATGCTCCCCTATCCCATCTTCGGTCTTATCAAACACCGTACCGATCTCAAACACACGCACGTCTGGAATGCCAAGTAGGTCACAATGGACGAAGTTGGCATCCAAAACTGCAGTTATGTTTTTCTTTAAGGTATTACGTACGTAGCTCTTATCGCTCGCCAGAGCGTTTTGTAGTTGTATCTCAGCTTTTTTAAGGAAAGAAGACGTGATGACCTCAGAAAAACCAACTGCCATTAGGGAGTGACGTAATTTCTCAGTGAAGTACTGTCGCCTATTAACCTCGAGCTGAGGACGTTTCTCCGGCATTACCGCTTCAATGTGCGACAAACCATGGATACGTCCAACCTCCTCAATGTAATCCACTTCAATGTTCAGATCAGTCCTCCACCAGGGAGCAGTCACTAAAAACTCCCGTTCTCGGTCTCTAAGAATACTAGCTCCGGTTCGCTTGATAAGACCTTCTACTTCGTCGGCCTCCAACGAGAGACCAAGTAAGGCATTAGCATTGTCTACCGACACGGTTGTGGTGACCGGTTCGTACTTTTCTAAATACTCATCGACCAAACCTTCGCACGTACCGCCAGCTATATCAGCAATAAGATCAATTATTTCCTTTTGCGCATAAAGCGGTAGTTCCTTAGGTGGGTTATTTTCAAACCGACGTGATGCATCGGTCAGGATTCCTAAGCGGCGGGCTGTTTTGCGGATGGTCTTTGGATGGAAATTAGCTGCTTCGATGATGATATTTTTGGTGTTATCGTCCACCTCTGCAAACCGACCGCCCTTGATACCAGCCAAACCGACTGGAGTGTCACTCGAACCAGCAACGACCAAAAGCTCAGTACCAGTGAGTTCCACCACCCTATCTTCATCTTTGCCTCCTTCGGCCAACAAACTCACGGTTTCTCCTTCTTTAGCAAACCGGACATCAAATTTCCATTGACCATCCTGCTGCGGGAATTTGTCAGCGTCATACGCATGCATCGGCTGTCCGATAGCAAACATGACGTAGTTGGTCGCATCCACAATGTTGTTGATCGGTCGTTGCCCCAACGCCCTGAGACGTTTTTGCAGCCATTCGGGAGACTCTTTTACTTCTACACCAAGTATTAGGGACAGAGTGAAACGCGGACACGCTTGACTGTCGGAGATACTTATCTTTATCTTGTTTGTATTGTCTAGACTTAGCTTCTCTGCCAACGGATCTTTTTCCAACTGTATGCCCAGCTGGGTGGCTATTTCTCGAGCTACGCCACGGTGTGAAAGACTATCACTGGAGCGATTCGGTAGCACGTCAATATCAATCACTGTTTCACCCTCGCGCTCGTCGATCCCCTCTATCTCATAGGCGCTGTAGGTAAGCAGTTCATCGATCTTACTGCTCGATGGCAGAGACTCGCCCAAATAATCTTTTAGCCAGCTATGTACTATTTCCATACTCTAGAATTGATTAACGAATCGCAGATCACCACTGTAAAGTTCACGGATATCTCCGAAGCCATATTTCATAAAACCAAGCCGATCGATCCCCATCCCAAACGCAAAACCAGAGTAGGCCTCAGGATCAATTCCTCCATTACGCAACACATTAGGGTGTACCATGCCTGCCCCTAATATCTCTATCCATTTACCATTGAGTTGCATATCGATCTCAAACCCTGGTTCTACAAACGGGAAGAAATTGGGACGAAAACGAATATCCGGATCTTGGCCAAAAAAATTCTTTAAGAAATACTCTATCGTCCCCTTCAGGTGACCTAAGTGAATACCCTTATCGACACACAGAACCTCAAACTGATAGAACTGAGCCTCGTGGGTGGCATCTGTTGCCTCATTACGAAAGACCTTGCCCGGCGCCACAATGCGAATTGGCGGTTCATGCTTTTCCATATAGCGCACCTGGACATCTGAAGTCTGCGTTCGGAGCACCGAAGGTACGCTCACGTCCTTATCTTTGAACCAAAACGTATCCTGCATGTCGCGTGATGGGTGGTCTTTTGGCACATTCAGTTGGTCAAAATTATAGTATTCTGTCTCCGCCTCCGGACCTTCTGCAAACACGTAACCGATCTCAGCAAAGATAGCATTGATCTCCGCTATCATCTGTGTCATGGGGTGTTGGTGTCCAGTTGGTATTTCCATAGGTTTCTAGTGTAGCACGGTCTTAAGATGGTTCAATTTTAGTAATAATCTCAAAGTAACGACCGCGATCTTTGACGTAGATAACGTTATTTTCTACCACCACCTGGAAATCACTTCCCGGATATATAAGCTGAACGTTCTGCCACGCTCGATCATCGATTTCAGTCACATACAATCCGTCTTCTAGCTGCAGCAGCACCAGGTCTGAACTATTCGGAAAGAAGTCGTAGAAAAATACATCTTGGTGTTTTCTATCGAGTCTAATTTCTGATCGACAAATGCGGTCTTTATCAAACATTAGCGGGGTGGTAGTAGACATGGACAGCTCTTCAATTTGCTTAGCTACATGATCACCGTAGCGCTCAGCAATCGAAGAGCTTGCGGACTCAGCGTAGATACAATAGTAATAAGGTATAGTGTTAACTGAATCTAACCACACTGCATATAACTCACTGTCTCGCTCTACTAATCTGGTATTGCCGTGTTCAATAAACTCCTGAGTTGTAGTAGATAAGACAAAGGTGCCATTTGAGGTAGTGGCAAATCGGAAACGATCTACACCATCAAGCAGTCGCTCAAAGACTGAACGTGTTGAGGTTGAAGTAGTACTAAAAAGACTTTCGACATAAGTGTACTCATCATTGCGCACCAACGAAGTGGTAGCGGTTGAAGTACTAAACAACACCGCCTGAGTAGTAGTGACCCCGGAAAAAAAAGTGTCCGGGTTTTTTACTCCTAAAAATACCGGTCCACCAGTAGGTGTTTCGTATTTAGCGATTGGCCTGATGTGCGGAATGACCGGCATGTTAAAAGCCGCCGCTTCAATTACCATGTGTCTATCCACCGGCAACTCCTTTACCCAGGTGTGCAAGTCTGGTCTTTGCACCACTACGCGGTGTTGACCGGCAGAAATATTTTGAATGTAGTAAGCTGAACGAAATAGACGTGGTCGCTCTACCTGCTCGTCATCAAGATACACGTCGACTTCAAGATTGTCTGTGGTGATGTAAATGCCGCCAGTTGAAACGATACTGGTCTCTTCATTATCAAAACTTAAACGATAACCGGTAGTGTAAAAAATCAGTGCTGGGAAAACAATCAAAAAAACTAACGCCAAAATTATGAAAAGGGTTTGGCGGTGTTGATATGACAGTCCTTTGATTTGTGGTTCTTCCATATTGTTACTTTTGACGTTTTGGTGTTACCCAAAAGCCCATATACTTACCGAACATTAGACGAGTCTGTGCTTCAAGTCCAGGTACCGCACTAAACACAATCATTGTGATTGGTACCATGATCCATTGCAATGCCATCACCACATACCGAAAACGACTGTGACCATCTGGACGCGGTGGCGTTAAAGAAAGCGAAATAATAGAAGAGACAATCAAACCACCCATCGCCACAATCAAGAGATTACGCACCATAAGAGGTAACTCAAAAGACAACACCGTAGCATGAAAATCTCGCGGACCAAGAAAGATTGGGGCCCAACCTAGAATGAATAGAACTAGCGGATAGGTTGCTAAAGACCAATACCCCTCCCCTTGAATAAAGGCAATAGCGAGACGCTTTTTCAGCGGAATCGCCTTATTCTTAACGAAGTGGTAAGTGATGTAACACCAGTTTTCTACCCCATAGGTCCATCGCCGGTGTTGCTTGTAGATATTTTTTACCGTTCGCCAGAAGGTTGGCGCCGTTGTTGCATCCATCGCAATTGGATAAGAAAGCGAGACTACTTCAAAATCGCCGTTATTGGCAATGAGTAAATTCCAGAAGATACGCGAATCTTCACTAACTACATTTGGTTGACCATAACCGATTTCATACAAAGCTTGGAAACTAACTGAGTGTGATGAGAAAGTAGCTGCTTTCTCAGGACGTTCTTGCATAATCATCTGCCAGAAGGTGCTAGACATCGCCATCACCCGCGAGAGAGCTGGAGCGTCCCAGAGATTATTGGAAAAAAGAGGTACTGGCTGGAATGCGCTCTTATACGGATTCTCAGCCGTCATAAAGTGCCAAATCAAACAATTGAAGTAATCAGGGTAAATCACCGTATCGACATCAAAAATTGATGTGAGTATTTTTTTATACGGAATATTATTAGGATCAATCACCTTTTTCCGTACTTCATGCAATGCCCAGTAAGTATTGGAACCCTTACCAGCAATTTCGCCAGTAATATCTGCAGGATGGACTGTCACCAAAAAATGACCAAAGCGATCACCGAACTGCCGTTCCATATCACGCGCCAAATCCTCAGCTTCCTGTCCCACTCGACCTTCAGCCGCTAAGACTACAATTAGCTTCTTATGGTCGTACTTCGATTCCAACAAGCCCTTAATTGCACCCTCAAGAACTTCTCGTGGCTCTTCGTAAAATGGAAAAATAACCAGGTGGTAAAACTGATCATAAGAAAATCGCTCATTGAGCTTTCGCCAATCAATTTCCATGTGATGCTTCAGACGCCTCCAATTATGACGCACATGATACGAAAGGAAGATTGTTTTAAGTACCCAAAAAATTGAAAAAGCAATAATAAAATAAGCAGCGAAAAAAGAAGCGTAGATTGATGCTAAGAGTAGCCCAATCAAGAAACCCCAAGCCGCCACTCCGGGTACGATTTCTAAAAACCGAAAAAACCGGCGGTCTCTACCGGTTAGTTCGGTAGCCCGCGCTACCTTGAAGTCTGCTCGCCGCGCATACGGCAGCAGGTGTGACTGATCATCCCCAGACATGATTTAAGCGAGTATATACCTATTTTTGTTGGAAATAAAGGGTGATTGTTATTATGACACCTACATACAGTGTGGCATCGCTCGGGAGTAGGTACGTTCGATCTAGACTAAACCTAAATCAGAGCGTCACGAGTTACTAACTATAATTGTTAGTTTTATCTTTTCTTGCCACCTGTATCTTCGATACAGTGTGTCCTCGCTCGGAAATGACTGCGTCCGACTGGAGGTCGGACTAGGAAACAAAAATAACGGGTGCGGTAAAGAGCAAGCTCTTCCACACCCGTCATTTTTGTTTCCTCTCTTCCTTCGTCATCGAGTCATTTCACTCTCATCGGAGCCACCTGTCAGACTCGAACTGACGACCCACGGTTTACAAAACCGTTGCTCTACCAACTGAGCTAAGGTGGCAATATTTAATTTTCTTCCAAATAATCACTTCAGCATTACGATGGAGAGCAACGGTTTTGTGACAAAACTTTGAAATGATCCCCCAGATCATTTCAACTCTACCAACTGAGCTAAGGTGGCAAACGCAATCTGCGTGAGGTGCATCGTACCAGAAACAAGAAATTTTTACCAGACTCTTATCCCTTCACTGATACTAGTCACCATGCTCTAATTTTCTTTTCTTTAGACGTCTCTGTTCAGCTGGAGAAAGTGTTGTGTTTTCTTTATGATCCGCCATCTGTCGTAAGTGATTTAGTTCATTCAACTGACGTTTTTCTGCCCTCAGCTCTTTTGCCCGCTTTCGATTTTGCTCAAACATGTCCTCAAAGTACGTATATACCGCCACAATAAAACGCAATATTCCTTTTAGCACTGAGTGAATGCTGTAGTACCAATTCAGCTGCACAATATATTTAATGAAGTGATCAAACCCGCGGACGATAGAATCTCCAGCACTATCAGCAATACCGTCTAGCCAAGTACGTACATTAGCAGCAAAAAAACGTCGACCACGTCGACGTTCTAATTGCGTCACCAATAGCAAGGTCGAAAAAATGACGATACTAGCAACCAATGTAGTCACAGCAGCAGCTATCATCAGTGATTATTTTACAGACACTCGGGAGATTTGTGCAATCGACACGTTCTCACCAAACTTCTGTACCGCTCCAGACACCATCTCTCCGATAGTAGACTCTGGATTCTTGATGAAATCTTGCTCAAGCAAAACCTGATCCTTGAAGTAAGAATCTAGCTTGCCTTGCATAATCTTCTCCTTCATATCTTCTGGCTTCCCTTCAAGCTCAGGAGCAAATACTTCCTTAGCTTTCTCGATTGCTTCTGCTGGCAATTGATCCTTAGAAACATAAGTTGGGTTAGTAGCTGCTACATGCATCGCAATATCACGAGCTAGCGCCACAAATTCTTCATTCTTTGATACGAAGTCAGTCTCACAAGCAAGAAGCACCATCGCGGCTACTTCATTGGTATTGTGAACGTAAGCACCAATCGCACCAGCGCCTAATTCACGATCAGACTTCTTGTCAGCTGCTTCGCTGCGCTTCTTCTTAAGTATAATGACGGCCTTTTCCATGTCACCACTAGCCTCCTGTAATGCCTTTTTGCATTGCATAACAGAGATTCCAGTCTTTTCTCGTAATTCCTTTAATTGTGCAGATGTAATTTCCATATCGATTTTTACTAATGAACAAAATAATAGATCCAGGAGACCTCAAACTACGCAGAACGTCGTCTAGATGGGCCACGAGTATCAGTTGCTTTTGGAACGTAAGATGACTTACCTTCAAGGTATGAAGCAACCAATTCTTCTAGGAGGAGAGAGACACTGCTCTGAAGGGAGTCGTTGGCTACTACTGGATATTTAATCTTGGAAACATCGCAGTCTGAGCTCAAGATAGCGACCACAGGGATATTTTTTTCGGCCGCTTCAGTTACCGCAATAGTATCGTGACGTGGGTCAACTACCACCATCAGGTCCGGCATCTTTTGCATAGCCATAATACCACCGAAGTTAAAGTCCAACTTGTCCGCTTCGCGACCAAGCACAACTCTCTCCTTCTTGGTGTACTTACGCTCAAGCTCACCCGATTCCTTCTCATGGTTTAGCACTTCTAATCGGTTGATACGCTTCTTAATTTCACTAAAGTTGGTAAGCATTCCGCCAATCCAACGATTGGTCACATATGGTGATTCTGCCTTAAGTGCCGCTTCCTTTACAATGCGAGTCGCTTCGTCCTTTGTTCCGACAAACAATACTGTCTTGCCATGAAGACCAGCCTCTTTAATCACTTCCTTTGCAGTATCTAATAGCGCAGTCGTCTTCTCAAGATCAAAAATGTCACTCCCGTCTTTGGTTGTGTATAGATACTGAGTTACAGTTGGATGACGTCGTCTCTTCTTGAAACCGAAATGTGATCCAGCCTTAAAAAGACGGTCGATAAATGATGGGTTATTAGTTGTTGACATAAATAATATTACTGGTGACTCATGTGAGATATCACTCCGGAATGTAGGTTAATAATAAACATTCCTGGGCGACGCAACTGAGCAAAAGAGTTCAGTCTGAGTCTTTATAAAGCGTTTGCGACCTTGCTTTTAAATAAAAAGCCGCGTAACACGCTAGCGGCGAGATAGTACCATACGCCTTGGCTGAGCGCAAGAATAAGTGTTTAGTTATGAAGGTACAGGGATCAGTCCTCAGACTCAGTCCCAACCTCCCCTCCAGCTGCTACTGCCTGCAACGCCTCAACGATTGGTGTGAGATTACCAGCTAAGGTCGCTTCTATAGTGTGCCAAGATTGCTTGATGCGGTGATCAGTAATACGGTTCTGCGGGAAGTTATAGGTACGTATTTTCTCCGACCGATCCCCCGTACCAATCTGGTTCTTACGAGTCTCAGCGTGCTTACGCGCCTCTTCTTCTTC
>JBFHUT010000028.1:0-11963 GCA_041589935.1 Minisyncoccia bacterium
GCCACAAGCCACCACTACTTCATTTCCAGCTGCCTTTGCTGCTTTGGCCAACTCAAACACATATTTTTGCGCCCCGCCGTAGTTGCTTTTGGTTATCAAATAAAGTATTTTTTTTTCGGATTTCATGTAAGTATGTGCAGTATACCGTTTTAACTAAAGGCACACAAAAACAGTTATAAGTTTGCTATTCTTAGAAACTTAGGTAGGATTTAACCAATCAAAGATGTTATATGGGTGAGCGGTCTCGAGAGCTGGTGGTATTGATATTGGGTGACATTATTGTCTTTAACGTAGCCTTGTGGTTGACGCTATTGGTGCGTTATTTTGAGATACCGACCGTCGAGCGGCTGGCTGCTCATGTGCCACCGTTTTTAGCTTTTTCAGCCGTTTGGTTGGTGGTATTTTTTATCTTAGGTTTATACGACAAACACACTAATCTCCTAAAGAAGTTGTTGTTGAATCGAATTATTTCGGCACAGATAATCAACGTGGTCGTGGCCGGTGTTTTATTTCTGATATTTGATTTTGGGATTGCGCCAAAGACCAACCTAGTGATTTACTTGGTTGTTTCTTCAATTCTGCTTACACTTTGGCGATTGCGCTTAGTGCCTCTCTTGTCTCCCAAGCAACGCCATAAGGCGGTACTTATTGCCGATGGTCCAGAGGCAGTAGAGTTGGTTGATGAGATCAACAATAATGATCGGTATAACTACTACTTCATTCGCATAATCGATGAGGCAACATTGGAAAAAACCGCTGATTTTGAAAGCAAGATTATGCATCTTTTAGAGCGAGAGCAGATTGAGGTGATTGTGGCCGACCCACGAGGGGCAGCGATCAAATCTTTCTTACCGTCACTCTTTAATCTTTCCTTCTTGCACTTTACCTTCACTTTCTTGGATTTCAACCGTCTGTATGAAGACACGTTCGACCGGGTGCCGGTTAATATGCTGCAGTATGAGTGGTTTATTACCAATATCTCACAGTCTAAAAGTTCGATCTATGATGCTATCAAGAGGTCGATTGATATCGTAGGATCTGTATTTTTGTTAGTCCCAGCAGCGCTACTGTTTCCGTTTATCGCCTTGTCGATCAAGCTAGATGATAAGGGGCCGTTGTTTTATCACACGACTCGAGTAGGGCAATTTAATAAGCCGATTACTATCTATAAATTTAGGACCAAGAACGGACTAGACACGGGGTCTGATGCGCTAAAGAGTGCACTGGTCGATACTAGGGTGGGAGCACTGCTGCGAAAAACTCGGTTAGATGAACTGCCGCAGCTGATTAACGTTCTTAAGGGAGACCTCTCTTTCGTCGGTCCACGCCCAGAGATGCCGGCGCTTGCTGAAGTCTATGCTAAAGAAATTCCATATTACAACACGCGACATTTTCTTAAACCAGGTCTCTCAGGATGGGCGCAAATTAACAACTACGACGTACCGCGAGGTGGAGTAGATGTAGAGCGAACAGTCGCTAAGTTGTCATACGACCTATTCTATCTGGAGCGACGAGGTCTGTTTCTTGATATGCATATTGCACTTAAGACGATTGCGACGATTGTAATGCGTACCGGAACCTAAGTAAGGTTATTTTAGTTACAGATAATTGATATGAAAAAAACATTTTTGATAACTGGGGGAGCTGGTTTTATCGGGACTAATCTCGTAGAGCATTTAGTCGAACAAGGACAGGATGTCGTAGTGGTCGATGATTTGAGTGCGGGTACTGATCCAGCGCGATTACCGAATAGGATAGTCTTTCACAAGCTTGATATCCGGGATACTAAAGTATTGGCAGAAGTTTCTAGTGGAGTAGATGTGATAGTTCATCTAGCGGCCTTGCCTCGAGTGCAGTTCTCAATTGATGAGCCACAGATGGCACATGATGTTAACGTTAATGGTACTCTTTCTGTGCTCGAAGCGGCCCGTGCCGCAGGAGTGAAACGTATAGTCTACGCCGCTTCAAGTGCCGCCTATGGTGA
The DNA here is from genome assembly GCA_041589935.1 of Minisyncoccia bacterium. Classification (GTDB taxonomy): domain Bacteria; phylum Patescibacteriota; class Minisyncoccia; order Phycocordibacterales; family UBA918; genus OLB19. The sequence goes on from JBFHUT010000028.1 coordinate 1,985, forward strand.
TCAAGAAATCCTGCCGTTATCATTGGGGCTACCTGTGCAACCAAAAAGTCCCTACGCTCTTCATAAATATGTAGGAGAAGAAATGTTGAAATTATGGAGCGAATTGTATGGAATCGAAACAGTATCGTTGCGATTTTTTAATGTCTATGGCCCACATCTTGATCCAAACGGTCCTTATGCCCTAGTAATCGGACGTTTCCTCCAATTGGCTGCAGAAGGGAAGCAGCTCACCGTTACTGGCGATGGTTCACAAACTAGAGATTTTATTCATACGCGTGATGTCGTTAATGCATTAGTAAGATCTGCAACCACCGATACAGTTGGACGGGGTGAAGTGCTCAATATTGGTTCAGGAAGACAAACTAGTATTAAAGACTTAGCGGAAATGATCGGGGGTGAGATTGAGTATGTAGCAGCACGTATCGAACCAAAATATACGTTGGCTGATATCTCTGAAACTAAACGGTTGCTTGATTGGGAACCCGAGGTTGATTTGGTTGATGGTATTGCAGAGCTGAAGAGTAAATTTGATATCTAAACATAACTATTTACTGTAAATTTTGTTATACTGCCGCCACTATGTTTGTGGATGGAAAAGGAATAGCCTCGACGGTTTTGCAGACTGTTGCTGAAGAAGTGGCGACTCTACCTAGGGCACCTAGATTGTCGGCGATTACCTGTGCTCCAAACTTTGAGACGCAGAAATATCTTGAGATGAAAAAGAAAAAGGCTGCTTCGGTTGGTATCACTTTGAATGTGGTTGAGTTGCCGGAGGACGCTAGTACCGAGATGGTTTTATCGTGCGTCGAAAAGGTAGCTAAAGAGTCTGATGGGGTAGTCGTACAGTTACCCTTGCCTGCACAAATAGACCGAGAGCAGGTCCTGTCAGCTGTGCCGGCTTCCAAAGACCCCGACGGTTTTTTGTATGGACAAGTAGGCGGAGCTTGCTTACCTCCAGTCGTTGGAGCTATCGACGAGATCAGCAAGATCCACAATTTAGATTGGGTAGGGAAGAATGTTGTGGTGTTAGGTGAGGGTCGGTTGGTCGGGACTCCAGCTGCCGCTTACGCCCGTCTTAAGGGTGTTAAGGTGACGGTCTTAACTAAAGACACATACCAAGAGGAGTTGCTCAAGGAGGCGGACATTATTATCAGTGGCATCGGCCAACCGCACTTCATAAAACCCCAGTTCGTGAAAGAAGGAGTAGTGGTTTTTGACGCTGGTACTTCAGAGGATGGTGGGGTGTTGGTCGGGGACGCCGACCCCTTGGTGGCAGAAAAAGCCTCGCTAATCACCCCGGTCCCAGGTGGAATTGGCCCCATTACCATTGCTTATTTATTAAGTAATTTGGTTACTCTAGCTGATCAGAGGGAGGAAAAGTAGGAAACACTTTGTCTCTTTGTGTAGGGTGCGCTCGAGGGGTGTGGTGTGGTATAACAAGACGCATAGTTTTTATATATGTCTAGTAGTAAAGAACAACAAACTTCTGCTCGGTCTGTCGCGTTTCTGCGTTGGTTTAGAGTATTAGTCGTCATTATCATTATTGGTTGGCTGGGACATACCGTCCAACAAAATACCCTTAATCCAGAAGCTGAACATCCTTTCAAGCTTGGTCTTGATCTAGCTGGTGGTTCGCACTTGGTGTACGAGGCTGATGTATCTGGAGTAGACTCGTTAGAGGTGCCTGAGCTTATGAACGTGCTACGGGACGTAATTGAGCGCCGGGTAAACATTTTTGGCGTGTCAGAGCCAATTGTGCAGGTTGAAAAGAGTAGCTTTGTGACGGACGAACCAATTCAGCGCTTGGTGGTAGAACTACCGGGGGTGACTGATGTGTCTGAGGCAGTAGCTGAAATCGGTCGGACGCCTCTCTTGGAGTTCAAATTATACAGTGAAGAATTAGCACTGCAGCAAGCTGCCTCAGCCCAGATCGATGGTTTGTTAGGTGAGGCTACTTCCTCGGGCGCGGTAATTGGTGAGGTTAAAGTCAACGGCGAAACAATAGTAGATGATACCGGTGAAGAGTTGCCGTTTGTCGATACTGGTCTCACTGGTCGTTATCTAGAGACAGCCCAACTTCAATTTGCTAGTGGACAGAGTGGTCGCTTGGCCAATGAGCCTTTAGTAGCGGTAAAGTTCACTGCTGAAGGATCTGAGTTATTTGCAGAAATTACTAGAATGAACGTGGGGGAGCAGTTGGGTATCTTCCTTGATGGCGAGCTGCTTTCTGCACCGGTCATCAACGAGCCTATCACTGGCGGCACAGCCATCATCTCTGGTAGCTTCACTCCAGAAGAAGCACGTGAGCTAGCTCAGAACCTCAGCTTCGGTGCTCTGCCGGTGCCTATTACACTACAGAGTACTCAGACAGTCGGAGCTTCGCTTGGAGCTGATGTGTTAGAGCATGGCATAAAGGCCGGTCTGTTTGGTCTTGGTCTAGTGATGTTGTTTATGGTGGTGTGGTATCGCTTACCTGGTTTGGTAGCTGGAGTGGCGCTTATGTCTTATATTGTTCTTATGTTAGCTCTTTTCCAGTTGGTTCCAGTCACTCTTACGGCGGCTGGTTTAGCTGGCTTCATTCTTTCGCTTGGTATGGCGGTTGATGCCAACGTGCTGGTGTTTGAGCGTATGAAGGAAGAATATCGGGCAGGACAATCTAGTCGAGTGGCGGCACAGGTTGGTTTCGAGCGGGCTTGGAGCGCTATTCGTGACGGAAATGTTACTAGTCTTCTTTCAGCCATCATTCTATTTTGGTTTGGTACTTCGATGGTTAAGGGCTTTGCTCTAGTCTTTGGCATGGGTGTAGTGATGTCGATGTTGTCGGCCTTGGTAATTACTAGGACGCTATTGATTGCGTTGCCGGAGGTGAAACGTTCTGATAAAGGTTTACTCCCAGTATTATTCGGTAGTGGCGTAATGAAATAGTATGTTTTCAGTTACTTATAGAAAAATATTTCTAATAATTGCCGGGGTAATTATCGGTGGAAGTATACTTCTGCTGGCCGTATTCGGACTTAAGCTTGGTATCGATTTTACTGGCGGTTCTTTGACAGAGGTAATGTATACCGAACTGCCAGAGAAGGGACTAGTAGAACAGGTGGTAGGAGAGCTTGAACTCGGCGGAGTGTCAGTGCGCGAATCGGCTGGTGAAAATGGTCGTGAAGGGTACATTATTAGGACACGTGATCTGAATGAGGAAGAAAGAGTCCAGCTTTCTGAGTTGGTCGTTGGTCTAAGTGAAGGGGGAGAAGTAACTCGCTTTACGTCAATTGGTCCAGTTATTGGACAAGAGCTGAAAGACAAGGCATTGTGGGCAATCGCCGGAGTGGTATTGATCATCGTACTTTATGTTGCTTTTGCTTTTGCTGGCATTGGTACCCCTGTTAGCTCATGGATTTATGGTCTCATTACAATTTTTGTTTTAATTCATGACGTTCTGGTACCGTCCGCGTTGATGAGTGTATTAGGCTACTTTGCTGGTATAGAAGTGGATATCCTTTTCGTGATGGCGCTTTTGGCGGTGCTAGGTTACTCAGTAAATGACACGATTGTGGTGTTTGATCGGGTGCGTGAAAATCTCACTCAGAACCGCACTGAGCACCGCAAAAAACACACCGAACCAGGTGGCTTAGTCCGTGAGGAAGTCACCTATACTCTTACCAAGCCATATGATGAAATTGTCGGGGAAGCAGTCAGTACAACTTTGGCCCGTTCTATCAATACCTCCCTTACCACGATGGTGGCGCTCGTGGCTCTATATATTCTGGGTGGAGCAGTGACCCAAACATTTGCCCTTATTCTTTTGGCTGGTGTGCTGGCCGGTGCCTACTCATCAATCTGCATTGCTAGTCCAATGGTGGTTACTTACGCTAAGTGGAAGGCAGCTAAAGAAAAACAATAATTATGTTTATTGGTTTAACCGGATCGTTTGGAGCAGGGAAAGGTGAGAAAACATGGGGTGCTTTCGCAAGGCCTTGCCAGCTCGTTTGTGAAAACTTGAAACAAACGAGCGACAAGGTGTACAGTGCCTGTAAGGCAGCGCTGCTGATTAAATAATAATTTACCACTCAATAGAAACGTCTTATGTTTATTGGTTTAACCGGATCGTTTGGAGCAGGGAAAGGCAGCGTAGCCAAGTACTTAGTGGAGCAGAAAGGTTTTGCTCACTTTTCAGCCCGTGCTTTTTTGACTAAGGAGCTTGAAAAGCTTGGTAAACAGGTTAATCGTGACACGATGACTGTGTTAGCTAATGAGCTACGCGCGCAGCACGGTCCAGCCTACATCCTGGAGCAGTTGGTAGCTCAGGCTAAGGAGCATGGTGGTGATGCTGTGATTGAGAGCTTGCGGGCGGTAGCAGAAGTGCGGTACGTGAAAGAACAGGGAGGGGTGGTGCTGGGTATAGATGCTGATCCTAGGGTGCGTTACGAACGGACATTGAAGCGTGGTAGTGAAACTGACCACGTATCATTTGAAGAGTGGCACGCTCAGGAGCTGCGAGAATCAAATCCTGACGATCCGACCAAGCAAGATATTTTTGGCTCTCTCAAGGAGTCAGATTTCGTTATTATGAATACTGATAGTGTCACCTCATTAAAAGGTGAAGTAGATAAATTTTTAACATCACTTAATGGTTAACACAGTAGGTATAATTGGATACGGTCACTTTGGTAAGTTTGTTCACGAATTAGGACAGCGCTTTTTTCCGGGGGTAAAATTTCGGATTCATTCTCGTCGATCAGAGTCTGATAACGAAAAATTTTTTGATCTTAAGACCGCCTCACAATCTGACGTAGTGATTTTGTGTGACGGTATCAGCGAATACGAAGAGCGGATGTTGGCTGTTTTAGAGCATGCTTTACCAGAAACAATCTTGATTGATGTTGCTACGGTTAAAAAGCACACTAGCGATCTTTGTCATAAGTATTGTGATGGCCGTAGGTTTATTTCTACCCATCCGATGTTTGGCCCCGTTAGTTATAAAAAACACCGAAAAGACGTTAGTGGCTTCAGGATTGTGGTGACTGACTATGCTCTCAAAAATGATACTTATCAGATGCTCAAGAAAAAGTTCGCTGATTTTGGATTTTCGATCATTGAGATGACGGCCGATGAGCATGACAAGCGTTTAGCTGAGACTCTATTTTTAACCCACTATATTGGTCAGTCGATTGTGAAAGCTGGTTTCTCTCGTACTGAAATTGATACACTTTCTTTTCAATTTTTGATGGATGCGGTTGAAAGTGTAAAAGATGACAAGAAGTTGTTTGCTGACGTTTATGCTTACAATCCTTATTGCCAGGAAGTAGCAAAGAGACTGCACGACGCACAAGAAACAGTTTTTAAAGAGCTGAAGTAATTTTAAATCAAAAGCGCCGGGCCTAAAGGCCCGGCGCTTTTAAATTCATTAATAAATTTTCGTTCCCACAAACTCTTCATCGTGCAGATACTTTTTTAAGTCGTCCGGGCGATTGCCGTTGATGATGGCTACCTCTACGCCGCCTTCGTCGGCTGCTTTAGCGGCTATAGGGTCAAATGGGGAAGAAAGACCGGGGTCCCATTCGCTTGGAATAAGAGCACGAAAATCCGCCCAAGAGATGATCTCAATTTTTTTAGCGTCGGGGTTGTGGTGCGGGTCGTCAGTGTAGACGTAGTCGATGTTGGAAAGGTTGATAACTTTTTTGGCGCCGACTCGCTCCGCTATTTGGATGGCCCGGAGGTCTGTCGAGCAGCCAGGGCGATAGCCACTGGCAATAACCACTGCTTTATCGTTTGGTACGTCTAAGACGTCGTCTGGATTATGGATTACTACTGGATGAGCCAAGTCTCTAAAAATGGTACGTAACAGATGGCCGTTAAGACGAGTGGCATGAATACCCATCCAATCGAGATCTTCACTGGTGAGCTCGGCTACTTGTTCAGCGGCGTCCTGGTAGCGACGAGCGGTCTTACCACCACCGGCAATAATAATAAAACGGCGCCCAGCTGCCGTTTCTTCCTCGATAAATCCCTTTAAGGTTTTCAAAAAATCAGTATCAATCTGATCGGGAACAATCAGGGAACCACCAACTGACATTACGACTGTTTCTTGTATGTCCATAGTGTTGTGAATTGTACGACAAATGGGCGTCAACTCAAAATGTTACACTGTTTAATAATTAATTTACGATAATTTTTAGATATTTATTTATGACTCCTGAACTAATCGCCGCAGTTAAAGAAAGGGTTGCGCTAGGTTATAGCGATGAGGCAATTCGGACTGAGTTATCCGGGGCTGGTTATTCGTCTGAGGTAATCAATCAGGTTTTATCAGTGGCTCGTGGTGGGGAAGGTGAGGCTAGTGCTATACCGACGGTGGCGGTTAGTTCTGGCCCAGGGACTACCTTGCCGGGCGTTGGGGAACTTTTCTCAAATGCCTGGTCTTACGTTTTCAGTAGGTTAGATCTACTGTTGTATCTAGCTATTCCAGCTGTCCTACTAGGTGTAGCTGAAGTGATGACTGATGATATTGAGACAGCTGCTGCAAATGCGACAGTCTGGTCAATTGTTGGTCTATTAGCCTTGGTCACGTATGTTTTTTTCTTGATTGCTACGGTTTATACAGTGGCTTTTGCCGACAAGCAAGAAGTTACGTTTCAATCAGGGTTAGCGTGGGCAAGGAAAAGCGGCCTAGGATTAATTTGGGTGTTTATACTTACCGTGCTTGTTTCTATGGGTGGTTTTGTTCTTCTGATAATTCCTGGAATCATAGTATCAATAATGATTTATTTTTCTCAGTATGTATACGTCCGCGAAGGAGTACATGGCTTAGGAGCACTGCTTAGAAGTCGTGAGCTAGTTAAAGGTAACTGGGGAGGGGTCTTCGGCCGGTTGTTCATGCTTGGATTATTGGCCTTTCTTATTCAGATCGTTTTGCAAGGGATCTTTTTTGGCGTCATAGCGACTGGTTCTGGTAATTTGACTATCACTATTTTAGGCATTGCGTTAAGTCAATTGGTGGGAGTCGCCTTCACTATTTTTGGTTTTCATGTGGGAATGGGAATGTATTTATCATTGGCATCTGTTAGGCCAGAAGCTGGAGTAACAACTGACGCTTGGAAGTATAAAACCCTGGCCTGGTTCGGGCTAATGTTACCAGTTCTGGGAATTCTGGCTGCGATCGTACTCGCTTCACTAAACGACGCGCGAGAGCAAGCTGTTCAGGCCCAGTATGAATGGGAAACGCAACTACAAGAGAATGCCAAGGAAAGAGCCGCTGAGTTACGAAACGGTGGGTTGGAGTATTCGGAATAGGCAATATGGGAAAAGCACAGAAAGGGGGTTGACAAATTTTTAAAGTATGCTAAGTTAATCGAGTCTTCACGACGTGCCGGAACTGTGGCCTAATCCAAACCCTTTGGATAATCCACAAATCTGTCTCACGTTCGTGAGACAGAAACCGCCGGCACTGATACCGGCATACGATCTTTCATATTTCAACGAGGAAATACTCATGAAAAACTTGTTCCTTTCCCTGTCTGTTGCCGCCATTTCCCTGGGCCTGTCCGGCGTCGCTTCGGCCACCTGTGTTCAGGAAGGTCAATGCTTCGATTCCTATCAAGGGATCGAGATTGGTGGCGCCTCTTACTTCGGTGGATTCGGTGCCGGCGTGTTCAATGGTGAGTCTGGTGGAGTCACGGTCAATAAGACTGGTTACGGCTTTACCGAAACTACCATGAATGTCGGTGGTGACCTCTGTGGCGTCGACTGTCAGTCCGGCAGCTTCACTTTTACTGGAGCAGCCGGTGAAATGGTAGACGTGTCGTCCACTGCTTCGGGTGGTACACCTGGCGAAACTGTCTCGGCAGTTAACGAAGGGGCCGCCTTCTCTGGGGTCTCATTCAATTTCGGTAAGTTCAATCTTTCCGGCGGCAATTAATTAATTGCCATTGGCACGTCCGAGCTTCGGTTCGGACCGCCCTTCTTGCGGCGCCTTCTATTACAGAAGGCGCCTTTTCTTTTGGAAAGGGGTTGATTTTTTTATAAAAGTATGATATAAAAATAGCCACGGATTATATCTTGACATAATTGTTTTTAATTGTGTTGTGATAAGGGGTCCCCGATCATTCATAACTGAAGAGGAAAAACCTATGGATCTGAAACATCTGTGGGCGCTTATTCTACGGAGAATCTTTGTGGTTCTCTTAGGAATTACTGCGGCTCTGCCCGCAGGCGCCCAAACTATACCGTCGGCACTGCCGACTTCTTCCAATCCTGCTACCGGTCTCTGGATCAAGATGCACCCCAGTAGTTTTGCTGGGACCAGCAAGTCTGCTTTCGAACAATGTTACCGTGATGCGGTGCTTGAGAAAGCCGATCCTCTGACGCTGGAGAAGTGTCAGGAGTTCCAGGTAATGCTGGAGCGTGGTCTCTGCGAAAGTGTAATGGTGCCTGACGGCGTCGTGCACGACTTTATGAATGGCCGAACCAACGGCCAGTCCAAGGTCACTCGCAATGTTGAGAAACAAATCGGTCGCCATGACCGAGCGTTACTCTGTAATCTTGGTGATGGGGTTTATGGATATTGGTATACGGGCATCCGTGGCCAGTCCTGTAACAACGTGGCTTTCACATTCGTAGTGCCACCGGCGCCACCTCCGCCCCCCGAAGTACAGACCGAAAAAAAATGTCGGTTTGTGAAGCGGGCGGTAAAAGAGATCCCGAGCACGTTCGTGCATGTGCAGGACTTCAACTCGTGTGGTTGCTACATTCCCGGTGTCACAGTAGTGGTACCAGGTGGAACCCAAACCAATAGCAGTCTTGTCTGCGAATAACCAACTTCAATTAGGAGAGTAATGATGAAAACGTTTACGATGTTGTTTCGTGGGCTGGCACTACTCGTTGGTTTCAGTCTACTGGTCGGCTGTGCCGGTCAGGTCAAAAAATTACCGGTCAAGTTGGTCGACCAAGAAACCGGCAAGCTAGTGGATGGTTATCTGGCCACTACAACTACCGGCGACACGCTTGATCGTTCTTCAAGTTTCACTCAATTGGCCGTTGATACCGGTCGGAAGGATGAACAAGGAAAACCGATCTTGAAGCAGGTGTCAGGTGATCTGACTACTGGTTCAACGGTTGCGGGTCAGGCTGCTGTCGGCATAGTAAGTGGCACTGGTGCCGCTGCTATTCAGGCACGAGCGGCTCGTTCTACAGCTAAAACCAAAAGTGAGGCTATGGTCGAAGCGATGAAGTGTCCGGATGGTACGACCCTGTGCCATAGTTCGGTCATCAGTGTCGGTGGTGCGCAAGCATCTGCTGGTGCTGGTGCCAGTGCTGGAGCGGAAGTGATGATTGACGCAGTGCTTGGGACCTGTCCCAACGGAAACTGTATACCAATCGGTATCGAGTAAGGTGGTAAACTGGCCGCCGGAAGCAAGCTTCCGGCGGCCTCAATCAAATTCATTTGTCACAGAAAGGAGGGCGTTATGCCTAAAATCTTGAAACAAATCTGTACTGTGGCTGCTCTCCTGATCTTGATGGTGAGTGGTGCGCAGGCTGCCTTGTTGGAGAAGCGAGTTCTCGAAGAGCAAACCTCTTCATCTCAACTTCCCAAACTGAAGGCAGACATGATTGCCAACGGCTGGGGCAAGGAAGAAGGGACTACTCTTGGTGATGTGGGCAGGGTTGTGTTTCTCGGTATGAGAGACATGCAGCTGCTTGATTTGCTTCATCCAGAGCACCGGAACCTGGCTACCTTTCAAAAGGAATTTGCCAAATGGACTTACTCCGGCGGTCGCCCCGAAGATAAAATCTCTTGGGCTGAGCTGCAACGGAAAGGACAGAGCAAAACTGGCTGGAAAATACCAGTCACCAACCCGATGGTTCAGGCGGTCGAGCAAGTTGTCGATATGCAAAATAAACTCGCTAGCGGCCAGAAACTATTGCGAACTGATGTTGAAGGATTGGTAAAAGACTTGCACGGATTGCAGGATCAGTACGCCAA
>JBFHUT010000029.1:0-11571 GCA_041589935.1 Minisyncoccia bacterium
ACTCACCAGGAGCGTATTCTCTCCCCTCTTGGACTAGTTGCACCGACTGGTTATTTTGGATTGAAAACAAGAGAGGTGATGAATAGTATATTGTCGATGGAGTAAACAAACTACTACATACTAGCCTCGTCTTCATGGCAATAAATAATCTTCGCTTGATATATAGTAGCTACTACCTGCAAGCATCCCATAGTCACAAATAGTACAGTGAACGAGTAGTTACTAACTATGTAACCACCAATAATGATAGCGATGGCTGTAATTATACTGGCCACTCCACCTGACAACCCCCAAGCATAGCCATCAATCTCATTCTTGGTAAATTTATCAAACAATGCGTTCCAAGTTGGCGTAGCCAACGCCGCTGCGACCCCTAGTCCAGCCTGTACAATTAATAACGAGTAGGGGTCAGACACCAACAAATAGCCAAATGTGAATAGCGCATTCAAGGCATAACCGATCACCATCATCCAACCCTTATGAAGATGATCAGCTAAGTAACCAAAAATAATTGATAGTACCCCATAGACAAAAAGGTACATTGACCAAGCCCATGAAATGTTAAATATATCACCACCGATTTCGCCAGTATAAATAGATAATAAAGGACCAAACATTCCTTCCCCCAAATACCATATCCCGCCACCAATTAGTAGAATTTTAGATCCTTTACTTAACATAATACAGATATAATACCATCTTAAAGATTATGACACTCTATTGCAGATAAAGATTTAATTAATCCTAGATGTTATACACAGTTATACTTACCCTGTCTCCCCTCACAGTAAAATTACGTAAGAAATGAGTTCTACCACAATTCCATACACACCTACTAGCAATCACATCTCTAATATTTATGTTCATTCACTACAAGACAATAACAAGCGAGTTAATTGAGGCATATGTTTGCAAATTTATCACCACACCACTTTTTTAGGGTATGAGAGCGGACGCATATGCGGGCAACTTTTAAAATACTAAGCAGCATCTGATACTATAGAACCATAGTAAGCTAAAAATATTTTATGACACATTACATTTGCACCGGTGGTTGTCAGGGCGTAGCAGAGACTCCCGGAGTTTGTGGTGCGACTACTTGCCCACTACACGGCCAGCCGCTCGTAGCATGCAACTGCGAGGATGGCATGCACGCTGAGGTGCTCGACCAGAGCACTGAACAAGAGGGATAAACACTTTCGGATTCTTCGTCGATAGATATAAAGCCGGACATGAACTTGTCCGGCCTTATGTTAACAACACATCAAATTTTCAATATCAGCTGTAGAAATTCATGGTAAAGTAACTTTATGAGTCAAAATATCTATACTCCTAAGAGCACCCCTAAATCCAGTCGGCCACTTTTGAGGTTTTTATTGTTGTTACTTATTATTACGTTACCGATTATTGGTTTTTGGCTGGGTAGTCAACAGCCAACTGACCAGGCCACAACGAGTCTTGAGCCGACAGAAGCCCAAACTTCGACCACCACAGAAGAGACCGCTAGTCCTGAAGAAAGTGAGGAGCCTGAGGTCGCCGCCGAACCAGTAGTCGTAGCGCCAAAAAAAACCAACCCTCAAACTACTAAACCGACTCAGACACAAACCTACACACCCACAACACCTACTGGACCAACTGTCCTTACAGTATTCATCACAAGCATATCCCATGATGAAGTAAGCGTAGACAATATTGGTATCTACGAGGGTGACGCCGCCATCCAACAAATGATCAGAGACGGACTCTGCCCCCCAGGCGAGCCACAAAAATGTTTCGTCCGGGATGATATCTACTACCGAAACACCGACCCAACCGTCCAAACTTACGCCCTATCACCAGAAGTTAATGTTTTAACCTGGACCGGATCACAATCAGCTCTCGCAAAGGTAATAAGCAGAGAACCAAGCCAGAGTCCCTACTCGATCACTATCCACGGTGGTCTGGTGACAGAGATAAAGGAGATCTACCACCCGTAGAGTAAACCTAAAAACAGCCGACATGGTCGGCAGTTTTTTTGTATTGGCAAAATTTGCCTTTTTTATAATCTCCTGTTATCTTGCAGACATGTCCGGAACCAGACAAATTATTCTCATGCTGTTAGTCATTATGCGAATCAATTCGTCAGGTTTCCGTGCATAAATAATAATAAGCACACCGAGAATGAGACCTGACATCAGTCAGGGTTTTTTGTTCTCGAGAAAAGTTCTTAATGCTAGTAATGTACTTATCTATAGCTTACAGCTAATGTCCATACGCGCGGCACTCACCAAAGTCGCCAAACTAACATGAGGTCTTACAAAGGAAAGACAGTAAACACTGGATACGGAAGCCCAACACCAATGTCACTACTCACACCCAACCACACTAGAGTGGGTGTGCTCAGGATAATCAGATTAATACATTACTATCAATCGAGCGCGGCTATGCCGTGCTCATTTCTTTTTAGGCATACACAATAAAGAACGATTAGAATGATGAGGTTTATAGTTAGATAACATTTAAACTAGTCTATCAAAATTATTTACCACTTGTTAGATGAGTTTTTTTCTTATAGACTCTAGTCCGGAAGTTCAACTACACAAGGAGGCAGACAATGCCAATCGAGAGAACGATCGCCATCGTCAAACCTGACGGGGTGATGCTGGGATTCACTCAGGTTATTAAGGGTATGTATGAGTCACTTGGACTAAGAATTGTCCGGGAACTTGAATCAACCTTCACCAAGGAACAAGCAGCGTCCTTTTACGCAGAACATAGCGGAAAGAACTATATGGCCGGCTTGATACTGGCTATGAGTAGCGGTCCCTCGGTCGTTCTAGAACTTGAGGGAGAGGACGCAATTACACGGGTGCGCAAACTAAACGGAGCAACCGACCCCAACAAGGCTGACGATGGCACCATCAGAAAATTATTCCGAAGTGCTGGTGGACCATTCAATACTGTTCACGGCTCCGACAGTACTGGAGCATACGAACGAGAGAGGAAGATTGCTTTTAATCTACCGCACGAACCCAAACCCCACCGACGAACAACTTACCTGTCCTCGGTTTAAAATCCGGCCGTCAGTTCACTGACGGCCTTTAAATTCCTAAATGCAGCAATGCTATACTACTTATCTAAATATCAATCATTACCGTTATGCAAACCTTTTTTAAGACTAAAACAAAAATTGTCGGCACCCTCGGACCAAGCTCTTCAGACATAAGCACCATTACCAAAATGCTAAATAATGGACTTACTGTCGCCCGCATCAACATGAGCCACGGAGACCACCAGACCCACGCTGAGACAATCAAATCGGCTCGATCTGCTGCGAAAAAATGTGGTCGCCCACTCGCTATTCTTCAGGATTTAGCCGGACCGAAAATCAGAATCGGGGACTTTATAACTGAGGAAGTGACACTGAAGAAAGGTAATATTTTAGTACTGACTACAAAAAAAATCCCAGGTACTGTTGATCGTGTATCAGTGAACTATCCAATGCTTCCTAAGGAGGTCTCAGTGGGAATGTATATATATCTTAATGACGGTAAGCAACGCCTTTTAGTAACGGACATTAAAGGAAGCGAGGTGACCACAAGGATCGAAGTGGGCGGGACCATCCGTGGCCGGCGCGGGGTAAACCTGCCAGACGCAAATTTGTCTGTTTCTTCTCTAACCGCTAAGGATAAAAGGGATCTGAAATTTGGACTCGAACAGAACGTAGACTTTGTGACCCTATCCTTTGTTCGCACTGCTAAAGACATCATCCAACTACGTAAACTGATTGGTGACAAAAAAGACGTTGCTATTGTGGCAAAAATAGAGACTAAGACAGCAATTGAAAACCTCGAAGAAATCGTTGACGTGGCTGACGTATTAATGGTAGCGAGAGGTGATCTGGCGATAGAAATGCCACTCCAAAAAGTACCACTACTACAAAAGAAAATAATCAGGCTAGCTAACGCCGCTGGTAAACCTGTTATCACCGCTACCCAGATGCTTGATTCTATGCGCATTGCCCCTACTCCAACCAGAGCCGAGGTTACCGACATTGCTAACGCCATCATTGACGGCACTGACGCCTTAATGCTTTCTGACGAAACCGCCGTGGGTGCCCACCCAGACCACGCGATCGAAATTATGTCTCAAATAGCACTTGAGATTGAACAAGATCCATACTTTACTGAACAGCACCTTGGACGAGCCGCTAAGACTCTCACAGTCTGTGATGCCATCACTCACTCTATCGCTCATAGTGTACGACCCGTTAACGCTAAGGCGATCGTTGCTCTCAGCGAAAGTGGTCACACTAGTAGGATGATTGCCCGTCATCGACCTTGTGTACCAATAATAGTCCTGACACCACACCAAAGTACCTACAACAAGACACTGGTTGTGTTTGGATGTGAACCAGTTCTCACTAAACAAGTAAAAGGACTGAAAACAGCTCAGGTGGCCGCTAGAAAAATCATCTTGAATCGTAAACTTGGAAAAAAAGGAGACTCCTTTATATTAGGTGCTGGTATTCCATTTGGTTCACAGGGTGCGACCAACACAATGCTGATCGATAAAATATAAAAAGAATAATAATCTACGGGATGTTGTAGTAGTAGCAATCTTGACTATTAATACTCGAGTTGCCATAGGTTAATCTAAAGTACAAGGCTGAAAACATATCACTAGGCTTATCATTAATTACGCTACTCCACTGCGCAAACGAAAGTTGCAAGCCGGTAAATTCATTTAGAAGCCTTTCAGCACTACAAAGTTGTATTGTCTTCCCTCCCTCAAAGGCCACACCGACACCACATGAACCAGGGAGATTTTCGTATAAGTACATTGTTACCGTCTGACCAGAGTCCAAAGAAACGTCCATCCTTGACGCTTCACAACTATTTGCTAACGCCTCACCCATACAAGCTATGGCTGGCACAGAATCAAGATCTCTCGCATCTTCGTCTCCTTGTAATTCAAATGAACCACAGTCAGCAATGTCACCGGTCATGTTTAGATAAATAGAATTCTGGGCCTGATCATAAGAAGACTCAATCTGACTCATACCGTTGTTATAAGATTCAACGAAGGCATCAATAAAGGCTGGGTCATTCGCAATCGGTGTATTTGGATCAAGACCGGCCAAATCAGATGGTAAACGACCTTGAGCAATCAAATCACTCAGAGTGATTGTCTTGGTGTTTGAATTGTCCGTACGAGTTGATGGGGCGTAAGTAGCAGTAGCCGAGCCACCAGAAGCCCGATGAGACACAATTTCGTCCTGCCAGTTTGATGACCAAGAGTAGCCACTCGGAACATCTTCGTCTCCCCCATCAATGATACTTTCAGAATCTGAGACTGATTTTATCTCTGATTGATTCATTGAGTTTCCAGAACCATCATCCCTAACAGGAACCACTTCCAACTGTTCTCCGGTTGGAAAAGTGGCGAATTGTTCAGACGTTATTTCACCGGTGGTTTGATCATCGTTTCCTAACAATTGTCTAATTACAATCACCAACACTACTATCGTTAGTACAAAAGCAAAAGCGCCTAGAAAAATAATTCTCTTTGTACTTGAGTCCATATGATTATTTTACACTATGAAACAACCAGTAAAACCGGCAAAACTGGATAGTCGAATACTTGAATTTTATAAATTCACTGGCACACTACGTTCATGAAGACGGAAATAAGCAGGCCAACAAACTCAAATGAGCTTAAGGAGGCTGTTGTCAGAGCTGGAAATCTCATTAAACAAGGTAATTTAGTTGCCTTCCCGACAGAAACTGTCTACGGACTTGGGGCTGATGCTATGAATAAAAAAGCCGTGGAAAGAATATTTATTGCCAAAAACAGACCAGCTGATAACCCTCTGATTGTCCACATTTCAAAGCGTGAACAGCTACTACAAGTTGCCCGTACTTTACCTGAAGTAGCGGAAAAGCTCATGGATAGATTCTGGCCCGGACCACTCAGTCTAGTCTTACCAAAGAATATGGCTGTGCCGGCCGTTACGACAGCTGGCTTGGATACGGTAGTAGTTCGCTTCCCCAGTCACCCAATTGCACAAGCTATAATAAATAGCGCCAACACGCCGATAGGCGCACCCTCAGCTAACCTCTCTGGTAAAGTGAGTCCAACCAGCGCAGATCATGTTATTGAAGACCTGATTAATAGGATCCCCTTCATCATCGACGGTGGTGATTTAGAATACGGTCTTGAATCAACAGTGGTAGACTGCACCGTTGAGCCACCCACGATCTTACGACCAGGATCAATAACCTTAGAACAAATTAAAGAGATCGTTCCAAGTATTGTCTATGAATCAGAACACAAAACACCCCGTTCACCTGGCATGAAATACCGTCACTACTCACCCTCAGCGCCAGTTATTTTATTCTGCGGCGACAAGTCAAAAACCACCCAGCGGATGAAAGAAAAACTTGATCGCATAAGCGACTCTAAAACTATAATTATTTGGCACAGCGGTGATTTTTCTAGACTGCCCTTTAATTATCAAATCCCTGCTGCACCAATAGAGGCAGCCCCCAGAATATACTATGCCCTGCGCGCCGCGGACAGCCATAAGCCAGACAGAATATTTATCCAAAGTTACGAAGACACTGGGGTTGGACACTCCATCATGAACCGTCTACGAAAAGCGGCCTCAAAAATTGTGATTTGTTGAATTACAACAATTCTTTTAAATCTGCGAGCAGCTCTAGGGCGTGCTCTTGAGGATTCACCTTGTCATACACCTTAACTATCCTGCCAGCCGGATTAATAATGTATGTGACTCTGGCAATACCCATATACTTTCGACCGTACATTGATTTCTCTACCCAGGCTCCATAAGCCTGGATCATTTCAGTTGCTTCATCGGATAAAAGAGTGAACGGTAGATTGTACTTTTCTTGAAACTTCTTGTGCGACCCAACAGAATCCTTACTAACTCCAATCACAACTACTCCGAACTGATTAAACTCATCGTACACTTCGGAAATCCCGCAAGCTTCTTTAGTGCAGCCAGATGTGTTGTCTTTGGGGTAAAAATAAATCACCAGCCACTTACCTTTATAATTTGATAAAGTATGGACAATACCTGCTTGATCAGGTAGTGAAAACTCAGGAGCTATTTCATTAACCTTCAACATAACAGCCACATGATACACCACATGGCTGTTACTACTCAACAAGCTATAGAAGGGAGAGTTATGCTGTGACTATTCATCTGCCTCATCAGTACGAAAAGCGTATACATCACCATACGATACGTTACCTCGACTATCTGCCGCCGCAATTCGAAAATAGTACCGCTCTTCGTCTTCTAGACTTTTCACCTCTGCCCGAACGGCTCTGTCGTAGAGACTCCGGACACTTACCTTGCGTGTTCTTAAATCCAAGAAGTCAGCATCTTCGCCATACTCAAACCAAACCGACGCTGTCACATCACCATAAAGAAAAACTTCGCCACGCAACACTGCTGTGTTTGCCTCAACTTCTGAAGCAGAGCGCGTATGGACCGAAACAAAATTAAATGCTGGTGCAGTAACCGGAGCCGTACCACCATTTTCGATCATTCGTTGAATCTCTAGTAACTGTGCTATCCGGCCATATAGATAGGCGATCAACTCATTAGTCGTTCGAGGCTGATACGTCGATACCTGTGACGCCAGAGAAAACTGAGGCACCACAAGGGCTACCATTATTGTTATGGCGGTTAAATTGAGAAAAAGTTTCTTGCTATTCATCTTTACATTATATCACACTTTAGTATATATGTAAATACTAGAGAATCTTCCAGTTCTTATCCTGTCGCACTAGGGTCGTTTCAGCATCTTCTGGGTGAGACATTATTTCTTCAACTATTTTTTCTGCCCTAATTCCCTGTGAAGCTTTAACAAGCACCACATCTCCAGGTTTTAGTAGCGCCTGCAGTTCCCGGCCAGCTCGGGCAGCATCGTCATACTGAAAAACAAACTTTTCACTCATTCCAGAATTTAAGGCCCCTTCGGCGATCTGTCTGGCTCTCACGCCAACGGTAAGTAATACATCTGCAACACCAGGAACAATCGATCCGATTCGCTTGTGTTCTTCAGTCGCGTATTTACCTAACTCCAACATATCACCCAAAACAGCAATTTTTCGCTTAGCATAAGAAAGCTCTTTCAGTGCCTGTAGCGCCTGTTCACACGCGGTAGGAGATGAGTTGTAGGTATCATCAATAATAACGGATGCTTTAAGGCCTGGTACGATATGCATTCTTCCTGGTGGTGTTTTTAGGCTACGCAACGACTCGACTGCGTTTTGCAGCGGAACACTTAATTCGTCAGCAACAGCCAGAGCAGCTGTACATGAATATATGTTATGGGTACCAATGGTATTTTCAACAAAAATCTTATGTTCTTGTCCACGGCAAGGCATTCTAAACTCAATTCCAACTGGTCGATCGTCTAAGTACACAATGCGATCAGCCCTAGCAGTAAAACTTGTTTCCAGGTAACGACCAAAACCAATCTGCCTTTGCCTTACTCCGCCCAGCCTGGCTTTTATAAGGTTGTCATCGTTGTTATAGATAAGCACACCATCAGGTTGAAGTGCCGTTACAAGCTTAAACTTCTCTTCCGCAACTGCTTCTGGTGAAGAAAAGTACTCAACATGAACAGGCACTGAAGGTAACCGAGTAAGAACCACCACATCTGGTCTTATCCATTTCGTTAGATCTTCCATATCACCAGGCCGATCGATACCTGTTTCTAACACCAAGACCTCAGGGTAATTTCTTGAAAAAAGAGCAGTAAAAAAACCATCTACGATATTCACTAGCCACATCACTGGGTTGTTCCAGGCGTTTGGTAGCCCCAGCACAGTTAGCGGAACACCGATTTCTGAGTTGAAACTTTTTTCACTTTTACGAGCATAGATATTATTTTTTATAGCTGCATAAATAGCGTCTTTAGTTGATGTTTTACCAACACTACCGGTTATAGCAACTATCTTAGGTTTATGTCGACGCAATAGAAGCGCAGCTTCAGCAATTAGAATCTTAATTACAATTTTTTTAAATGCAGCTTTCATGCTCTAGCGATCAGGTGGAATTGAGTAATAATTGATGAGAAACTTGGTAATTTTCATGAACGGATCTGTTAGTGTCTCAGACGCATAACGTACTCCTTGTGGCTCTACAGTATACATGAAAACGATAAACTTTGGCTCAAAAGCTGGAAAGTAGCCAAAGAATGAGTGTAGATATCGATCGTCGTAATAGCCGCCATTGACCGGATCTGGTATCTGAGCGGTACCGGTTTTTGCACCGACGGTGTGATTAGGTAAGGCCAGTTGTCCCCCTCTTAAGGCATCGTCCACCACCACTGACAGCATCCGAGAAATCTCCTCACTGGTAGCTTCAGACAACACCTGTTTACCTTCCGGGTAGCGAATCTCCTTCACCTCACCAGAGTCATACCTGATTTCCTTTGCCAGGTGCGGTGTTACCAGCTTTCCACCATTAGCCAAGGTAGCCAAGGCTCTAGTAGTAGCCATAGGAGTCATAGCAATACCCTGTCCAAAAGAAGCGGTAGCATACTCAACATTACGTGGCGACCGGAGGTTATCGACTAAGCCAAATGATTCGTTTGGTAAGTCAATGCCAGTCTCACTACCTAGTTTGTAATTAAGAAAATACTCCCTAAATTTATCTTTTCCCATCTGATCCACAATCCAGGACACCCCTGTATTAAGTGACTGATTTAATATCTCTTGCACTGGTACCGTTCCGCGCCCCTTACCGTCATAGTTGCTGATTGTAAAACCATCGAACTCTATCGTTCCACCATCATAGTAGGTTGAGTACGGCATAATCGCCCCAGAATCAAGTCCGGCGGCCACAGTAAGAGCCTTGATGGTAGAGCCAAATTCGTATACGTCCTCTACTAGTGGATTAGCAAACTGATCGATTGTGGCCCCACTACGATCATTGAGATCAAATCCCGGCACAGCATTCATAGCCACAATTTCACCAGTGTAAGGATCCATAACAATTGCCCCCGTAAGCTTGCTACTGTACTGATCATTAGTCTCTAACAGTACGCTGTCGAGCATTCGTGATACTGATGGTTCGAGTGTTGTCACCACATCACCTGTCTGCACATCGGCCTTGCGATAGATCATTTCACCTAAATTACTAAATAACTCAGCGAAGAAATTTACCGACATGACCTGCCTTTCCTCAAATAACACTTCATCATAGTAACGCTCAAGTCCGTATTTTCCACGCAATTCTATACCATCGTCATTATATCCAACAAAACCAATAACCCGAGCAGATAATGACTCTCCCGGGTAATAGCGCCACTGATTTTTATAGAGCATCGCACCACTGATGTTTAACTCTTCGATAACACCAGCCGTCTCTTGATTAAGCCTGGCAGCCAACTCAACGTATGTTCTACCAGGCACTGAAATACGCTCCACGCATTTCTCTTCTGAGACATCTAAATAATCTACTAGGGAATGACAAAACTCTTCTTGTGAAAGTGTAAGGTGGGCAGGATTAGCAGCCAGCACATAACCAGATTGAATAGACGCAGCTGACAACAACTCCCCTTCTCTAGTAGTAAAATAGATAGAACCTCTTGAATACAAGTCTGTTTTAGTATGTACATACTGACTCTCGGCCTTTTCTAGATAGCTCGAGCTATTAATAACCTGTACCTGATACAAGCGTCCAATTAATAACAAAGCAACGGCAATAACCAAAATAGATACGAATCTAATTCTGAACGTTAACTGCCTACGTCCACTCATACAATTTAGTTGCTACTTAGTACAAAACTAGCCTGATCTCTGGATACAAAGATTTTCTCCTCTTGACTCTGATACCCATCAAGGACCGCTATCCTAGATGCAATTTGATGCTGTGAAGTTATGTATTTTGCTTCCAATGAAGCAATCTCAGCATGTAGTTGATTTTGTTGTTGAGTAAATTCAGTTCGTAGTACCACCTGGACTACTGACATATTTAAAAAATATAAATACGCAACTACAGCCGAAACCAAGAGAGCGATGCAGCCTATGGTGACTTTTGAATATTTAATTGTGTCGCGACTATTGTTAAACATGTTTCAATTCAATTTTTGGTAATAATTCTTAACTTCGCACTACGTGCTCTAGGGTTTTCTTTTAGTTCCTCCGCAGTCGGAACAATCGGTTTTTTTGGAGTCAGTACTCCTAAGTCAGCATCTTTAAGTTCACGAAACGAATGCTTAACGACTCGATCTTCGATACTGTGAAAAGTGATGATTGCCATGCGACCTCCTGGTCTAAGTGCGGAGAAACCGTCTTTGATAAAGGTCTCAAGTACACCCAACTCATCATTAACTGCTATACGAAGAGCTTGAAAACTCCGAGTTGCTGGGTGTATTTTCCCTCGTCTAGCAAACTTAGGCATAGCTGACTCAATGACTGAAACCAATTTGAAAGTAGTATCAATTCTTTCGTGTCGTCTTCTTTCGACTATCGCCTTTGCTATCCGACGAGCAAAACGTTCCTGTGCGTATCCATATAACACGTCAGCAATAACATGCTCCTCCC
>JBFHUT010000030.1:0-11316 GCA_041589935.1 Minisyncoccia bacterium
ACCTTTTATTTCGCATGCCGATTTTTTTCAGATTAAGAAGAAGTGTTTATCAGTGTTTAATAAAACAGTTGAAATCAGGGTTTTGAAGAAAATTCTCAGAGACTGCGAAGACTTAATCTTTACTGAAGCTGAGTCTGGTGACGAGGGAACAAACACTCTCGTTCCAGATGAGGTTGATTCGGAAATTATTACTATTGAAGAACTTGAATTAAGAATTTACCAATCGGAGGTAGAAGTGGATAAATTTGATAAGTTAGCTAGTCTTTTTAAGAAAGAAATCAATGGCAACAAGGGAAAAGTGGTTGGTAGTAAGACTTTATGGAAGATTCTTCGAGAGCTAGATTTTCAAGAAACGCCCAGAGATCTCACTGCGGCTGGGTGGCTTGCGCCTTTTCGTTCTGATGGTAAAAGTAAAATAGGAGGCTATCTTGCGGGTGAGATGCTACTTGAACGAATGTCTCATGATAAGCAAGAGGAGCCTTCTGATCCAATCGACAAAGCCTTATTTTTGCGCAAGCGTCGACCTTTTTGGGAAGAAAGGAAGAGAGAAGCGCAGGCTATTGTTGATGAGTGTAACATTCAGCTGGGTCGCTGTGACGCTGCTGAAGATCTGTTGAAGAAGCTAGAAGATCTCTGATATAGAATGTTGTATGATGAACAAAGCCGCCTGCAATTGGGCGGCTTTTTTTAAGGTTTATTTTTTACCTCTCTAGGTGTCCATTTTAGTGCGATGCGTAAGCCGATAAAGATTGCTGTGCCAATTACCACATCGATTAAATATTCGTAGTGTTCATTCATCTCCATGAGAATGATTTGTCTGGCCATCAAGAATATAAGTATTTCGAGTAAGGTGTTTATGTCAAAAGTTTGAATAAAGCGAATCAACTCTACACCAATAGCTAAAGCCAAAATTCTGCGCAATAGGAGGAAGTAGGTGTCTGATTCGGCCCAGTCCATATGAATAAGTACATTGAAACTTTCGTAGGCGAAAGCTACGATCCCGACCAAGACAGCTAGTACGATTATGATCTCAAAATGCCTTAGGATTTTTCCGATCATCTTCCAAGAGGTGTCGATATGAGTAAGCATAGTGTAATAAAATATAATATGTTTTCTATATTAGACGTTGGAGGAGAGGATAACTTATTTGACACAATTTAACTATAGTACTTTAATTTATATACGGTGAGATGTTATATAGATCCATATGTGGATGCATTTATGGAAGGAGGTTGTTATGTGTCACATTAGAATTCATGGCAAGATGTGTTATCGGAAAGGCTGTGACAAAGAAGTTTCAACTGAAAAATATGCAGTGATGATAGGAGAAGATGGACAACTCCATTCCTATCACGAATCTTGTGCTTTGGAAGAACAAAAAGAGCGGGCAGAGAAATACCTATTTACCGAATATAGTTACGTGTCTGTACCGCTTACAACTTAAAACCCCTATTGATTTAATTATCTAAAAAAGAGAAGGTCGATAGGGGCTTTCTTAATTAAACCTGGTAAATAATTAAAAGTAAGCGCTTTTATATAACTAAACCATTAGGGTTTTAATTTGGTCAGTGAGCTCTTGCAGGCTCCAGTTAGTTTTAATAATGTAATCTAGTGCTCCTAAGCGTACCATTTCATCCACAGATTCCTTTTCGGCTACATTTGACAACACGATCACTCGAGCGCTAGCTCCATATTCCTTATCTGTCCGTAGTTCTCTCAGAAAAGTGGTTCCGTCCATGTTTGGCATCATGAGGTCTAACAAGATTAGTCTGGGTTTCTCAGCCAGGGCTACTTTCATCCCCTCAATGCCGTCAAATGCTTGCAGAACCTTAATGCCTTCTAATTCCAAGTTCTCTTTAAGAGCGTCAGACAAATCCTTCTCATCTTCAATTAGTAGTAGCTGATTTTGTTCCATACAGTTTTAATTATTCAACCAGTAAATTTGTATCTATTATTTAGATAAGAGATACATAAAGGAGCAAAATATACACATATATTTATGTCATATCTAACCTTTAAACACAAGAGTGTTATTAACTAAATAAATCCAGGTGGAATGTGTGTATTAAAAAGCGGGACACTGGTGTGTCCCGCAATGGAGGTGGGTGGAGCTATTTTCTACGGCGAGCGACACCGACCAGGCCAATGAGGCCGGAACTAAACAACCAGGCAGCGGCGGGTACCGGCACGGCGTTGATCAGATTTTCCTGACTAGCGCTGAGGGGATTGGGTGTCAGTACAGCCATAATGCCGTCGAAGTTGAAGTTGTCATGCAAGCCGCTGGTGGCGTCGTTGTAGTAGGCGGTCGCGACAGTGTTCATCGTGATGGTAGAGCTGGAAAAAATTTTCCAGATCGCCACGTTGATGTCAGCTTGTTGCGATAATGTTGCAGTGGACAATTGGCTGAATAGCCAACCTGCCTGACTGTATTTTTCGATACCGTCGGCGGCAAACTTCACCGGCGCACCGTTTTGGATGTCGGTGTAGGTATAGACCCCAGCTTCCCAGGTGTGACCAATGCTGATACTAGTGTCGAAATCATTGCACATACCTTCAATAGTCTCAGTGCCGTTGATCTGCAGGTCATATAGCCCTGCATATGCACCACTGCGAACTTGGGAGTCACCGACTCCCAACAACTCGATTGTCACTGCGTAAACAGCTTGGGTTGCTCCAAACATCAACAGAAACAGAGCAACAGCTCCTCCAAAGAACGTTTTTCTCATTTTTAACACTCCGTATGGTTGAAAAAAAGATGAAAAATAAAAAAGACCTCAAGGCCACGCCTAGAATGACGTACAAAGTGTCTTTTGTCAACAAACTATTGTTGGTTGAGAAGATCGAGTGTAAACGAGATTGCTTCAGTTTTATAACCGGTCTGACACTTGTCTTGTGCTGCTAGGGTTCCGTTTTTACCGGTTTCTTTAGCTACTTCTGAGATAGTATTGGAGTCGTTACTTTTATTAGACTGGCCAGTTTCTTTTAGATATGCGGCGGTAATGGCCGTGGCTGCTTTGCAGTTTTTATCAGTGCTACTATAGATTGAATCATCACGGTGGAGAGCGGTGATGGCTATCTGGTAAATACCATAGCTTTCTATAGTCCAAGGGATCGTGTAGTGGGTAGTGGTGTTATTACCTCGGCCGTTTAGTGGTTCTGGTCCATAAATCAGTTCACCATTAATTGTCGCAAAGAGTACAATGTCTTTAAGATTTTTTTCACCCTCGTGAGATACGGTCCCCTCTAAGTCTAGAGTGTAAGGAAAGAATGTAATGTCGAGTGAGACACCGTAAGGTGAGACAGGTGTACCATCGATGTAGTCTAGTGTTACGGATGGGTAGTGGGCGTGAGTAATATTGGTACCAAAAAACAGCAAGCCAACAACAAATAGGATGGTTGATAGTTTCATATACTAACTAGTGTATCACTTTGACTTTTAAGTAAGTGGTACAATGCAAATTGTGAAAAATAAACAAAAAACCTACATCTGGCACGACGGCCAACTCAAAACTCAGGAATCAGTCATAGTGCCCTTTTTGAACCATAGCTTACACTATGGCACAGGGGTGTTTGAAGGAATTAGGTGTTATATGACTGAATCTGGACCGGCTGTTTTTCGTTTAAAGGATCACATACAGCGGTTATTTCACTCATCTAAAGTAATGGGGATGAAAGTGCCGTATACACAACGAGAGGTTACCGAGGCTATACTGCAGACTATTAAGAAAAACAAACTCGAGGAGTGTTACATCCGACCGGTTGTCTATTACGGAGAAAGGATGGGCTTGTTGCCGAAGAACCTTGCAGTGCACGTGGCTATTGCTGTCTGGTCGTGGAGTAAGTATCTTGAGAGTCACGATACTAAAGTGCGAATCGTAAAGACGCGGCGCCTGCACCCTGAGTCGGGTGACATGACAGCTAAAGTCTCCGGTCACTACTTCAACTCTGTCTTGGCCGGCCTTGAGGCGCGAAGGTTGAAGGCAGATGAAGCCTTGTTGCTAGATCATAAAGGAAATATTGCTGAGGGACCAGGAGAAAACATTTTCTTTGTGAAAGGAAAAACTATCTACACCCCAAAACCACATTCAATTTTGCCGGGTATTACCCGCGCTACCATCATGAAGCTAGCTAATGAGCTAGGGTACAAGGTAATTGAAAAAGACATAAAGCCTGTCGATATTAAGCGATACGACGAAGCATTTTTTGTTGGTACGGCGGTGGAAGTGCACCCGATTGGAGTGATCGATGAGGTGAAGTATAAGTCATGCCAAAGTGGTTCAGTATCACTCATAATTCAAGGGTCTTATCTTAGCCTAGTAAGGGGAGTTGTTCAGACTCATAAGAATTGGCGTTTTCCAGTGAAGTAAATCAACAAGCCGGTCAAAGCCGGTCAAAGTGGTGAGGTATACTTGATTTAAAGAACGGCCATGCCGGTTTCTTGTTCCTATGGAAATTTCACAAGAACAGTATAGAGAAATGCTCGTGCCACCGGGTCACTTGACTGAAGATCAATTTGTAAGTGCCTATCAAGCAGCTGAGGAGAAGGGTGTATCTCTGGCGGATGAATTGCTCAACGAGGGGTTGATTAGTGACGCCAATCTGGGTCGTACAATTGCAGATTATTTCGACTGCCATTTTATTGATTTACAAGATCGAGTGTTGAAGGAAGAAAGTGTTGAGATTATTCCTGAAATAGTAGCTCGATCACAAAGAGCGGTTGTGTATGAAGTAACTGAAGACTCAGTTCATGTAGCGACTGAAAAAGTCGATAATTACGAATTCTTTCGCTTATTGGAAAAAAAGACCGGGAAAGAACCTACTATTACATATGCGACTGAGCGAGGAATTGATACAGCACTAAAGTACTATAAGGGAGACTTGCGGGAGCAGATTCAAAAGTTAATCAATCTTTGCGAAGAAAATCCTGAGGATGGAAGTGTGGTACAGCTAGTAAATTTGTTTTTAGAGTATGCTCATGATAATCGGTCTTCCGATATTCATATTGAACCACTTAAAGATTCAGTTGCTATTAGATTTAGAATTGACGGAGTGCTTCATGTAGCAGTTCGCTACCCAAAGAGTCTGCACGAAAAGGTGGTCTTTAGAATTAAGATCCTGTCGCATATTCAGACTGATGAACATGCTGCTGCTCAAGATGGTCGCTTCGAGTATCAACATGACAAGAGTGTTTTTGATGTGCGAGTGTCAATTCTTCCTGTGTCTGATGGTGAAAATGTGGTGATGCGACTTTTGGACTCAGAGTCGCATCGGTTTTCATTGGAAAATCTTGGACTGAGCGGTAGAGATTATATGAAAGTATCAGGAGCTATTAAGGATCCGCACGGAATGATTTTGACGGTAGGTCCGACCGGTTCAGGTAAGACGACCGTTTTGTATGCTGTATTAGAGAAGCTAAATAGTCCAGAGGTAAATATCATGACCATCGAAGATCCAATAGAGTACAGTATTGAGGGAGTGCAGCAAACTCAAGTAAACCCAAAGAAAAACCTTACTTTTGCAACTGGTCTTCGGTCTATAGTGCGTCAGGACCCAGATATGATCATGGTAGGAGAGATCCGGGATGAGGAGACGGCAGATATTGCTGTTAACTCAGCCTTGACTGGTCACTTAGTGCTTTCCACTTTACATACTAATGATGCTGCTACCGTATTCCCGCGTTTAATAGAAATGGGAGTCGAGCCTTTCTTGATTGCTTCATCAGTAAATTTGATTATTTCTCTGCGCCTGGTGCGAAAGATCTGCGCTCATTGTAAGGAGAGTTATGTATTGACTGAGCAGGAGATTGATTTGATTAGTCAGAATGAGATAGTTTTGAAAACTATAGAGATTGTTTCTGGTGGTAAAAAACTAGAGCAGTTACGGTTATTCAAAGGAAGAGGGTGTCGAGTGTGTCAAAACACAGGCTTTAGTGGGCGGATGGGTATCTTCGAAGTCCTTAAGGTTAGTGAAAATATCAGACCGCTCGTGACAGGAAAAGAGTCGGCAGATGTGATCGCAGCTAAGGCCTTCGAAGAAGGGATGGTTCCGATGTTGCAAGATGGCTTGCAGAAGGCTTTAAATGGTTCTACTACTATCGATGAGGTAGTTAAGGTGGCTGGCGGCTAAAAATATGTTTGAATCTATTTCAATTCAAGAACGGGTTGATTTCGCTAAAAACCTAGCGGTCATGCTTAAGAGTGGCATTTCCATCAATGAAGCTTTGGGAGAACTGGCCGAACAAAGTAATTCGAGACGATTTGCGGAGATTATTACTCGAGTGCGAGTTGATGTAGAAAACGGTACACCACTTTCGCTCTCCTTTGCTAAGGAACCACGAGTGTTCGGGGGAATTTTTGTGAGTCTAATCAAAGCTGGGGAAGAGAGCGGTACTCTACAAAACAACCTACAGTTTTTGGCTGATTGGCTGGGTCGTAGTGCCGATATGAGGCGTGAGATAAAAGCGGCTACTACTTATCCTAAGTTGGTATTAAGTGCGGCACTCTTGCTAGGGGGAAGCCTAGCGGTTTTTATTCTGCCTAAGTTGGTACCGCTGTTTAATAGTTTTTCGATGGAACTGCCAGTCGTTACTAAGTTGCTTTTGGCTGCTTCAGTCTGGGTGCAGGATTATTGGCTAGCCACGATTATTGGTCTGCTAGTGGGTGGCTTTGGGCTGTGGTTTGTGGGTAGATTCAGGTTCGTCAAAAAAAGATTACACGCCTTTTACCTAAGAGTACCTTTTGTTGGCAGAATGATAGTCAATTATCAGTGTGCACTAATCACGCAGTTGTTCGGTACATTGCTGCATAGTGGGTTGTCGATCAATGACTCAGTCGAAATAGTGACTAAATCTATTACCCACATTTCTTACGAGGATACTCTGTCCGAAGTGGGTAAAAGCCTGGTGCGTGGAAACACTTTGTCAGAGTCGATGAAACAATTTAGAAGTATTTTTCCGAGTATGATGATCAGTATTGTGGCAGTGGGAGAAAGTACCGGCTCGCTAACACAGTCATTCGAATATCTGGCTGATTTTTATGAGAAAGAGGTAAATGTGCAAACGGAAAAATTGCCGACGGTAATTGGGCCAGTGGTCTTGGTATTTATTGCATTGATTGTCGGCTTTGTAGCGCTTGCCATTATTATGCCAATCTATGAGCTCACCGGTAATATTCGTTAAGGGGTTTTCGCTAATTGAAATTATGTTGGTGATGACACTGACATTTATCGTAATGTTATTTGTGATGCCGATCGGAATGTCCTTTTATCGAGCACAATTACTGACGGAAGCAACAAATACTCTAGTTAGTAATTTGCGCCTGGCACAAAGTAGTGCTCTGAGTGGAAAAAATAACGATTCATTTGGGGTGAGTGTGCAAGAGGGAGAATTTGTAGTTTTTCAAGGTGATAGCTACGGTAGTAGGACAGTTACCGAGGACACTGTGTTCCCAGTTTCCTCAGCAGTTGAAGTTACTGGTTTGACTGAGGTGGTGTTTGAGCGATGGGTGGGTATGCCGTCAGCTACCGGGACCGTTACTTTGTCTTATGGCGAACGACAGCGCACTATAAATATAAATTCTGCCGGGTTAATTAGTCCGTGATCATCATGGTTAGGTATAAGCACAATCGAAACAGCGGCTTCTCAATCATCGAGTTGATGGTGGCGCTATCTGTCTTTACGGTTGGCGTGGTTGCGATCGGCTATCTGGTGATTGATGCTAGACGCTCTTTTTCTGAAGCTGGAGAAGCTGATGTAGCTCGAATGCTGGCGGCCGAGGGTCTGGCCGCTGCGCGCACCATAATCGACACTGGTTTTGATGCTCTGCCGGTTGGTGGTTATGGGTTGAGTCTGTCGGAGGGGGCCTGGCAGTTGGGTACTGGCACGACGGTATTTGCTGGTTATGAGCGACGTTTGTTTATTACTGAGGTTGACGAGGATTTGAAACAGGTAATCTCACAAGTAACCTGGACTGTACGAGGCGACTCAGTAGCTACGTCTTCGTATACGACGTATTTTAGTAACTGGCAGCAAACTAACGGAGAAGCTGGTGACTTGGTACTTGATATTTCAGTTGCTACTACTACGGCAACCGGAACAAAGTTGGTTGGTATAAATATTGAAAACACCGTCAATGAGTCAAGATTACTTAGTGACATGAAAGTGTCTTGGTCAGGAGGGGCGGGTTTATTAGGGGTAACTATCGGTGGTACGGAGGTGTTTTCTGCCGCTACCACTTCACCCATCTCTTCTGGGGAGAACATCGATATAGCTGATTATTTGCTTACTATTGGAGGCGGTCCGGTGCAGATAGACGAAGTGTTGTTTGATGGTGACGTGTCAGGGTCTAACTTTGTCATGGAATTTGGTTTGCAGGATGGAAGTAAGAGAAAGGTTTATATAGCCGATTAGTTATGACTATGAGAAATTTTTATCACACTAAGCAGGCAGGATTCACTTTAGTGGAGACAATTTTGTATCTTAGTTTGTTGGTCGTGATAGTAAATTTGATAGCGGGTGTCGGCTTGCATGTATTGTCTAGCATGCTGGCAGTTGATGGTGATGAGGAGCTGCAATATAACACGTTGTTTATAACTGAAAAAATTAAACAAGCCATCAGTGAGTCTGGGTCGATTTTGTCTCCACTACCAGGTCAGGCCTCTTCCACAGTTGTTTTAGAGGTGTCTGATCCTGATTTAGATCCTTTTGTGTTGTGGTTGGAAGAGGGTAGTCTGTGGTCACAAAGTGGCAGTAATCTGCCTATGGAATTATCAGGAGAGGCTGTGAGTTTATCAGAAATCATCTTCACAAATGTGACGCAGAGCAGTAGTACAGAGTCGCTAAATGTGACTTTTGTGATGGAGTTAGCTAATGTGAGTAATCGTTCTGAGTTGGCCGCTAGTACCTCTGTTTCTTTCACTAATAATCTTTCTTATCCATGATAAAAAAGAAATTCAATTCAGGTTTTATAGCCTTATCATCGGTTCTTATTTTGTCAGCGGTGTTTTTGTTTATAACAGTGAGCTTAGCGACTCGGGCGGTCACTAGCTCTAACGTCAGTGTATCTCTTAGTGAGAGGGAAGTCGTCCGGCAAGCAGCTTACGGCTGTCTTGATTATGCCCGGATGGAGTTAATTCGGAGCTTAGATTACGCTGGTGATGAGGTTATACTGATAGGTGATACGGTTTGCGAAATTTTGCCGGTTACTGGTGAAGGGAACTCTGATAGATTGGTCAAGGTGGAAAGTGTAGTTGGTCCATATAGCTTTAGGTTGGAAGAAAGGATCAGTGAAATCAGTCCGGTAATGACAATAACTGAAACCAGGCGAGTGAATGATTTTTAAAACATGTTAGATAAAACAAAAATTGTTGCCATTGACGTCAGTGATCAGTCTATCCTGTTGCTGGGACTGGAAGATGACAAGAAAACTGTTGCTGTCTACGGTAAGGCTGATGTAGAGCCAGGTGTTGTTAAGCAGGGGATGGTCTGTGACCAGGATCTATTTATCAAAGCCTTAGACAAGTTATTGTCTCATACTAAACCAATCAAGCTAAACACAGAAAAAGAAAACCTACGAGTAGCATTATGCGTGCCAGAAAGGCATCTCTTTTCTTATCACGTGACCATTCCAAAAGATATCCCTGATGATGAAATAGAGACATATGTTAATGAACAAGCGCAAAAGATCATCCCCTATAAACTAGAACTATTGTACTCTACGCAGCATGTAGCAGAAGAAGAGGGTGTGAAACATGTAACCTTTACAGGTATACAGAAAACAGATTTGCAAAACTATGTCAGTGTCTTTTCTCAGGCCGGACTCACGATAGTCTACGTGGCTGGAGAGTTGTTTGCTCTTGGACGAACATATTTATCTGATCCGCCGATGAAAGAGGATCATATCATACTTGATACGGACTACAATTCTACCATTATTGGGGTCTATGGGGTTGATGTGGTGCCAAACTTATCGGTGGTAGTCCGGCGGGGGAGTGAAACGATCGTTAGACATTTGTCAGAGTATCTATCGTTACCTCTTGAGGAGGTGCGTGATTTACTAATGACGCACGGTCTTGCTGCTAAACAGAAAAAAAATAAAAAATTTTCTGAATTACTTCAAGATAGCTTAGGTCCTGTCATAGATAAGGTATTGCAAGCAAAAGGCTACGTAGAAAAACACGCAGCCATGACAATAAAGCAAATCACTATATGCGGCAGTCTTAAAGAAATGCCTGGCCTTAGTGATTACATCGCGAGTCAGGTGGGGGTGCCTGCGGTTCTGGTAGACGATACACAAAAAATTGATGGCATTAAGCGAATACTTAAGGGGGACAGACCTGAGCAGCTTAGTGGAGTGATCGGTCTGGCGCTATCAGCAAATGATCCAAAGTTTAGTCAAATTAATCTTCTTACTCAGTACAATAAGGAAATGACTGAGGTACGAAAGGCTGGAGTGACACTGGAAAGTATAAGGTCACTAGCAGACCTATATCATTTCATTCGAGTTCAGATGAAAAAGTTAGTTAAAATTATTCTAGAGAAGGGGCTCCAATCTAAAAATGTTTCTTCTGGTAAAAAATCCAAGGCTAGTACCGTTAAAACATCCTTTATACTAGTTGTGTTTTTCGGTGCTCTAGGATTCTTGGTCTGGGCAATGAAGAATTACGTCTAGAAAATAGTCATGACTACTCATCATTCAACTAGTAAAAAAGCTTTCACTCTCATCGAAGTTTTATTTGTTATTGCGCTTTTGTCCATATTAATTGCTGTTACGCTGGCGGCTATTAATCCAGCTCGTCACTTTGCTCAGTCTCGTAATTCAGAGCGTGTCACTGATGTGTATGCGATTTTGATTGCACTCCACCAGTATGCTGCAAACAACAACGGTAATTTTCCTACTGGGCTTACGACTGAAAACAAAGAAATTTGTGCCACCGGCATTACGGACTGTACTGACTTGTATGATTTGTCCGACCTCACTGATGATCTGCAGTACCTAGTGTCAATTCCGATTGATCCAGGATGTGATTCTGGGATTACGGCTTGTCACGCTAACGGCACGGGTTATTGGTTGCAGGCTACGTCCAGTGGTCGGGTGTCAGTAACATCTCCTGGGGCAGAATTATCACAAATTATTACCGCTGTCCGCTAGGGGATATCTTAATTTTTTGACTAGTCTAATTTGTATAATTAAATTATCTGATCTTGTAAATCATCGATTTTTTATGGACCTATTCAAAAAAAAGAATTCAGGATTCACTCTAATTGAAATCCTTTTGGTGATTGCAATTCTGGCTATATTAGCGGGAGTGGTGGTGGTA
>JBFHUT010000031.1:0-11012 GCA_041589935.1 Minisyncoccia bacterium
ACTAGTGGCACTGGCATCAGTGGCAGTGAAGTAACGGGCAGAGATGTTACCGGTAGCGTTAAAGTTGGTGGTAGTGAGAGTGCCGGTTACGACGGCGTTGCCGCCGACGCTAAGCTTGGCGTACGGGGAGGTGGTGCCGATGCCAACGTTACCTGAATCTTTTATAGTAAGCGCCTCTGTGACAGCGTCGTTACCGACAAAGAAACGGAGTTCTCCGGTCGGAGAACTGGTATTTGGCACAGTTGCTTGAATACGAGCCTGCACTCCAGTATTACTAGTGTCAGATGACCAGAAATCAATATTTCCTAACGAGCCACCGTTTGTGAGGTTTGTATTCGGATTGTCTAATCTTAGAGTTGGGTAATTATTAGAGATACCTCTAACATGCAAAGTTACTTCGGGATCTTGAGCGTTCACACCAACCCGACCTAGGTTGGGATCGATACCAAGACTGTATACATTGGTGGCGTCACCAAAATACAAAGTCCCACTGTTTGATAACCAGTTAGCTACCCAGTTATTTTCCGACAAGGTTTTGTTTCCGTAAATAAGATTCCAGGCAGCATCGCTATTGACAGCTAATACCTGCAAGGCCGGAAAACCACCAACATAGCTACCTGCCCCAGCACCCGTCACTTCAAAGCTTGCGCGTGGCGAGGTAGTGCCGATGCCAACATTGCCAGTAGTGTATGAGATATTACCACCTGAGGTGTCCCACTGGGAGTAAAGGTTGGTGGATCCTTCAGCTAGACCGTCAGTGGTGGTCGCTTGAAAGTCAGTCAGGAAGTCGGCGGAGGTGTAGTGGTTTAGATCCGAAATTTGTGCCTCTGTAATGGTGAGGCTGGGTAGAGATGCGAGATTGGCGTGTGTAGTGGTTGCATACCAATTAGACAAAGATAAATAACCATTCGCAGTGATTGAATCAGATATGTAAGCGTCGGTGATTTGGTTACCGGTCCAAGTAGCACCACTGATATTACCAGTAATGTAGGCATTGCCATCTACAGCCAAACGAGCCGCTGGTGAAGTCGTTCCCACACCCAGATTACCAGTCGCACTCAGTCTCATCCTCTCGTTTCCTGTACCCATACCACCAGCATAGAAACGAATGTCTCCAGCTGCTCCACGCGATACCAAATCAATACCCGTACTGTTTATACTGTGGGACATAAAGACAAAGCGAGAGGCGAAATGTGGTGACATAAGATTATTTGAAGAGTAGGTACTGATAGTACCAATGTCTCCTAGATTATTTCTCAAAGTCATCATTGTAGAACCAAGCGCTCCTGAGTTAGAATTTTGCAGTGTAAAAAGATTAGCGGTGGAGTTTTCATTACTATACACATGGAGCTTTACCTCTGGTGTACTAGTCCCAATCCCCACATTCCCCCCATCAGTCACCGTAAAGACTTCCGTACCACCATCAAAGAGATTAAGGATGTCACCAGTGCCGTTCTGTTGGATGGTAAGGAGGGTATTGGATTCTGTAGCACTCATAGTGTCTGACTGATCTGAGCGTAAGAAAGATGATGAAGCTACTCCACCGAGCTTAAAGGCTTCGAAGGCGGCTGGTACGGTGCCCAGAGCTTTTCTTGGTGACATTTCTCCATCCCAGGTTGGTGATCCTCCAGTACCACCAATCTCTACCCCCAGGTAGAGTGGTTGGTTGAAGTTAATACTAGTGAGAGCAGAGGTAGAACCGAGCATCACTGAGAAGAGACCGTTGGTGACTTGGACGCGGTTGGTACTAGTGAGGGTTTCGGTCCAGATGGCTGAGGTGGTAGCGCCTCCGGTAGTGTTATAGAGGTAGAAGCGCATGTTGTATGTACCATTTGGTACCGCGACACCGCTGGCGTTGGTGAGCTTACCTTGGTAGTTGATGGTGGGGGTGGGCTCTGCTTTTAATGGTTGCACGAAGAGACCAACACTCATTACTATAGTAATGAGTAGAGGAACGAACAGATTTGTGAAGCGAGTACCGGTCATATTATTTATCTCGCTCCCTCGTTAGACTGATCAACAGGCACCACCACGAACGGCACAGCGTTACCAACCGCTCGACCAAACTCATCTACCCGTACCACCTCCAACAAACCGTCAGTCTTCTCTCTTACCAACACCGGATCAGAAAACATTTGCGTTGCGCTAGCACTAGCCACTCCGCCCGGCAACAACAAAATCCCCTCTTCCACCTTACCTATTGAGGCGGTTTTGTGATCAGCAACAAGAGCGCTTTCTTCCACCGAAGAAGTCTGCGCGACTCGAGTTGCTGTTTCGCTAGCGATTACAGCAGATGAGTTGTCCTGTCTGACTTGGGTTGTTTTTCTTAGCTGGGCTGGTTGTGACTCTGATGGAACCGCCACAATCGAAGTAGTTACTGGGGCCGCCGAATACGTCATCAATTGATATGTCAGTAAACCACCGAGTAACCCAAAACTCAGCACCAGAGAAGCAGCCGCCACTGAACGCGTTTCTAATGTGCGAGCTCTCTTGAGATGTAGCGTATGTCGACGTCGTATTGCCTGCCTGGCCTCTCTCTCTAGCTTACGATCCTCACTCAACTGCCGGCGACGTATCTCTTGCTCAAGAGATGCACTTTCTGCGTAAGCTTTTAGTGACTCGAGATCGATGAACCACTGGCGACCAACATTGGTGGCAGTTATTTTTCCCTCACGAGCAAGCCGCGTGACGTAGTCACGGGAGTAGGAAGTTTCCTGCGCTGCCTCCTTGATGGGATACAACGCTCGCCCATCTATCTCGATTGCTGTCGACATACCGATTTAGCTTTAATTATAAAACTATCCCGGATATAGAGCACTGTGGATAATGTGTATAAGTCAGGGCAAACTTTCATCAAAATTTCTACTGATGTAGGACTTCGAGTAAATTTGCAACTTGCAAAACGATTTCAGAACGATAAATTTCATCAGGCGACACCGTGACAGCGCTACTAGCCGAAAAAATAGCTATCACAATAAGAATCGCTGCTAGCGTTGTGACCAATGGAGCATAGGCGACAAGCGGCGAAACAGGTGCAACTTGCTCACGAACGCTATTTGGAGTAAATGTGCTGATTGTCGATAAATCTGGTGCCAGCTCGTGATCTGCTAATGATTCATTCTTGTTAGCGATTGGCGTTTTAAATGCAACAGGTCGTTCGACGGTCTTACTACCCGATTCACTCGTGTGTGGCAGTTGTATTCTACTTAGCTGGACTTGGACTTTTTTAGTCTTTTTCTCATCTGCAGACTTGGTTTTATTTTCTGTTTTTTCCGATATAGCTTTATTTTGCTTGTTATTACTTAAATCAGGCGTTTCAGTTTCTGCCTCAATCTCGGCTATTTTTAGGGTGCCCGAAAGAGCTACTTCTGGTAACTCACCAGCCTTAAATAAGTGAGCTGAGCGCTTACCAGACACCCGCACTTTCTTGGCACCGGCTGGATCCACTCGAAGTTTTTTAGGCTTAGGCAGGATTCTTTTGGTGATTGTAGGCAGTAGCGCTTCCTCATCTGGCTCATAGGTGACTTTTAAAATCCTTTCATTTGGACTGGTTTTACTGTCTACCTGTAAGCGCTTTACTGTTTTAGACTTTAGCACTGGCTCCACCACCCTCCTTACAGATGATTTGCTAATCACAGGCGCCACTGGTGGTGTCGTCTTTATTCCTTGCTCTGTTGCTGTCTTCCTATCTTTGCTGTGACGATTTTTCTTGTGTTTTAGTAGCGAATCAAGGTTGACATACCAAGTTCTACCTACCAGCCTAGCAGCTATTTTTTTGGAGCGACAAAGTTGTCCAACGTAATCAGAGGTATAGCGAAACTCCTTGGCTGCCTCAGCTGCCTTTACGTACTCAATCCCATCAAGAACCACCTTGTCCATACCTTGACACAATTGTATCAGACTAAACAAAAACACACTCCTTGCGGGAGTGTATTACTGCTCGTTAAAACGAGATAACGTTTATTTTAAATACTTTTCTAGTAATGTTTTTAGTAAACCAGGATTAGCAGCACCCTTAGTTTTCTTCATACCTTGACCAACCAAGAACTGTAACGCCGCTTCCTTTCCAGCTTTATACTCTGCCGCCACCTCTTCGTTCTCACGCACTATTTCATCGATAATTGGCTGCAATGATGCTTCATCAGACACTTGAAGCAAGTTTCTTTCTTCTGCTATTTGAAGCGGCGATTTACTAGAACCAAATAAATCAGGCAATAGATCCTTGGCTACTCTAGAACCAATTTTTCTGTCAGCAAGCAACCGCATTAACTCAAGGTAATGATCGAGACTAAGAGCTGCGAGGTCATTATTAGCATCCGTCAAAACAGATACGACATCTGATACTAAGTAGTTGGCAGCATGCTTGACCACCTCAGGCGATAAATCAGCAACATCAACAATCTGAGCAAAGAAAGTATCTAGTTCTGACTGCGAAATTATAGTCTCAATCGTGTCACTCGTTAAGCCGAGATTTTTGTAGTCTAGCCTTTTATTTTCAGGCAATTTTGGCATTTTCTCGGCTAACCGAGATGGTGAAAAGGTACTGTGTTCTCGAATGATAATCTTCGGTAGGTCTGGGTCCGGGAAGTAGCGGTAGTCCTTTGCTGTCTCCTTGGATCGCTGTGAGAATGTCTTGCCTCTGTTCTCATCCCATCCCCTAGTCTCCTGAGTAACAGACCCCCCACTTTCCAGAAGTTCAATTTGCCGAGAGATCTCGTACTCAATAGCAGCCTCGACTGATTTGAATGAATTTAGGTTTTTGACTTCGACTTTTGTACCAAACTCACCAGCAACTTTACTAACCGAAATATTTGCTTCGACCCGCATTTCTCCACGTTCCATATTTGCATCAGATATTCCGAGCGTCCGCAGCAAAAGTTGAAGTTCACGAGCAAAATTACCGGCTGTCTCGGAATCGTGTATCACTGGCTCAGTTACCAACTCCATCAAAGGAACACCGGCACGGTTAAAATCAACCAGACTTCCTTCTCCTTTATCATGCTGACTGCGAGCAGTGTCTTCTTCTAGGTGTACTCGAGTAAGGGCAACTCCTTCCAGCTCTCCTGCACTGAGAAATGGAAACTTGTACTGACTGATCTGATACGCCTTAGGTATATCGGGATAGAAATAGTTCTTTCGATCAAACTCAGAGTAGGTAGCAGTAGTCGCTCCAACAGCCTGGCCAAACATGAGGACCATTTCAATTGCCCTTTCGTTTGGAACCGGCAGCGTGCCTGGGTGTGCCATACAGACAGGACACGTATGAGTATTAGGTTCGCTACCATGGGGTTCATTTCTACAGCCACAAAACATTTTGCTGTCTGTTTTTAATTCTGCATGAACTTCAAGTCCAATCGTTGGCGTGTAGGGCATGTTTAATCAAATTATTTATTAAAAAATTAGCGACACAATAGATGCGACTGTCATTGTACACTGGTCCCTGGGCCTGACAAGGTTAGAATCTTGCCTCGTTTCTAAAGTCTAAACCAACCTGAGACCAAACTAGGAGCGTCCCTAAGGGCTGTTTTTTCAGCATTAAAGAACTGTCTGCCCTACTCTTCCGAGCGACGTAAATATTTAACCAACTCATCACTCAACTCTTTGTATGATTCTGGGTCATTTTGTCCCAAAACAAGCACACGTTTTTCAGTTTTGGCAAGCTTCTCGACTATAGAGTTAATGTAACCTTGCTCTACAAGGTCTTTTTTGGTCAAAATTATCCATTCTTCCTTCTCTATCAAACTTTTATCATAAGCAGATAACTCATCACGAATTGTATAATAATTAGAAATTGGATCTTCGTGCTCTAGAGAAACTAAGTGCAGGAGCATTTTAGTACGTGAAATATGTCGTAAGAACTTATGACCCAGCCCTTTTCCAGAAGCTGCTCCAGAAATAAGACCTGGGATGTCGGCTAAAACAAAACGATAGAGGTCACCAAGGTGTGGTTCGATGGTAGTGAATGGATAAGCACCAATGCGAGACTTCGCGTTAGTTAGTTCATTGAGCAAGGTGGACTTTCCAGCGTTAGGCAAACCGATCAAACCAACATCTACCATCAATGAAACTTCGATCAGGAAATCGCCACGCTCTCCACGTTTGCCTGGAGTAGACTCTACCGGTGAGCGATTGGTAGAAGATTTAAAATATTCGTTACCGAGTCCACCGCCGCCACCCTTAAGAATGAGCTGCGTATCACTTTCTGTCGTCAACTCAAAAACTCTGTGTCTCTCTACATCAATTACCCGAGATCCAACTGGTATATCAATATACAAATCGTCACCGTTTCTACCGGCTTTACTTTGATTGGTACCAGGTTCTCCAGATTTAGCAGTAAAAACATTATTTCCAGTGTACTTGGAAAGCTGATTAAGGTCTTTAACGGCTCGCACATAGACACTTCCTCCACGACCACCATCACCACCAGCCGGTCCGGCTAATGGCTTAAATTTTTCGTGGCGCCAACGTACGACACCATTGCCGCCGTTACCAGCCTCCGCATGTATTGTTAGTTCGTCTACAAACATATAGTGTCAGAAACACTACCTCACAATTGCCTATTATGCAATTACATTCTATGCATTGGTGTCATATTTAGGCTTTTTAATTTTCCTGATTGATCCAGCGGTTACCAACCGCACTAACTACACTCATAAGGAAAGACCCAAGAAGCGCATACCAAAAGCTGTCGACGCCGAAGCCTTCAATAAAGGAAGCAGCAAAGAGAAACAGCCCAGCATTTACAATAAAAGCAAACAGACCCAGGGTGATAATAGTTATTGGCAGGGTTAGTAATAATAGTACTGGGCGAATGATCAGGTTGAGAAGACCGAGAACAATGGCAGCAATGAACGCTGCGTAGAAACCATCAACCGTAATTCCGGGTACCAGACTGGCTATAAATATCAAGCCAAGCGCGTTAAATAGAAGTCTGAGTATTAGTGTCATCACTATCATTGTAAACAGGAATGTAATTTAGCACAACATACAAAAAGCCCCCGAGGGGGGGGTTCTTTACTTCTGAACGATGCTCCAACCGGATGATAATAGTGGCTCGGCCTTTTTATATTTAATCTCTTTTGTCTCAGTGCCGTTAGTAACTTTAACCATATCATTTCTACCATAGGTGCTAGACTTTACCACCGGTGACCTTTTCTGCTGTTTTGACTCTGCAGTTTCTCCGGCAGCAGCTTGTGCCTCCTCTGCCTCATGTTTTCGTTCCGCTTCTTCCCGGGCAATTATTTGCGGCTGCACTTTAGGTAGTATGTCAGTAATGCGAGCATAAAGAGCCCCTTGAAGTTCCTTAAATAGTCTATTACCTTCTTTTCGATACTCAATTAGTGGATCTCGTTGACCATAAGCACGGAGAGAAACGCTCGATCTAGTGTAACTCATTACCTCTAAATGCTCGACCCATAGCATATCAATCATTTGTAGTGACAACCTTCGAAAGAGATCCATAAATACCTTTTCACCAAATTCTGTTTTTTTTGCTTCAATGATTGTCTCTGTCTCGGGAAACGCTTCATGTAACTCAGTCAATAAAATTTCTATCTCGGAGTCATCAGCAACCAATAGCTTGCGACGTCGTGTATAAATAGATTTTCTTTGTACATTTAAGACGTCGTCATACGCCAGCACTTGCTTTCGAGCATCAAAGTGGAAACCTTCAATTTTAGTCTGAGCACTCTCTAGGGTCTTAGAGATCATTTTCATTTCAATCGGTTGATCTTCTGGAATCTTAAAAGTACCCATTAGGCTTTTAACACGATCACCGCCAAAAACGCGCATAAGGGAATCATCCATCGATACATAAAATTGAGTCTCACCTGGGTCACCCTGACGACCAGAACGGCCACGCAACTGATTGTCTATTCTTCTCGCTTCGTGTCGTTCGGTTCCAAGTACAAAAAGACCTCCTAGATCCTTAATCGCCTGCGCTTCGGCTTCGGTTGCCTCAGGGCCACCAAGCTTAATATCGACTCCACGACCAGCCATGTTGGTAGCGAGAGTTACTGCTCCCTTTCGCCCAGCAGCAGCAATAATCTCACCTTCACTCTCGTGGTTCTTGGCGTTAAGCATTTGGTGTTTTACCCCTGCTCTTTTTAAAGCTACAGACAAGCGCTCATTGGATTCAATAGACGCTGTACCAATGAGCACAGGCTGTCCAGTCTGGTGAACCTCCTTCACCTTTTCAATAATGGCCTTGAACTTCCCTGACTCATTTTGATAAATAAGGTCATTACGGTCGATACGCTTCACCTCACGGTTTGTTGGTACCGGAATAACCTCTAAATTATAAACCGTGAAAAACTCTTCTTGTGAAGTAAGTGCCGTACCAGTCATACCAGATAATTTCTCGTACATACGGAAGTAGTTTTGGTAAGTAATCGAGGCAAAGGTTTTAGATTCTTTCTGTATTTGCACCCCCTCCTTTGCTTCAACTGCTTGATGAAGCCCATCTGACCAACGTCGACCTGGTTGGAGTCGACCAGTAAATTCATCGACGATAACTACCTCTCCGTCCCGCACAACATACTCTTTATCCTTAGTAAAAAGTGCCTTAGCGCGCACTGCTGTTTCCA
The DNA here is from genome assembly GCA_041589935.1 of Minisyncoccia bacterium. GTDB lineage: Bacteria > Patescibacteriota > Minisyncoccia > Phycocordibacterales > UBA918 > OLB19. The sequence goes on from JBFHUT010000031.1 coordinate 8,586, forward strand.
AATGATGAACGTACTTGAGACCTTTATCAGTATAGATATTTTCAATTCCGAGCATCTTTTCAGACGCTTCAATACCAACATCAGTCAATGTTGCACTCTTAAGCTTTTCATCAACGACAAAATGTTCTTCAGCCTTCAGTTGCGCGGCTATAGCAGCAAATCGCGGGTACAAATTTTCGGTATCAGAGGCTGGAGCCGAAATGATAAGTGGAGTTCTGGCCTCGTCAATTAGAATGGAGTCTATCTCGTCGACAATAGCATAGGCATGATGTGGTTGTCGCAAACGGTCTGTTTCGTACTCAATATTGTCCCGCAAGTGATCAAAACCAAATTCGCTGTTAGTACCATAAGTGATGTCGGCAGCATATGCCTCTTGTCGTGTACAGGGACGCAAAAAATCATAGACGACCTTAAAAGATCCTTTCTCATCTCGCTCTTGATCTTTTTCTTGGTGACCAGGATCATACAAATACGAAGCTTCATGGTTGATAACACCAACCGAAAGACCAAGCTTAGCGTATACCTGACCCATCCATACAGCGTCACGTCGTGCTAGGTAATCATTTACCGTCACCACGTGAACCCCTCTCCCGTTAAGAGCATTAAGTGTAGCCGGAAGTGTTGCCACTAACGTCTTACCTTCTCCCGTACGCATTTCAGTAATTTTGCCCCGATGAAGGATGACACCACCAATCAGCTGTACATCATAGTGTCTGATGTTGAGAGTTCTCTTAGCAGACTCTCGCACTAAAGCAAACACCTCAGGTAGCACAGCGTCTAATTCCGATTCTTTTTGCACTTGCTCACGCAGTTCAGACAGGCGCTTAGCAAGAGCTTCATCTGATAGCCCAGACAGCTTATCCTCAAGTTCATTAATTTCAGTTACCAGGGGTTTGATTTCCTTTAATTCCTTCTCGTAGGTCGGACCGAAGAATTTATCTAAAAATGACATAGTGGTGTAACTTGAAATAAAAATGCTGCCGTACCTTACGGGCAGCCCACTGCCACTAATTTCAGACTTGGTATTGACCTGAAACTAGCGCAGCGCCTGCATAAACTCACAACAGCAGCATCTTGTACTACTTTGCTCGTTTAACATAGTGGTCGTAGTATATACGCAATCTGACCTAATTACAAAGCAAAATCGCCCTTTTGGGCGATTATGCAATAAGCTTTACTTTAAGGTGCCTAATTGGCTCCTTCGAAACTACTTTTTTCGCTTCTTGGTAGCTTTCTTTGCGGTCTTCTTTACCACCTTCTTTGCTGCCTTTTTGGCTGGCTTCTTAGTGGTCTTCTTTACCGCCTTCTTAGCTACTTTTCGAGTAGCTTTTTTTGCAACCTTCTTCTTTGCTGCTGGCATAGCGTATTGAAAATTTTTGATGAATAAATTTCGACCGCAACACCTTCTCTTTTTCAAAGAACAAATCGGGAGAAGATTTTTGCTTACTATTATTATGGCGCGTTATTGAGAGTTACACAATTCTTTTTTTGATTTTTTTTTGGGGATAAAAAATTATAAAAATTAAACACAAAAAAATTTTTTAAAATTTTTACACCTTACGTACTTCTCGTTCGATGTTAATGTTAGTTTTCTCTTTCACTATGGTCGCCACTCTATCAGCAAATTGATCAATCTCTACTGCCGTCCCTGCAGTTTCATTTACCAATACCAGTGCTTGCTTTTCATAAAGACACACCCCTCGTTCACAGTGCCCTCTTAGATTACAGATACGATCTAAGATAAAACCAAGTGACACCTTGACCAACTCATCGCCGACTGGATATCCAGGAAGTTCAGGAAAATTTTTCTGCAGTTCATCAAATTGATCTTTCGGGATGATTGGGTTTTTGAAGAATGATCCAGCCGTACCAACCTTATGCCAATCTGGAAACTTGCCAGCTCTGATTTCTGTAACTGTTGCTCGAACCAAGGCTGGTGATAAATCCGCGGTTGTTTGTAAATCTTTCAGAGCACCGTACTCGAGTTTAGGATTTGGAGTAGTTGATAATTTGAAGGTGACATTGATAACCAACCAGTTTCTTCCTGGCTCAGACTTGAAATACGAATCACGATAACCAAACTGACACTCCTCATTAGAAAAAATTTTTTCTTCAAAAGTACTTGCGTGCACAGCTAACACTTCGACTATCAACTGTGATACCTCTACCCCATACGCACCCACATTTTGTATTGGTGTAGCGCCAACAGTACCCGGAATCGCACTTAGGTTCTCTAGTCCCCAGTAACCTTTTTGCACCGTCTCTTTTACCACTTCATCAAGCACTTCTCCGGCACCACAAGTCAACAATATCTGATTGTTAGTTTCTAGGTAAGTACGACCTTTTATTTTATTAATCACTACCAAGCCCCGATACCCCTCATCAGACACCAATACATTGGAGCCTCCACCGAGGATAAGGGGCGGG
>JBFHUT010000032.1:0-10798 GCA_041589935.1 Minisyncoccia bacterium
GTCGATGAGAATAGTATGTTCCATGACATAAGAATTGCAATATTTCGTCCCCGCCTTCGTGATAGTCTGCCCAGGCGTTGGGGAAAGTGTCAGGCGGGGTTTTAGATATGAAAAACTAAAAATCCCCCGCTTGGGGATTTTTAGTTTTTGGTACGCATGGTTTCCTTGATGTCGAAGCGTGGATTTACCTTCTTGCCAGGATTAAATATATCGTCAGGATCAAAAATGTGTTCAGTTTGTTTAAACAAACCAAGCATTTTTTTTGTGAACATTTTACTTAAGTGCGGAGTGCGAATGATACCGTCATTGTGCTCACCACAGATGTTGCCGTGAAACTTCACTGCTGTGTCAAAGAATTTTTCAGCCATCTTTTCTACCAGCATTGGAGTTGTTTTGTTGGTGAAGTCGAGAAGCGGGTAAAAGTGGAAGTGGCCATTACCACCATGGCCATGTACCGCTGCTGTGACGTTAAACTCTTTAAGGAGACGCTTCACTTGTATGAAGAACTTAGAAAGATTTTCTGGTGGGACAGTCATGTCTTCAAGAAAAGCTGCCGGACGCTTGGTGGTGTCTTGGAACTTCGAGAGGGTGTAGCTTGCGCGTCGAATTTGCCAGTACATCTCAGATTCAACTGGATTTTTGATGACGCGTGCCTTCACGTTTTTGCTGCTGATACTTTTTACTATCTCAGAAGGATCATGCTTGGTGGTGGCGGATTCATCGAGAGTAACAAGAACAGTGAATTCTGGTACTTTTCTGCGGAACCTAACATGGTAGGTGGTGTACATTGAAAGCATTACCTTGTAGTACTGGCTGCCCTTGATGCGGTCTTTGAAGAAGCTCGGGTTTTTAAGAGCTAGATCAAAAGTAAGTGCGTCGAAAACTTCGACGTTAATTGGGTCGTACTTAAGAGCCTCGACGATACTGGAAGCGGCGTCCTCTAGGTTGAAGATTGGCACCGCAATGAGTGTGGTGTTTTGAGGTATTGGTAGTGCTCGCATGGTGATAGATGTGATAATACCAATTGTGCCCTGACTACCAGAGATGAGGCGAGTGAGGTCGAAGGTACCTATACCTTTCTTAAACTTCGTTACGCCTTCTGGCATAACGCTCCACAGTGGGTATCCAGCACTGTTTTTAGCAGTTTCAGGTTTATTACTTTTGATCTCCTTTTCGTTTTTACTGATGAGGTCAAAGATTTCGCGTGCTATGCGAGCATACTCATGATCTTGTTTGGTAAGTACTTTAAATTCTTTGTAGGTTAATGGTTTGATGGTGTAAGTAAAACCATCAAGCAGGACAACATCAAGCGACTCAACCCAGTCGGCGCAGTGACCATAGCGTAGTGAGTCTGGACCAGCTGCGTTGTTTGCTACTGAGCCACCGATGCTACAAATATCTTTTGAGGCGGGGTAGGGTGGAAGGTAGGCATCATGTTCTTTGAGTTTTTTCTCGACGTCACGCCACATTGCACCTGGTTCACAGGTAAATGTGATTTTGCCTTTCTTCTCTACAATATCATCAATGTGCTTAAGGTGAGCACAGACATCAATCACGATTGAGTCTGTAAGAGAACCGCCGCCCAGGCCAGTACCAGCAGCCCGCGGAGTAAGGGATAGTGACTCAAAACGTTTAGTTTCCTTAGCGATGACGGTCGCAGCAATTTCTATATCTCGTCGGTTTTTTGGCTGGATCACAACTTGTGGTCGGACACTAAAAATACTTTCGTCATAACTATAAGCGTCGAGCAATTCTTTTTTAGTCGAGATACCGCCACGGAAGCCATTCTCGCGAAGGAGTTTTTCAATCAAAAGATGGCCAAGAGGATTGCGCTTGATGGTGCTAGTGGGCACTATCTTTTGTGCTACGGCACTAATTACCGCAGTGTCGGATTTCTTTTGGGCAATTTTACGCACAGAGTTTTTAGCTGGTGCTTTTTTGACAGCAGCTTTCCTAGTCGCTCTAGCTTTTGTGGGAGCAGAAGAACGTGGCATTACTTTCATAGTATACATGCTTTGGTGATGTGTAAGTTTTGTTTTTCACAGGTTTCAAGATAAGTATTATTTTGAAATTTATTCATAAAATTAAGAAATTGTGAATTGTGGTATTCTTACCATCATGACACAGGAACGGGCGCTAGATATTCTGAAAACCGGAGCAAATGTATTTCTGACTGGTGAACCAGGGGCGGGAAAGACGTATGTGATTAACCAATATGTTGCCTGGCTCGAAGCGGCGAGACTAAAGGTGGCGGTGACGGCCTCAACAGGAATCGCTGCTACACACATAGGTGGTATGACTGTTCATTCTTGGAGTGGGATTGGGATTAAGGATACTCTTTCGCCGTATGACTTGGAGCAGATTGCAGGAAGGGAGCAGATCGTAAAGCGAGCCAAATCAGCTCAAGTGCTAGTGATTGATGAAATCTCCATGCTTGACGGTAAAGTTCTAGATATGGTGGATCAAGTGTTGCGCACTGTACGACAATCTAGTGAAGCGTTTGGTGGATTGCAGATTGTTTGTATTGGCGATTTTTTTCAGCTGCCGCCAGTCACCCGGCAGGGTGATGCGATGCGTTACGCTTTTGAGAGCAATGCTTGGCTTCGAATGAAACCTCTTATTTGTTATATAACAGAGCAACATCGCCAGGAGGATGAGATGCTCTTAGGTTTACTCGGCTCAATTCGTCGGAATGAAATTGAAGAAGAACACTACACGCTTCTGCAAGAACAGAAAGAAATTGCTTACGAAAATATCGAACCGACTCGTCTCTATACTCATAATGCTGATGTGGATGTGGTTAATAGTCAGAAGCTAGCTGAACTTCCAGGGGTGGCGCGTAAGTTTGAAATGACAAGGAAGGGTCGCAAGCAGCTCATAGAAGGGTTGGTGAAGAATTGTCTTTCGCCGGAGTTGTTGGTTCTTAAGGAAGAAGCGATGGTGATGTGCACAAAAAATAATTTTGAAGCCGGGTACGTAAACGGAACCTTGGGGCGGGTGATTAGCTTTGTTGATGGATACCCAGTGATCGAGACGACTGATGGCCGCGAGATCGTAATTAAACCTACAACCTGGGAGTTGGCTGAAGATAAAAAGATTTTGGCGTCGATAGAGCAGCTGCCACTTAGACTCGCTTGGGCAATCACTGTTCATAAGAGCCAGGGAATGTCACTCGATGCAGCTGAAGTTGATCTTTCTAAGGCATTTGTCTATGGACAGGGTTATGTAGCATTGTCGCGCGTGCGGTCGCTGGCTGGACTCAAGGTACTTGGTATGCATCCAAATGCGCTTCAGGTAGATCCGAAGATAGTGATGCAGGATAAGAAATTCCATAAAGAAGCAGAGCAAGCTGAAGATGCATTCATTGCGATGGAAGACGACGAAGTCCTTGAGATGCATGAGCGTTTTGTGGTGGCGCATGGAGGTAAGTTACCAGCTGATGACGAGGTGGGGGTGGTGAAGAGCGGTGTGGAGCGAGTGCAGGCCGAAAGTACGTATGCAGTGACAAAAGATTTGTTGTTGGAAGGCAGGGGAGTTAAAGATATTGCCGAAATTCGTGACCTAACGGAGTCTACTATTTGGACTCATATCGAGCGTCTGGTAGAAGATAAAGAGTTAACGGCCGACGATATCAAGCACTTGGAGCCGACTGAGATTGATTGGGAGACGGCGCGGGAAGTGCTTGATGGTGCAATGGATCAGTTTGGTATAGAAAAATTAAAACCACTCTACGAAGCGGCCAATGAAGAGTATGATTACCTGCTGGTGCGCTTAGCTCGCATGCAGTACATCTTAGAAGGAAAGGTGAAGGAAGTGGTATTTTAATTTAAAAAACCAGTCGCTAAAAAGCGACTGGTCGTTTGTTAGTGAGAAGCGTGGCTTCTGATTGATTTTCTATCAAGCAATATCCCATATACTTTATTTATGCCAAATTGAAATTTTATTTGGTCCTTAGCAATATGAGCCATCTCAGGATCAAGTAGGGCAGTACTAGCAATAGGTTTTTTTTCAAGTCCTGTAAGCTCGGCAGTGTGAAAGCAGTATTCGCCATCATTAGAATTCCATATCACAATCCCTGTAATCTGTTTACAGCGACCGCTGTCGGAGTAAAGATCCATTTCTATATAACCATTGTACTGGCATACTCTTTTTGAGTCGGGTTGAGTCTTGGTTTTCCAAATTTCAATAAGATCCTTGGGGTCAATGTTCATTTTAAGTACCTCCTGATAAAAAACCTACCTTAACCATGATAAAAGTCAATTTCTGGTAAAATTTAGATCTGAAAGTCTTAAATTAAAAAACCGACTTCAAGTCGGTTTTTGCAGCTACTGAATTTTTCCTTCTGCTTTTAACTTTTCCTGCAGCAACGCTACCAACACCGCAATCTGCTTCTGCAGGATCTCTATCTGAGCTAGGATAGTCGCTCGGCGGGCGTCATCAGTGGTTATGGTAGTAGGGGAGCCGGTACCACTAACCAGTGATCTCGTGGTTGGTCCAAAGGCACCATAGCCGGTACTAGCAGGAGAACCAGAAGACACAATCCCTTTCGCTGCTTGGAATTTCTTCAAAGCTGCTTCAGTGGCTGGTCCAAAGTACGTGGTTTCTTTACCAGGAGACCCGTCACCAGAGACCGCTACCGTGAAGCCATTGCTATTTAAGAACTTCTGCAATTGTCGGACATCTTCGCCTTCAGAACCAAGCGCGAGGTTGCGGGTGAAGGTGTACAGAACTACCTTGGGAGTCGTTGTAATAGGAGTGGTGGTCTTAGGGGTGTCGTTACTGGTTGTCTTTTTTTCATTTTCCGTGACAGTGGTTTTGTCTTCATTTTCCTCGTCTTCACTACTACTCGATGAGCTGCTGCCACCAGAGGAAGAGGATCCGCCAGAGGAACTGTCACCACTGGTAGTAACTGGAGTTGATTCGATATTTGTAGTTTCTCTCTCGTTAGCGGATCGCGAGCTAGTATTGCCAGCTGCGTCAAAAGCGTCAATTGTGTAGATGTAAGTTGTGTTAGAGGTTAGTCCAGCATCCTCATAACTTGTACCGTTAGTTACTGTTGCAATGAGGGTATTGTTTCGGTAGATGTGATACCCAGTCACACCAACGTTATCGGTACTAGCACTCCAAGACAAATTGATCTGACTAGTTGAGACAGCGGTGGCATAAAGGTTTGTTGGTGTAGAGGGAGCGGTGGTGTCGGTCGGTGGTTGGAAAGGGGTTGGGGTAGTAACTGTGCTTGAAGTTAATCCGATAGTTTCGTTTCCCGTAACGTAAGCCCCCATTGGGATCGTATCGGTAGTACTACCATCACCATCTAGATCGAGAATGTCGATACCTGCGGCACGGACTGGAGATGTGTCCTGGAGACGGAAGTCTCCACCAGTGGCGTTTACGTAGAGAGGGTTAACAGAAAGTGTTCCAGCCGTATCTTTGCCGAACGTATTTCGCCAGCCAGTTAAATCATATGCGCGATAGCCAATATAAGCTGCCGTAATATTATTGTAGTAGTTGTTGTGCGAGAAGGTTGTAGCGCTGGTGTTGTTGTTGAAGGCGGTGTCCCAGGCAGCTACTCCGGAGGAGCTATTGGTGACAATATTGTTTCGTAAAATGAGATCGCGATACCCTGCATATCCTCCACGAAGAAGGAGGCCACCAGCTTCACTGTTGTTTGTAGGACTAACGGCGTGAATTGTATTGTTGACCACCATTACTTTGGCAGGAGTTGTATTGTCATATCCAATGAACACTATTCCGCCTAACGTGGAGTTCGTGACTATGTTTTGATACACATATGATGTAATTGGGTTTGGGTTCTGATTGATAGACCCGACTCCTCCAAAAAGTATGGGGTGGTTTCGTATGTCGTGAATATAATTGTAGCGAATGATTACGTTGTGTTGAGGTTTCCCGTCATCAATATGATCGCCTTTCACGAATAAGCCAGTTTCATTATGACTACATTCATTATGTTCCATAATGATACCAGCGCTATCGTAGAGAGTAACGCAAGAACCATTCATTCCGGCAGAGGTGTCCCCCGAGCCGATAATATTGTTATTCCGAATCAAAACATCACGTGAAAACTCAATTCTAATTCCGTTGTGGTTGTCAGAATAACTCCAGGCGCCATACTGTCGAATTGTAAAATTCTGAATCGTGATGTTTTCTGAATCCCACACCACCACCGGACCAGTATCAGGAGTAGTGTTAATGTATTGCTCATCGATAGTAAAGCCGTCCCAGACGATATATGAGTTGTTGAGGGTCCCTACGATTGGTTGTCCAACTCCATCGCCACCGTTGAAGTTTTCATTCATGCGTAGGTTTACCGTCCCTTCGGCTCGGAAGGTGATAGGGTTACCAGCCGTACCATTGTTCACCGGTCGATAAAGTGGTACGTAACGTGAACTGTCATTTCTATTCGCAGTATAAGTACCAGCCCTTACGATCACGGTGTCACCAGCTCGGGCGGCTTCGTTGGTATTAGGAGAAGCAGCATTGGTACTTCCCCAAACGGCTCTACCTAGAGTGCGCCAGGGATTAGAAGCACTGTTTTCTGACCATGTAACAGTATCGTTACCAGCTGTGCCATCAACGTATAGTGTCTTCGCCTCTGCTACTGACAGAGAGAAGCCAAAACACAATACAAGGATAAATAGTCTCTTAAACATATAATAGTCATTCATTCAGGATTAATGTCTTTATCATAACAAACAAATGGTGACCAGATTAGTTTTTTGTGTTGGGAAATAAATTAGAAAACCGACCACGGAGGTGGTCGGTTGATAGTTTTTGCAGATAATTCATTGACGACTTATTCTTTGGATTGCCGTTTCGCTTTGTAGTCCTCGAAAGGTAAAGTTGCACAGGTTTACTCTAATCTGCCTAATCACTTGATTGTAGATATCATCTGAAAAAACCAAATCAATTGGATACGGTGTTTCTTTTGAATGTACAATATCAAAAACGTACCCTGGTATTTCATGGGCCCAGGAAACCTTGGCTGTTACAGGGAGCTTATATTCCCTTTGTTCAACGATCACAGGTATAGATAGTGACAGAATCACCTCCTGTAGTTCTAGTTTGTTTTTAGGCGGCTCAATATTTTCCTTCCAAAAGGGTAAAAAATTATTTACGTCGTCTGGTCTCATCTTTAAAGTACCTCCTAACAAGGAAACTTACTCTGATACAATAAAAAGTCAATATTTATGTGGGGTTTTAGGAAAAGATTTAAAAGACAAAGAGCGCGGCGGACGAGTAGTGTCACAAAGCACTATAGGGAGTACAAGGAGCAGGCGCGCGAGCTGGTGCTCGCGCGCCTAGAGCATTTCAACCAACACTATGACCTGGAGTGGAACCGGGTAGCAATTCGTAATCAACGGCGCTGTTGGGGAAGTTGCACCTCTCTCAAGAATCTTAATTTTAATTACAAAATTCTATTTCTTCCTCCACATCTACAGGACTACATTGTAGTTCATGAACTGTGTCATTTAGCACATCTGCATCACGGTCAGACTTTCTGGGATTTGGTGGCGGAGCAAATGCCTGACTATGTTAGGTACGTAGCCGAACTTAGAGTGATTGATAAGGGTGGTCATTCCATAGATAGATTAAGTGGGATAAGGGAACAATATTTATTTATAAAGAAATCTTATTGAAGTGTTATCAGGGATGATGCTTGTTTGTTATGATGCAGCTCGTATTGTGACTAAAATTATGCACAGTGTTCTCTAGAATAAAAGTCAGGTACTAGTACTATTAAGATAGTTCTTCCTTAAATTCGTAACTAAAAAACATACTTATGAAACCCTGCATTCTTCTCTTTGTGCCAGTGCTTTTTCTAATATTAGTGTCGCTTCCTGGATTAGTTAGCGCTCAAACTGCCCCCAGCACTGTTTTGATTTTTGAAAATACTTACGAAAATGGCTGGGGAAATGACATGAAATTCCACACCACATGCAGCGAGAATCCAAATCGTTACTCGATTGTGAATTCGCCGGCTGGAGATGGGTCAAAGGTCGCTAGGGTTTACAACGACGGTACAATTCCTTGTCGTGAGTTAGGTGGTGAGATGAAGCACCGGGCAGAAATTAGGTCAACCGGTCAGTATCCAGGCGGCAACGAAACGAACGAGTCTTATTGGTTTGGTTGGAGAGTGTTTGTGCCGAATGATTATCCAACAAGTGCTCAGGAATCAGGGCAGGTAATAACTATGCAACTTATTGGAGGAGGTTACGGTCCGGAGTTTACAATCAATCTGTCTGCTGGTAGCAAATGGAATATAACCAGAGATTGGTCAACTGGTCCTGGAGATACAGGAAATGAATATACCTTCAAATCATTACCTGTCGAAAGAGGAGTTTGGACTGATTGGGTTGTGCATCACAAGCGTTCTTGGATTAATGGACAAGGATTGACTCAGGTATGGAAAAATGGAGAACTTGTAGTTAGTTCAACTCTGCCGTGGGCAATCAATTACGTTGGCTTAAATAAAGGTCTTGGAAACATATCCTTTACAAACGGTATATATTGGGGAACCGCTAATCGTAACGTCAAATACAATCTCTATTTTGATAATATGAGGGTTGCAAAAGGAGCAAATGGTTACAGTCTTGTCGATCCGTCAAATGGATCACGTGGAGTTGTGACCACTCCTTTATCAGCCTGCGCAGATAATATTGACAATGACAATGATGGCTTTACTGACTATCCGGCTGATACGGACTGTTCGTCAAGTAGTGACGACAGTGAATCCTCATCACAGCCCTCATCCGAAAGTGGCTTTAGTACTGGAAATTCATCAGCTAAGCCAGTTTCAACAATTGGAGCTAATGCATTCTTCCAAACGTACCCATACAGAATAACTAAAATGACAAGTACTATTGATACAATGATCGAAAATGTTGAAAACGATACTGCATACTCTGAATCTGTTAAAACTACTATCGTCGCAACTCTTGAAAGCATCAGAGAAACCTTTGTCGAACTGATCACTGCCAATGCTACGCCGTTTGATAAATTTGGTGTCGATTCAACTATAACAGACGTAACGTTTAATGTTGGTAAAAATTCTATTTCTGGGACGATGATCTCTGATAAGGATGAAACATTAAGCTTTGCGGTAGAACCAAAATCTGATGATGGTATTTCTTGGATGAGACGTGGTGATTATGATGTATCTTATACCTTAGTAAAAGGCTCTGCTGTACTTGAGTCAGAAAGGAGTGAGGCTACAACTATAGGGATTAGAAATGAGCTAGATAGAATATTAGCTACAACTGATGATTATGAGGGGATAGGTGATGTTCTGGGTCATCCTGAAGAGCAATTTATTCTGCGTTTTAGTAACTTCATCTTAGAGAATGATTCGTGGGCGTCTGGAAATGGTGGATTTTCACTATTTAGTTGGTCAGATGAGTGTGAATTATATACTGATGAAATAGACGCACTTACAGCCGTTCTTTCCCATATTAGCGCAGGTCGTAACTTCGCTTCTGGCCTTGTAATAAAAGGTTTGGTTAAAAGAGTAGGCTTGGGAGATGATGAATGTTATAGAGCTGGCCCGTTCTTCTAAGAGTGATTTTTTGAGTACACTGTTATACAAAAGGGCACGTAGCGCCCTTTTGTATAATTTAGAGCAGATTGTTTGACTTTGTGTTAGCATAATCTTCATGAAAAAAGCATTGTTTAGTATTTTAGTGGGGCTGCTGCTGCCCCCTCTCTTTTTTGTTCATACTGTAGTGGCGGAATCGACACCAGAAGAGGTGATTACAGAGGAACCAATAGTGTTTTTGTTTGGTCGTGATGATTGTGGTTTTTGCAAAAAACAGTTTGCCTGGCTCAAGGAAGAGGGGATTGATTATGAATATTTAAACATCGCTGCTGAGGAACAGGCAAAGGACTTGTATATAAAAATAGCCGAAAAACACAAAATCTCTAAAGTGACACCAGTCACTGTTATTGGAGAACGAGTGTTGGTGGGTTGGAATGGTGCTGATACCACTGGCGAGAGTATAAAGTCAGCGATTATTGCTGCTCGTTACACCGACATCAACTCGATTGACGATCACTTAGAACGCGCACCTAAACAGGAGGTGGTGATCGGTGGAGGTTGTACAGAGCTGTCGTGTGATAGTGATGGACAAGTGGCATACATTTTTGAGCTACCCCTTTTAGGACTGGTAGATCTCAAATCATTTTCATTATTCTCACTGTCAGCCATTTTGGGTGTGATCGATGGTTTCAATCCATGTGCGATGTGGGTCTTGATTACTTTTCTGGTGATTTTGTCTCAGGCCGGTAGTCGCAAGAAAATGATTTTCTTAGCTGGTATTTTCATTGTTGCTGAGGCAGTCATGTACAACCTGATTCTAAATGTCTGGTATAAAACCTGGGACTTTATTGCACTTGATCAGTATGTGACACCGTTCGTTGGTTTTTTGGCGCTGGGGGGAGGAGCTTTCTTTTTGTCTCGCTGGCACAAAAATAATTCGGCAGAATTAGTTTGCGATATCACTGATCTTGAGACACAGAGTAGAACTATCGACAAAATTAAGTCGATTGTGCATCAGCCTGTAACCATTGCATCAGTTTTAGCTATTTTGGTGATTGCATTCTCAGTAAACATTATTGAGTTTGCCTGTTCAATCGGTATTCCACAAGCCTACACTAAGATTCTGGAGCTCAACATGCTCTCGTTCTTTGAGCGGCAGTGGTACATCTTGATCTACACGGTAGGATACATGATCGACGACTTCATTGTCTTTGGTTTAGCAATTTGGGGATATTCAAAGCTCCA
>JBFHUT010000033.1:0-10737 GCA_041589935.1 Minisyncoccia bacterium
GACCACTCAGCCAACTCTCCGTTTTTGCAGAAAACGGAGAGTTGGCTGAGTGCCTTGCCTCCAGATTTCTGTTGTGATCGCTAGGATAGCACAATTTTCTTAATCAAAAAAGAAAACGCCTCATTGCGAGGCGTTTTGTTAAATAGATCAAGACAGAACTGATTTAGAGCTTGCGGAAAGCCAGAGTGGCGTTGGTACCACCAAAGCCGAAGGAGTTAGAAATGGCAAACTCAATCTCACGGTCGATAGCGCTACCAAGTACCAAAGCTTCAACCAGATCGGAATGAGAAGCGATCTCTGGATCGAGATTGTCAACATTGATATTTGCACTCACGAATCTGTTCTGCATCATCAGCAGAGTATAGATTACTTCGTGAGCACTGGTAGCACCGAGAGAATGCCCAGTAAAGCACTTGGTGCCTGAGATCTTGGTTTGGCAGGCAGACAGGTCAATCACTTCCTTAATGGCCAATAGCTCCTTCACATCACCAGCTGGTGTTGAGGTGGCGTGGGTATTGATATAGTCTACCTGCCCACTCCAAACCGGAATCCCTGTCAGTGCCATCTTCATACAGCGCACGGCTCCCTCTCCTGACGGAGCAGTCATACTCTCACCATCAGAGGTGTGACCGTAGCCTACGATCTCCGCGTAGATACGAGCTTTACGATTGATGGCTCGCTCATACTCTTCGAGCACCAAAACACCAGCTCCGCCTGAGATCACGAACCCATCGCGGTCTTTGTCGTAGGCTCGCGAAGCTCTGGAGGGATCTTCGTTATACTTCGAAGACATCGCTCCCATCGCATCAAATGCATTGGAAAGCGTCCAATCGAGCTCCTCAGAACCTCCAGCAAAGATAACGTCCTGCTTACCCCACTGAATTTGTTCGTAAGCCGAACCGATACAAATAGCCGAGGTGGCACACGCTGCCGTGATGGAGTGATTATGACCCTGAATACCAAACGCCTCTCTGATCGCCAACGTGGCTGAGGCAGTCGAACTCATGGTCTGTGGCACAGCATAAGGACCGATTTTCTTGGTAGCACCAGTCTCTCTGTTAACGTCAGCTGCCCTGATGATCGCCGAAGTTGAGGGCCCACCAGAGCCCATAATGAGACCGACTCGTGGGTTGTGAAAATAATCTTCTTCGGTCAGACCAGCATCGGCAACCGCCTCCTTCATGGCGATGTAGTTCCAGGCAGAACCCATACCCATAAAGCGAGCAGCTTTTTTGGATATAAGCTCATAAGGATCCAGCTTAGGGCGCCCTTCAACTTGAGAACGAAAACCATGACCAGCCATGTCGTCGGAAAAAGAAATTCCTGACCGACCGGACATGAGGCTCTGCAGGACCTCTTCTTTATTGTCGCCGATTGAGGAGACGATTCCCACGCCGGTAACCACTACTCTTCTCATTACGACCTCCTTGCTCACTTTGAGCGTTAATTTTAAGTAACAAGATAACTTCTATCTGCCGGCACTCTACCATAAGAAATTATATTTGTAAGAGGTTGCAGACTTTTTTCGTTGTGCTAAAGTTCGTATGTGCGAACAAACCCCTCGAAGCCTGAGCTTAGCGCGACGCAAGAAGACTACTTGCGAGCTATTTATCTACTAAGCGAGATAGAAGGAGCAGCGTCGGTAACAGACATCGCCGATAAATTAAAACTCAGTAAGTCGACTGTCTCAGAGAGACTGAAGGAGTTGTCGGCCGCCAAACTGGTACATGCCCCTCCCTACGGAAAAGTTTCCCTCACGAAAAACGGGAAAAACCTGGGGGAGAAACTTACATTCAAACATCGCCTGCTCGAGGTGTTCCTGCATGAAACATTAAAGGTTCCTAAAGCAGACGTTCACGACGAAGCAGAGCAGTTGGAGCACGCCTTGAGCGACAACGTAGCAGAACGATTAGCTAAATTCCTAGACAGCCCGACTCACGACCCACATGGATCGAAAATCCCTATTTTATCTAAGAAATAATTATTGACTGAATAAAGAAGTATGAACAAGAATATTGTAAAGACATTTTTAGCAGGTGTAGCAGTGATCGTTTTGATTGCCCTCATAATGCCAAAAGATTCTACTGAACAATTAGAATCAACAAACCTAAACGACAAAATAGTTGTACTCAGTACTTTTACTATCATTGCTGACATGGTACGAGAAGTCGGGGGTGATAAAGTAGAGTCTATCTCACTTACCAAACCAGGTGCTGAGATCCACGGCTACGCACCAACCCCGAGTGACCTCATACAGGCTTCTAAAGCGGACGTGATTTTTGAAAACGGTATGAACCTGGAGCTTTGGACAGAAAAACTCAAGGCTAGTATTCCTGATGTACCAGTGGTAACAATCAGTGAGGGTGTGCAAGTGATCAATATTGCCGAAGACGCCTATGCCGGCAAGCCAAACCCTCACGCTTGGATGTCACCAGCACAAGGATTAATCTACGTAGAGAATATACGTCGTGAACTAACCGAGCTAGTCCCGGAAGAAGCAGAGTATTTTGCTGCTCAAGCCGAGGTATACTCAACCAAGATTAGCGCTATTGGTGAAAGGCTAGACACAGCTATGGCAACCCTCCCAGAAAACAATCGCGCTCTTGTAACTTGTGAAGGAGCATTTTCTTACCTAGCTAACGACTACAATCTAGAAGAAATATATCTATGGGCGATCAACTCTGACGCACAAGGTACACCTCAGCAGGTAGCCAAGGTCATCAAGATAGTTGAGGAACGGGGTATCCCAGCTGTCTTTTGTGAGAGTACGGTTGAGCCACGTCTACAAAACGAAGTGGCCAACGCGACTGACGCCCACCTCGGAGGCCTACTCTACGTTGACTCATTATCAGAACCAGATGGCCCAGCTCCGACTTACCTGACCCTCCTTGAACACGCAGCTAATACAATTATTACCGGCCTTACTGAAACTGAATAAAGTATGTCAAACATTGCTATTTCACTTAAAGACGTTACCGTCAACTACGGTGACAAACGGGCTTTGACCGAAGCTTCAATTGATATTCCCTACCACACCTTTACCGGCGTGATCGGCATGAATGGAGCGGGTAAATCGACCATGTTCAAGGTAATAATGGGTCTGGTTAAACCTGAGTCAGGCGACGTCACAATCTGCGACGACCCGGTAGGAATTGCACAAAAACACGGTCACGTAGCCTACGTACCTCAGTCGGAAGATGTTGATTGGGACTTCCCTGTATCAGTGTATGACGTAGTCATGATGGGAAGGTATGGCAAACAGAACGCATTCAAAACAGCAAAAAAAGAAGATCACGAACATGTTACTCGGGCGCTTGAGCAAGTTCGAATGCTAGACCATAAACACCACCAGATTGGAGAACTGTCTGGTGGTCAGAAGAAACGAGTCTTTGTAGCCCGTGCCCTAGCGCAGGGCGCAGACATCTTACTACTTGATGAGCCATTTGCCGGACTCGATGCTACCAGCGAGAAATCACTAATCGAACTGTTCGTTCGTTTGAAAGAAGAAGGTAAGACAGTCATCTTGGCTACTCACGATCTGCTTTCTCTGCCAGACACTTGTGATCATGTTGCGCTCGTTAAGTACACAGTGGTAGCACATGGCCCAACCAAGAAAGTGTTTACTAAGGATCTGGTAGAACAGACTTTCGACGGTTTGTTACACCACATAAAATTCGACTAATCGTATGCTTGTTATTGATTTCATTCTTGAACCATTGCAGTTCGCCTTCATGACCAAAGCAGTGATTGTCTCGGTTGTGGTAGGAGTGACCCTAGCGATCATGTCCTGCTTCCTAATCCTAAAGAGCTGGGCTCTACTGGGCGACGCCATCTCACATGCTGTACTACCTGGTGTAGTGGTGGCATACCTGCTCGGTATTCCCTTTGGTCTTGGCGCCTTTGTGGCCGCCATGCTAGCTGTGGTACTTATTGGCTACATAAAGAGTAATACTAAGATCAAAGAGGACGCGGTGATGGGGATTGTGTTTACCATGTTTTTCTCGCTCGGTATCATGATGATATCCAAAGTCATTAGTTCAGTAGACCTAACTCATGTACTATTTGGCGAAGTGTTGGGAATTTCAAACGAGTCTGCTTGGTACACCATCATAACTCTTACTTTGGTGTCTATTGCTGTTCTTGCCTTTCGGCGTGTGTTTACCGTCTTCTGTTTTGATCCTACCCACGGTCGCGCAATCGGTCTACCGATGACCCTATTACACTACAGCTTCCTTGTCCTGCTTGCCATCGCTATCACCGGATCGATTCAAACGGTAGGAATCATCCTCGTTATTGCCATGCTCATCACCCCTGGCTCTACTGCCTTTCTCCTGACCAAGCGGTTTAGCACCATGATCTGGATAGCGGTAGCAGCTAGTGTCTTTAGCTCATTAGTTGGAGCCTACAGCAGTTACTACTTCGACATCGCTACTGGTGGAACAATTGTGTTCGTACAGAGCATCATCTTCCTACTAGTACTAGTCTATACAAAGTTATTACCTCAACGCAGCCGATAAGATAGAAAAGGCCGGCAGCTTCGCTGCCGGCCTTTGGTTTTTACAGATCCACTACTTACCTGGATTTTTAATTGCACTCGCGATCACCTTCGATAGTCCCGGTGTCATGACTGAAGGGATAATCTCATCTGCGGTCGGTTTTTTAACCATACCAGCAAGTTTCTTAGCCGCGGCTATTTTCATCTCGTCAGTGATTTGTATCACTCCGCGATCAAGTGCTCCGCGAAATATGCCAGGGAAAGCAAGCGCATTATTTACCTGATTAGGAAAATCAGACCGTCCTGTTGCCACCACTGCGGCCCCGGCTCGCTTCGCGTCGTTCGGCATGATTTCTGGAATCGGGTTAGCTAGCGCAAAGACAATCGGATGGCGTGACATGTGCTCGATATGAGCTTGGGCGATATTTCCTGGACCAGACACGCCAATGATTACATCTGCACCGTCTACCGCCTGCAACACATCGCCTGTCACCTCTCTGGGATTAGTCACTTCTGCTAATTTTTTCTTGTACCCTTCTAACCCCGGCCGACCCTTATAGATCGCACCTTTAGAATCCATAACAATCACTTCTGCCACACCAGCCTGCACTAAAAGAAGCGCCGTTGCTCGACCTGCTGCACCTGCCCCCACAATCACTATTCGCAAATCAGAAAACTTTTTTTCCACTACTTTGGCCGCATTGATAAGAGCAGCTAAGACCACTACGGCGGTACCATGCTGATCATCGTGCATCACTGGAATATCAAGCTCAGCTTTAAGTCGCTCTTCAATCTCAAAACACTTTGGCGCAGCAATATCCTCGAGATTGATTCCGCCAAAATTGGACGCAATTAGTTTCACTGTGCGAATGATTTCTTCTGGCTCTTGCGTATCGAGCACAATCGGTACAGCATCAACATCCGCCAATTCTTTAAAGATCGCCGCCTTCCCTTCCATCACCGGCAAGGCCGGAATGGCTCCTAAACTCCCCAGCCCTAAAACAGCCGAACCATCACTTACCACCGCCACAGTATTGCGGCGCATGGTGTACTCCCGAGCGTCTTGTGGCTTCTTAGCTAGATGCGAAGACACTGCTCCTACACCCGGCGTGTACATTGTGCTCCAGTCAGTTTTTGTTTTCAGTTTTCCTTTTGTGACCACTTCAATTTTTCCTTTGAGCTTTTTATGAAGTTCCAAGGCGAGTTTGTTATAGTCAGGTTTTTTGGCGGGCATTTTTGTTGGCAGCAATTAAAGTAAATAATATTAAAGTAGTATACGACACCCACTTGCCCCAGCAAACTAAATTATTGACATAATAGATACTTTATGTTATGATTAAAAGAGTTAGTTGCTTAATAAACCACCTCATAAGGAGAGTCTCATGAAGACAAGCGATCGTGTTGGTCAGGTTAAATTCTTCAATGAAAAAGAAGGTTACGGCTTCGTCGTGGTGTCGATTGGGCATGGTGAGCATCTGGACGTACACGTTAATACTCACACTCTCCAGGCATCTGGATTCTGTCCTGAAGACATGAAACCGGGCTTACCGGTCTTCTTTGACTTCAAAGGTGAACTAAAACGTAAGTCGAAGGTAGTAAAGATCCACCGTGTCGGCAGCAAAGACTCCCCTGCCGACTTCCACCGTAAACAAGTGGACCGACAGGGCGATCTCTACATCTTCGAGGCCACTCACAACAAATTTGGTATCTCTCGCTACGAGGTATGGGAAGGTGGTCTTGATGGAAAGATGAAAGAGACCATTCCTACCTCCCTCGCAGACGCTCGAGAGATGATCGGCAAGGTGCTCAACTCACCTCAGTCGAAAGACCATGGGGTGAAAACCAATGTCGGTGGCCTTAACCACGTCAAGGGTCCCAGCTCTGGTGGCAAAAACCAGAACCAGGGAAAGAAAAATAAAGCAGCCTAATACAAAAGGCTGACAGCGGGTAAGGAATCTATTCCTTACCCGCTTTTTTAATAGCTGTGTTGACTTAAGCAAACCAACAATGATCTTGCTACAATACAAAACATGAAACTGACAGACGAACTCTCCGCGCATGTGCGAGTGGATACCAATCACAAAAAATCCCTCAAACGACTCAATATAGAAACAGTTGGTGACCTGCTCTATCACCTACCGGCTCGATATGAGGATATTTCAGATGTACAGTCAGTCGGCGGACTAGAAAAAGGTCAGGAGGCAGTGGTGTATGGCCAACTCTCCGGCCTCAAGACCCGCAAGGCCTGGCGGAGCAAGAAGCCAATTGCGGAAGGGTACATTGAGGACGGCTCTGCCAAAATGAAAATCATGTGGTTCAACCAACCATACATCGCCAAGATGTATACCGACGGCATGTACGTGAAACTAGCCGGAAAAGTAGCTGGTAGTGAAGGTAAGCTATATCTCTCCAATCCTGAAGTAGAACCGCTCGACTCTCTGCCGATTGATCGTCACGACTCGATCTTCGCCGGCACTGACAATGCTGACGACACTCTCTATCCCGTTTACCGTGAGACGAAAGGAATTACTAGTCGTTGGATTTACCACACGGCACTTAAGCTTTTTGAAAAAGGAATTTTGGAAACACTAGTCGACCCGATTCCGAGCGAGATCCTAAAAAAATATAATTTGCCAGAACTCAAAACCGCGCTCGTGTGGGTACATTCTCCCAAGAAAGCCAAAGATGCCGAGGCAGCTAGGAAACGCTTTGCGTTTGAGGAAGTCTTTTATATTCAGGTGCAAAAAGCGAAGGAACGAGCGGCGGTGAGCGCGGCACAGACCTACACGATAAAAACAAGTGAGAAACATCTAGCTGCATTCACCGAGCGCTTTCCTTTCAATCTCACCGCCGCCCAAGATTCTGCCATCACTTCTATCCTCTCTGACTTCTCTGGCAACCACGCTATGTCGCGACTCCTCGAAGGCGACGTTGGATCAGGCAAGACCGCCGTGGCTGCCACTACCGCCTACGCCGTTGCTACTTCTCGCCCACCAGAAGGACTCGACAAAAAAGTGGAATTTGGAAACCTCCAAGTTGCCTACATGGCACCAACCGAAATCTTAGCGAAGCAACACTTCGAAAGTTTCATCGAATACTTTCAGCACCTCCCAATTCAAATTGGTCTTATCACTGGTTCTGGCTGCATGAAGTTCCCCAGCAAGACCGACCCGACCAAACCAACCAAAATTTCTAAAGCGCAGCTCCTCAAGTGGGTAAAGAACGGAGAAATTCCAATTCTTATTGGTACACATGCTCTTATCTATAAATCAGTTGAATTCAAACACTTGGCCTATGTGATCATCGACGAGCAACACCGCTTCGGGACTAACCAACGCAAAGGTCTCGCCAAGAAAGACGCGCGCTTGCCACACCTCCTCTCCATGACCGCCACCCCGATCCCCCGCACCCTGGCACTCACTATTTATGGTGATCTCGACATAACGCTCCTCGACCAGATGCCGGCCGGCCGCAAGCCTGTCATAACAAAAGTAGTTGGTCCGGGTCAGAGCAAAGAAATGTATGACCACGTCCAGAGTGAACTAGAGGCCGGCCGGCAAGCCTACGTCATCTGCCCACGCATCGACGAACCAGATCCGGACAAACAAACTGCCCTCAATATGAAAAGCGTCATCGCCGAAGCAAAGCGACTCAAGTCAGATGTATTTCAAGACTGGAACATAGCGCCACTGCACGGCAAGATGACCCCGGCCGAAAAAGATCGCGTCATGAAAGATTTTTCCGAGCACAAGATAGATATCTTGGTTGCTACCTCGGTGGTAGAAGTGGGCGTTAGTGTAGCCAATGCCACTAATATCATTATCGAAGGTGCGGAGCGTTTTGGCCTGGCGCAGTTACACCAGCTGCGTGGTCGCGTCATTCGCGGTACTCATCAAGCTTATTGTTTTGCTGTTACTGAAAGCAAGAGCGATAAAACTCGCGACCGTCTCAAAGCACTCGCCACTGCTAAGAACGGCTTCGAGCTGGCTGAGTACGACCTGCAGTTCCGTGGCTCAGGCGAACTCTACGGCGGCAAGCAGAGCGGCCTCTCCGACCTCGGTATGGAAGCCATCCGCAACCTCAAGCTCGTCGAGGCCGCCCGCACCGAAGCCAAGCATTTGGTTGAGCAGCACCACGACCTCGCCAAAACCTTCCCTTTAATTCATGAAAAAGTAACTCGTACTCAAGACACTCTTCACTTAGAATAATGGTCGCGCACCCCAAGAGTACTTCCATTTTTATAGTCGCTAGCCGCTTCTTAAAATTTGAACTCGTTAGGAGAAGCACTACCTATGGAGTAAGGCACTAAATTAAAAGTTCCCGCTGTTATACTAAAAACATGAGCTTAGTAGAAAACAAAAGTGTTAGCGCTTTTATAGATCCGGCCATTGCCGTTCTTGTCTTGTCTAACCTGGGAGCCTTATTAGCTGCCATCCATTATGAGTGGAATGTTTTTGAACTTATCTTTCTCTTTTGGCTTGAAACTGCCATTATTGGATTTTTCTCGATCATCAAACTAATTCACACAGCTAAGCTACTGGCCCTCTTCTTCGCACCTTTTTTCTTACTCCATTTTGGCGGCTTCATGTACGGACACCTAATATTTGTTGTAAGTTTTTTTGGTGGTGATACTTTTTTTAATCCCACAATTCCCCTACTCATTAACCACATTGAATTGGTACTCTACCCAACTCTAGGTTTATTTGTCAGTCATCTTTTTTCTTTTGTACACAATTATCTTGGAAAGCGAGAGTATGAAAAACAAAACTTCATGCACTACTTCATGTACCCCTACCCCCGCATTATAGTTATGCACCTCACAATCATTTTTGGCGGGATACTAATTCAATTTCTCGGACCAATATACGGACTAATCCTACTTACCGTCCTTAAGGTGACAGCAGACATCAAAACCCACTTGCTGGCTCACCAACTCAAAGAGTCAAAAATGTCTCTTGCCATCGACGCTTTGTCTAATAAGTTGACCAGACAGAAAAAAAGCCTATAGTAACAGACAGAGCCTTACCGCACACATAAAATTAGTTACTAGAGGGGTCTGAAAATGATCAGAAATAAACCGGCACTAAAGAATGAAGTAATCGGTCTTTCGGGTAAAGTTGAGTACCATAATGAAATACACCCCTTGTTGGAAGAGGAGTTCCCTGGTTGCAAGATCATTCCAGGATACATAGACATATCAATCATCAGTGATGGTAGTAATGTTTTACTTCCACCACAAGGGTCTCAGTGGAAAATAATCATTATCTGGGTAGAAGGACTAGACGGAGAAGATGTTTTAGACGAAGATCTCAGAGGCACTGAAAACATTGAAGGAATCTTTGTCTGTGTTCTGACAAAAAACGACACCCTCCGTAAAGTGGTCTTGTGTGAATGTCTAGATCACGGAGACGATGAAGATGACGAGCACTTTGGAGCTTGGGCAAAACTAACTTTCCGGTTTGATACCAATAGCGACGAAGTGGGTTCATCTGCACTTCTCGCAAAATACTCTCTTGTCCCAAATTCTCAATCTTTTGAGCTTGTGCACTAAATTAAAAACCGCCCTCATGAAGAGGGCGGTTGAATTTTACTATGACGCTAATCAATCTGTTTGCGTCGGTTGAACAAGGTGCTGAGAGGTAAGCGCCGGATTAGGGAGCCAATACCTCCTCATTGTCGGGTAAGCCTCATAAGAATGCACGGGATAAAACTCATAATTTCCCTGGTATGTATGCATCAGTCGACTAATTTACCCATGTAGATATGGCCGTTGGCCGGATCACCCCCTTTTGGTAGACTTGTTCACCCTGACTGTCGCACAACAACATTCCAAAGCTACGGGCGAGTGAGGTCTCTTCATGGTATGCCCCTTTATCAAAAGAACGTCAATTACGTTCATTTACTATGTAACAAAAAAATTTAATATTTGTAAAGTCCTTACCTAGGGATTTGTCCCCCAAGAGCTTGTGCGATATAGTGTCAGACACCAACCGTCACTGGTTGGCTATAGAAGAAAATCTTGTCCGTCCTTAGCTCAGTTGGTTAGAGCGCAGAGCTTATACCTCTGTGGTCCCTGGTTCGAGTCCAGGAGGACGGACAAGTTTTTTTTCATAAAGATATACCTCTGTGGTCCCTGGTCGACTTGATTTTCAAGGAGCAAAGCGACTATGAAAATGTGAGGTGAATTGCACAGCAAGAGAAGATGCCCTGGGGTAGAAGTGCCCTTGTGGTGCGCACCACAA
>JBFHUT010000034.1:0-10233 GCA_041589935.1 Minisyncoccia bacterium
GATTCATATTGGCGCTATGGGTTGCCCTAAGCTAGAAGAGATGGGAGACGAATGGTTTTATCGCACCTTAGCTGAGAACATATCATTAGCACAGTACGAATTCCGCAAATACAAAACTAAGAAAAATGACACGAAGGAGCTAAAAGAGATCTTGGTCTGCGGACTAGAAAAAGCTGCTGACGTTAAGGCGTTCAACACTGGACTCACTGTTGGAGAAGCAACCAACGTAACACGCGATATCGCCAATACCAGCGGAGAACACATGACCCCAAGCCAACTGTCAGCTGCTACCAAAGCTGCACTTAAGGGAACCAAAGCAACAGTTAAAGTACTTGATCACCAAGCCATCAAGAAAGAAAAAATGGGCCTATTAGATGCGGTAGGGAAAGGTGCGGCTGATAAGCCAAAACTGATTATCATCGAATACTGGGGAGTCGGTAAACCAACTAAGAAGGACAGTACAAAAGATCCAATTATACTGATTGGAAAAGGTATCACTTTCGACAGTGGGGGACTGAATGTAAAACCAAGTGGCTTCATGCATGAGATGCATATGGATATGTCTGGTGGAGCAGCCATGATCGGCACCATGCGCGCCGTAGCCAGACTAGGACTCAAGAAAAACGTCGTTGCTCTTATTCCTGCAGCTGAAAACTCTATTTCACGCGACAGCATGCGCGCTGGTGATATTGCTACTTCCATGTCCGGTAAGACCGTAGAAATACTTCATACTGATGCCGAAGGCCGCCTGGTACTAGCCGACGCCATGACCTACGCCCAAAAGCACTACAATCCAAAGGTAATACTTGATGCTGCCACCCTGACCGGCGCCTCACTGGTAGCCCTCGGTCAGTTTACCAGCGCTGTCCTCACCAAAAACAATTCTCTTCGAGAACAGATCGTCAAACTTGGAGAAGAAACAGGCGACTTAATGTGGCCACTTCCACTTTGGGACGAGTACAAGCAATCCCTTAAAAGTACTCGCGCTGACATTGCCAATATTGCCACCAATTTCTCTCGCAATGCTGGGTGTATTGAGGGAGGAACCTTCTTATCATTTTTTGCTCCCAAGAAGACTCCATGGGCACACCTTGATATTGCGCCGCGTATGGATAGCATTCCAGCCGACAAACTAGCTAAGGGAGCCACCGGGGAACCGGTCAGACTACTTGTAAAATTTGTCGAATCAAATTAAACAAAAGCCTTCATCTGACGATGAAGGCTTTTCTTTATTTCAAACAATGAACATAGCACACAGAAAAGAAAATAAAGCTGTGTTTCTAGCGAACCAACTACCAAGACCACACTTTCCCTTCAACAGGTCCTGGAGACTTACTATTGACTGTGCCATTAGTGCTGCTATTGCCCATAAACCAAGCATAAATTTAGTTTCTTCAGAGTAGATTGGCAGAATTGTCGAGATTAGCAATAAAAATGGTAGATTATCCCATACCATAACCAAACTGAGTGTTTTCAGACCATGCAGTACTTTTGAGGTGTCATTAAAAAACCTAACTACCAAAGCAAGAGAGGTGATAAGAATAAATACTGAATAAAGTGAGCCCATAGAAAGCCCTCCGTAACTTATCTGCCAGTAGTCTGCCTTTAAATAAACATTAAATCAAGCTTCTCTGGTACTTACTAGCAATCTAAGACATAATAGAATCGTGAAATTATCAGACACCAGACAACAAATACTTACTTCAGAGGAGTTCGTTATAAACGAACTTAGAAAGGTACAAAGGCTTTATGGTCTAAAAAAGATCATCCGTTACAACCACACCCGCGAACATGAGCCGCATACTGAGTCAGATGCAGAACATATCTTTGGTATGCACTGTTTGGTTGACTACTTTTTACCACTAGAGGACACAGATAGAAAATGGGATCGAGACCGTATTCGTACCATGGTGCAGTACCATGAAATTGATGAGATCGTGACCGGTGACATAGTTGGTTACCATAAATCTAGTGACGATCTAAACAATGAACGAACAGCCGCTGAAAAAGTGATCACGCAGCTTCCTGAAAGTATGCAGCAAGCCGTAAGGGAAGCGCTTGATGAGTACGAAGCCCAATCGACTCCCGAAGCAAAATTTGCTAAAGCAATAGACAAAATTGAACCGGTTTTTCATATCTACAATGAAGCCGGAAAACAAACACTAGCGACCCTAGGAACAACTAAAGACCAACACGACAGAATTAAGTTCCCGTATCTAACTGATTTTCCAATCATTAAACGTTTCGGTGAAGTTATGACTAACCAGTTTGAAAAAGAGGGGTTTTACCATCCCGGGGCGTGATAACATTATTAACGTGACCAACACTGCCTTTGCAATCAAAACCGAGACCTTCGAGGGTCCAATGGAGTTACTAATTGAGCTCGTTGAGAAACGAAAGCTTTTAATTAATGACATCTCATTGGCCCAGGTGACCGACGAGTACATGCAGACCGTGAGTGCCATGCAAGAGCTATCTTTGCCGAACACGGCACAATTTATTTCTCTCGCTGCCACGCTCCTGCTCATAAAATCAAAATCACTCCTACCAGTCCTTGATCTCACCACAGAGGAAGAAGCCAGTATTGAAGACCTAGAAGAAAGGCTTAAACAATATCAAGTATATCGTGACGCGAGCTTGCTACTCCAGAGTATTTTTGGCAAGCAAAACATGTATGAACCAGAGTACACTCCGCCAAGAGACTCGCTCTTCGTACCTGACGCGTACTGTAGCCAGGACGCACTAGCTGAAGCAATGGAACGGGTCCTAACCAATCTGCCCAAAACCGAAGTTAAGCCAACCGCAAAAGTAAGGCCGACCATCTCACTTGAAGAAATGATGGACCGTCTAAAACAGCGGATCGAAAGACAAATGCAAACAAAATTCTCAGAGATCAGAGCGGGGGAGACCGAGCATAAAAACGTGATCGTGGGCTTCTTAGCTATCCTCGAGCTCTTCAAACAAGGTAATGTGATCATTTCTCAAGTCAGTCGCTTTGAGGACATCCACATCGAACTCGATCGACCAAATACGCCTAAGTATTACTAGTCTTTATAGAACATTGACGTAGTGTATAAATTGTGTTATTATTAAGGGAGCGTAAGTAACCCAAACACAAAAAGGAGATCCTGGATGAATAACACAGTAAAGGCTTTGGCAGCATTAGCGCTCGTATCTACAAATGCCTATGCGGACGGAGTCTGTCTGATCCCTAAGGATTGTGAAATAATCTCCTCCGAGTTCTCTACCGGAGGTGGCGAAAAGGCTCTTTACATCATGGAGGTCGACTGCAAAACCACTGACGGGACAGTCATAAAGTACCTCAGCACTGAGGTTTCTGCCGGTGGACTTCTCGGTATGGGTCGTCTGGCCATGCCGAGAAAGATCGTTTTTAAGAAAGATGACCGGGATAACCTGGAGTGTGACTACTAGATATTTTGCCGACCTACCATTGCTTCTCATGGTAGGCGGTTTTCTTTAGTCATCCTAAAACAAAAATTTTTACTAAGCTTATAGTAGAGAATCACTCAAACGCCTCCAGACGGCACCATTAGTTGAAAACTCCTGCGCCTTACCATTTTTAATCTTTGAAAACTTAGACTCCTCACCAGGAGACCCATAACCAGATTTTTGAGAATCAACAAAGAGTTGGGTCTTCTTTTTACTCAACTCTCCCCAGGACTTAGCCGGATTATTAGTATTCGACACGAACTCAACTAAGTCCTTTCCTAAAGAGACCACTGTGGTATCACCCCATCTACATCGATAAACACCTGAGTACGGTTCTTTAGCAACAAACTTTACATCTTTCATGTCAGCCAGTTTATAAATTAGTTCCATTATACTGTTACTAACATTCCAGGCTGTACCAGAAAGAGTATTAGTTAATACAATGACTTGTATATTATCGTTTGGCTCACAGATAGCATTCGTGGTAAAGCCAGCAAAACCACCGGAATGGCCATAGAGTTGGTGGTTAGATACTTTATTGAGAACTAATCCAAGACCATACATTTCATCATCTTCTGGTATGCCATGCACCCTCATCATTTCCTTTTTTGACTCTCGTGAAAGCAAAGGCTTTTTACTCTCTAGATTCAACGCTGACAAAAATACAGCGAGATCTTTAACGTCAGATATGAAGCCTGTGGCTGGAGCGTAAGCATTGGTCTTAACGTGCGGCTCAGGTGATCGGTAAGACTGATCTGGCAGGTATCTCTCGTAACCCAAGACTAGTTTCTTTGGCTTTTCGTCAGTTAAATCTGGAATAATACTTTTTAATCCTAGTTTCTTTATTATGTGTTTTGACACGTAGTCTGAATATGACTCTTTTGATACTTTTTCAATTATCGCTCCGAGCACAGCGTATCCGTGATTTGAGTACTTAAAGGTGGTTGCATTCTCAAACACGACTGACTTCGAAGACACCGTGCCCTCAAGTTTGGCTGGGAAAACATCATTTACCCATTGCTTGGCAACACCATCACGAAATAGTCCGGCACTATGAGATAGCAACTGTCGTATAGTCACGTTAGATAAGTCTGTTTTGTCGCTCTTTCCAGCAAACCAAGGCAGGTAATTAATGACCTTGTCATCAATGCGCAACTCACCCTCTTCTTGTAGCTGCAAGATGGCTACGGCAGTAAACATTTTTGACATTGAAGCAACTCTAAACTGCGCATCTTTCTTTATTGGGATGTTAGACTCAAGGTCAGATAATCCAAAAGCCTTTAAATACTTAGGAACTCCGTTTACAGCAATACAAACCACAACCCCTGGTGTCTGATCATACATAATCTTTAAGGGTAGCCAGTTGTCTAAAATCTTTCCAGTGATTTTTATCGACTCATTCAATTCCTTTTTCATAGAGACATATTAGCACGCTAGGGCTGTTATCTACCCAAGAGAGGGTAAAACTGGCCTGAAAAAATATGGGTATTTGTGCTAGAATGCCGGTATGACGCTTGATGTTTTAATCGAGGCGCTGCTTTTCTATAAAGCAGCGCCTCAGAACAAGAAAAAACTAATCAAGCTTTTCGCTGTGCCTGATGAAGAATTTGAATCTGCTATCAATATTCTGAAAACTCGCCTTCAGAATGGAGCGGTTAGACTCATCGAAACAGAAACCGAAATTCAACTTTCCACTGCACCAGAACTGGCTGAATTTATTGAGTCACTCCGCAAACAGGATCTCACTGGTGACATTGGAAAAGCAGGGGCCGAGACACTAGCTATCATTTTGTATCGCGAACCTATTTCTCGCGCAGAAATCGACCGGATTCGTGGTGTTAATTCTTCATTTATTATCCGCAATCTGCTTACTCGTGGTCTCATTACTCGCGAATCCATCACCGGTAACGGCTACCAATTCCGTATCAGTCCTAGCTTACTCCAACACCTGGGGGCTAGTCATAAGCAGGAGCTGCCAAAGTTTTCTGAATTCATGAATGCAATAGATGCTTTTGATAATACTCCATCATGAACCTAGAGCACGACAACATAATCACGATTGAGGAACCCAGTGCAAAGAACCGTTTTCCGATTTTAGTACAACTCGGGGTACTTAGTTTCATCATGTTGGGTCTTTTTGGAGTCTTATTGCTACCAGACCCAGCTCCCAAACAACAGATAGTCACTCCGCCTCAAGTCCAACAACCAATCACAGTAAGTGACAGCACGCCACAAAAAATTTCAGACGTGGAGGTTAGAGCGGTTGCAGCTTATGTCTGGGACGTAAGAGCACAACGCGCTTTGTACTCTAAAAACGCCACAGAGGCTCTGCCCTTAGCCTCTATCACAAAACTTATGACGAGCCTCTTGGCCTATGAGTTGGTCGAAGACGACGCCACAGCCGCTATTTCATTGTCAGCAGTAAGACAAGATGGTAATAGTGGACTGAAAGCTGGCGAAGAACTGACAACAGAAGAACTGCGTGAAATTGCCTTAATTTCATCATCAAATGACGCGGCCTTTGCATTAGGAGCTAATGTCGGCGCCTTATTGGGTGGACAGGATCCAATGGCACAGTTTGTGCGCGGCATGAATATTAGAGCAGAGGAACTTGGACTAAATACTCTAGAATTCAAAAACACAACTGGTTTAGACCTCTCCGAAATTGAGCCAGGAGCCATCGGTAGCGCTCGCGATGTATCTTTCTTAATGGAATACATTATTACAAAGTATCCGGAAATCATCACCCCTACCCAAATGACAAGCGCCAAGATATTTAATACTGCAGGTGATTACCACGAGGTAATCAACACCAACGAACTAGTCAGTGACATCCCCAATATGATCGGCTCAAAGACAGGCTTTACAGACTTAGCAGGCGGCAACCTTACCATTGCCTTCGATGCTGGACTAAACCGCCCGATCATCGTTACAGTGCTTGGATCCACTCGCAACGAGCGCTTTACTGACGTAATGAAATTAGTAAGTGAGGTCCAAAAAACACTGGGTCATATCGAGTAATACTTATGCTCTTAAATGTCTTAATTCCGGCCATAATATCTTTCACAGTTGGTATTCTGATCACTCCGATCGTAACTCATTTCTTATACAAACATAAGGTCTGGAAAAAGCAGGGCGGTAAGGTTGCTTTGGGTGGGCACGAAGCCACAGAGTTTAACCGACTTAAGGGTACAGAGGAGACCAAGACTCCGCGCATGGGAGGGATTGTAATTTGGATGAGTGTACTTATCACCATTGCTGGTACTTACTTACTAGCTCAATTGTTTCCAAGCTCTTTTTTTACCGAACTAGATTACTTGAGTAGATCACAAACCCTAATCCCAGCTGCCATGTTGTTTGTTGGTGCCCTAATTGGTTTTCTAAACGATTTTTATGACGTAACTCATGAAGGGAAGGGAATGAAGCTTTCTATCCGTCTTTTGCTAATAACTTTACTATCAGGCACTTTAGGCTGGTGGTTTTACGATAAGCTTGGTGTGACTGGAGTAAACATTCCGTTTGACGGCACTCTTGAGCTCGGTGTTCTGATTATTCCATTCTATATATTACTAACCATGATGCTGTACGCCAGCGGCGTTATCGATGGTATCGATGGTCTCTCCGGAGGTGTTTTTGCTTCTATCTTCACTGCCTACGCTGGCATCGCAATCGTTCAGTCTCAATTTGAACTAGCAGTATTTTGCGCAACGGTCGTTGGTGGAATTATGGCCTTCCTGTGGTTTAATATTCCGCCGGCGCGGTTCTGGATGACCGAAACTGGATCCATGGCCCTTACTTTATCCCTAGCCACAGTTGTCTTTATGACCGACTCGCTGGGCGACGGCAACGGCATTGCACTACTTATGATCGTTGGCTTACCGCTGATTGCTACCGTTTTTTCTAATGTTCTACAGCTCTCTTACCGTAAGATTACTGGAAAAAAGTTATTTCGTATTGCACCACTTCACCACCATTTTGAAGCCATCGGTTGGCCTTCTCATAAGGTGACTATGCGCTACTGGATTATTAGTATCTTTTGTGCAGTGACGGGTGTAATCATTGCAACCTTGGCATGAACACACCTAAGCCAAAATCTGTAGATACTCTCTTACTACTCCTAATTGGGCTAATGGTGGCAGGAGGATTTTTGATTTTTTCTTCTGCGTCACTTGGACTGATGGCTAGGGACGGCGCCAGCTTTGGATCAGTTGCCTTTAGTCAATTTGCTTTTGGGGTTATTGGAGGGACTGCCGCGCTACTTATCATGAGCAACGTTTACTACCGGCACTGGCGTAAATATGCGTTTTATTTCTTTGTTGCATCATTATTGCTGACTCTCGCTGTTTTTATACCAGGTTTAGGTATGACTCACGCTGGAGCTACGCGTTGGCTTGATCTTGGTTTTACCACGGTACAGCCGTCTGAATTTCTCAAAATTGGCTTCATAGTCTATTTAGCTACTTGGTTTTCTGGTGTTCATAATAAAATTAACCATTGGCGATACGGACTTCTGCCATTCAGCATAATTGTCGGCATAGTCGGTTTTATTATGCTCCTCCAGCCTGATACTGACACCTTCCTAATTATGGCCTTTGCCGGCATGGCTATGTTTTTAACAGCTGGCGCGCGCTGGCGCGACTTAGGTCTAATCGTCCTGGCGGGATTAATCATGTTAGCGATCATTGCTATAACCAGACCCTACATCATGGATCGTATTACTACATTTCTCGATCCTGACGCTGACCCTCTCGGAAGTGGCTACCAAATCCAACAGTCATTGATAGCGGTTGGATCTGGTGGTTTTACCGGCCGTGGTTTTGGACAAAGTATTCAGAAATTTGAGTACCTACCTGAACCAATTGGCGACTCTGTCTTCGCTGTCTACGCCGAAGAATTTGGTTTTATCGGCGCCACTATCCTTATCCTAAGTCTTTTGTTCTTGACTCTGCGTGGTTATCGGACAGCCAACCACGCTCAGGACATATTTGGCGCCCTCCTGGTAGTAGGCTTTATGACGATAATCATCGCTCAGGCATTTTTAAATATTGGAGCTATGCTAGGAGTCGCTCCGCTCTCTGGCCTGCCGCTACCCTTCATCAGCCACGGTGGCACGGCATTGATGGCCACACTAGCTTCCTTAGGTATAGTTCTCAATGTGTCTAAGTACTGCGGCCCAATAAAAGACCGCATGCTAAACTAATCAGTATGAAAATTGGATTTGTAGGCGGGGGAACGGGCGGTCACTTCTACCCACTCATGGCGGTAGCACATGAACTAAACAAAAGTGAAAAACAGCCTGAATTATACTACTTTGGACCTTCCTCGTACGACAAGACTGACCTCGAACGCTACAACATTAAGTACATTTATTGTCCGGCAGGGAAATTGAGAAAATACTTTTCAATTCAAAATTTTCTTGATATCTTCAGAAATTTTTTTGGAGTTTTTATTGCCGTCTGGAAGCTATATGTCATTTACCCAGACGTGATTTTTAGTAAGGGTGGCTACACTAGCGTGCCTATTCTAGCCGCCGCAAAGTTTCTACGTATCCCTGTCGTTATCCATGAGTCAGACTCAATTCCGGGACGAGCAAACAAAATCGCTAAAAAACAAGCGCGCTATATTGGCATTGCTTACGATGATGCGGCGGAGCATTTTCCAGCTGAAAAAACAGCCTTGGTCGGAATACCACTACGACCAGAAATAAAACAAGTACCTGAAAATCCGCTTGAGTATCTCGGTATTCCTAACGATAAACCCCTCATCTATGTAACTGGTGGCTCTAGCGGGGCAGAGCGGCTAAATAACTTGATCCTACAATCGCTAACAGAACTGCTGCCTCACTACCGCATTTTTCACCAGACTGGTCTAGGAAATGTCGACGAGTTTCGCCTAGCCGCACAAGGTCTACTTAAAGATTCTCCGCTACAAGATTCATACTACATCGAAGGTGGTATTAGTGCTGATATGGTCGCCGCGTTGATGAGTGCAGCATCGCTGATAATTACCAGAGCAGGAAGCACTACTCTGTTTGAAATCGCTTACCACGGCAAGCCAGCAATCGTGATCCCTATCCCTGAAGATGTTAGTCGCGACCAGCGCAGTAATGCTTATGCTTATGCTCGCAGCGGTGGCGCCATAGTGATTGAGGAACACAATCTATCCAAACACTTGCTTGCACAGGAAATTAGCTCTATTATCAATGATCCGCAGCGACAACAAGTAATGGCAGAGGCAGCTAAAGCCACTTTCATTGCTGGTGCCGAGGAAAAGATTGCGAACCTTCTTATTTCAATTGGAGTAGAACATGGATCATAATTCACAAAATCAACCGGTAGTGACTCGCTTCGCCCCGTCACCGACTGGTTTTTTACATATTGGTACTGCCCGTACTGCGCTTTTTGCTTACCTCTACGCCAAACAGCAAAACGGGACTTTCATTCTTCGCATCGAGGACACAGACAAAGCCAGGGAAGTAGAAGGGGCTGTACAACACATCCAAGACGCTTTGCACTGGCTAGGTATTGAGTGGAACTATGGCCCTGATAAACCAGGTCCGTTTGGTTCTTGCTTGCAGTCAGAACGGCTGCCAATCTACAAAAAGTACGCTGAGCAACTCGTTGCCAAAGGACTAGCTTATCCTGACCCATACACAACTGAGGAAGTAGAAGCTTTTCGTGAACAAGCTAAAGCAGAAGGAAAACCCTTTCTGTTCCGCAACTATCGCC
This sequence comes from Minisyncoccia bacterium, assembly GCA_041589935.1. Taxonomy (GTDB): domain Bacteria; phylum Patescibacteriota; class Minisyncoccia; order Phycocordibacterales; family UBA918; genus OLB19. The sequence goes on from JBFHUT010000034.1 coordinate 10,179, forward strand.
CAGCTGAAATGCAGCCGTGGGATGGTTCAAAACCACTTCGCTTTAAAGTACCAGA
>JBFHUT010000035.1:0-10150 GCA_041589935.1 Minisyncoccia bacterium
CCGAAGGGGTCGCGCCAGCTTTTTCAGTGGATTACCGACTACTTCTTGACCACTTTTTTTGTAACCTTTTTTGCTGCTTTCTTTACAGCTTTTTTAACTGGCTTTTTCTTTGGCTTAACTGACTTTTCGATTGCTTTCCAGTGATCGAGCATTTCAGTTTTGAATTCTTTGATGTCGGTCTTTGAAGCATTCTTTAGCGTAGCATATGTACCTGCTACCGAAGCAATCAGCTGCTCATACTCTTCCTGGGTCATTTCCTTTGCGTCCTCCAACTTCTCCAGTACTTCAGCCTTTGCTTTTAAGGCCCAGCTCTTTATCGCTTTGCGGTTTTTGGAAGCATTTTTGCTACCATAAAGGAAATAGGCACCCGCTGCTGCCACAGCAGCCGCTGTTAACCCAACCCCAACACCAACCTTTTGGGCTGGAGACATTTCCGCTTTTTTCTTTTTTGCCATATTTAAATATTGAAAGATTAATCTTCTGATCGACTTTTGTTTCGACGACCATTTTTTGTTCCCATAATAAATTGTATTATACGCGACCAAATTCCGCCACTCGCTACTGCTTCTCTAAGCGAAGCCATATCTTGCGCTATCACCTCACTACCAGCCTCAATTCGCTCGATGATAGCGCGTAGGCTACGTACAATTTTAAATACGTGAAATAAAATCAAGCTGATCAAAACACAAAATACAACTGTCGCAATACTAGCGATCACGAAAAAAATATTTGCGTGCAATACCTCATTCATCACTATCTAGTGTACCAGTGGTTTTGTTTTTTTATAAGACCAAACTATACACAGTACTACCGCTCTAATAAGAATTTCTCAACCACCTCTTCTATTTCAGTAGCTGAATTTTTATCCATTAGTTCCGCTCGTAATTCAGACGCGCCAGAAAATGAATTAACGTAAGCCTTGTAGTGTTTCTTCATGATGGCAAAATTTTTAAAAGGAAGCAGTTCTTCGAAGAGCTTTGTATGTTCAACCATGACCCGCAGACGCTCATCAAGTGCTACATTTGAAATATCTTTTTCTGGGTGAAAGAGCCACGGATTACCAAAAATTGCTCGCCCAAGCATCACCCCATCCGCTCCCGTCTCTGTCACCTTTGCTTCAGCATCAGCAATTGAGAGAGCGTCACCATTACCAATAATAAGCGTCTCGGACTTAAGTCGATCCCTGATTCCAACCGCTTGCCTAACATGCTCCCAGCGTGCCGGCACCTTACTCATCTCCTTTCTAGTGCGAGCATGTACCGTCACCACGGCCGGCGATTCTTCCAGAAGGGCTGGTAACCACTCCGTAAGCTGATCTTGGTTATACCCGATACGAGTTTTCACTGATACCGGAATACCCTCAGACTCACCCATCCGCGCTCCTTTCTTAGCTGCTCTAATGATCTCTCTAGCATTTTTTGGATTCTTTATCATCGCCGAACCACAACCTTGCTTTTCAATCGATCTATCAGGGCACCCCATATTGATATCAATCCCGTCGTAACCTAACTCTCGTACTAGATTAGCAGCGTATTCCATATGTTCTGGATTACTGGTAAATAACTGCGCCACTATCGGCCTTTCTTCCTCTGAGTAGATGAGGTCAGCCATCAGTTTCTCTTTTCCTTCGGGTGTCGCACGGACCAAACCGTCAGCCGCTACAAACTCGGTCCACATAACATCGGGTCCACCAATAGTGCCGTCTTTACGCTCATGTGCACTGTACTTGGCAATCATACGTCGAAAGGGCGCATCAGTGACATCTGCCATCGGCGCTAAAACAAAAAATGGTTTGGGTAACTTTTGCCAAAAATTCACAATGGTGATTACTTTACAAGCTAATATCTTTGTGTCAATCTGTCATCGGTCAAGAACCTTAGGAGTTCAAAATGAATAGTGCAAACTTTGTCGCTAACTGGATTCCTTATGCAGGAATTCTAATAGCCGCAGTCATATGCATAATTATATTAGTTTCGGTAAGGGACGAAATGCGTATATTATGGCCATTCACAATACTTGTGATTACGACTGCTACAGAAGTGGTTATCCTAATGAATATGGATTGGTCAAAACCTTTCCAAGAAGAGATGTACATGGGTGTAGGAGCAACATGGATAGTCATAGTATTTTTCTGGCTGTATCATCTTCCAGACGATATTAGTTCCCTGGGCCGAGAAATTTCTTTGTCTCTCAATTCATCAGTGATAATAATGACATTATTGCATAGCATAATTATGGTATTTAGTTTTCTTCCTGAAGGAATTAAAACTATCTCAATAAATCTTCCGACTTTGAACTAGTCCCAACGTCGCTGTCAATCGCCGCTTCCTCTTCTGGTGCGGCGATTTCTTCGTTTACAAATACCTTATTTCCAAATCGTAGATCTATGTACTGGAAGTTACCCGGTGCTAAGTGGGCAAATTCTTCTGACGCTAATACCACCAGCAAATTTTCCACTGTCTTTGTTGGATCATCATTTAATGACACTTTGAACTCTCCCCCATCAACCACTTTTAGGAAGGCGTCGCCCACCTGATCAAGTTCAACGTGAGATACATGCCAGGACTGATCAGCCAGAAGCGTCACTAACGTGAGTGATGTCTCAAAGGGTTGGGCCGATGTTCCGCTAGCAACCACAGTATCTAGCTGAGGTTCTGTCCCACTAATCACAAACCGCACAAAGCTACCACCAGAAAGTGTAGGTGCCTCAGCGAAGGCGTACCCTTCTTTATCCAGGAACAAGCATTTATCACCTTGTACTGAAGCGCACCACAAAGCTCGAGGTACATACTCATCAAAAGCAATATTAATCTCGGTACCAGACACTCTCTCAACTACCACATTGTGAACACGATCAAGTTGGTCCAACGCTTCAATAAGAGCAGTTTTAGGATACAACCAAGCAAATCTCTTCGGTATTAGACCAAGGTACTCACCGTTCAAGGCATCTTCAGCAACAGCGGTAACCACCCCATGATCGACTGTCTCTCCACCTTCGACCACGATCTTGTTTATAGTAACTCCGGCCAGGCGAGTGCCGTGCCAGATAGCAGTGATTAACAACGCAACAACACTCAATGCCAACAAACCAATACCGATCTGTTTTAAAAGGACAACTGTGTTTGGATCTAGACGGCGTCGCTGCTTTTTCATGGCTGTATCGTAGCATGAAAATGGCGCGGACAGCTTGCTGTCCGCGCCATTTCATCCTCTCTTACCCGATCTTGTCTTTTCCAAAGTATGGTCGGAGCACCTCGGGAATAATTACGGAACCATCTGCTTGTTGAAAATTCTCCATTAGAGACACTAAAATGCGCGGTGTTGGGATCGCCGTACAGTTGAGTGAGTGGGCGTAACGAATCTTACCGTCTTCTGCTCGGTATCGAATATTAAAGCGACGAGTCTGAAAATCATGGAAGTATGATGCGGAGCTGATCTCACGATAGGTCTCTTCGCCCGGCACCCAAAGTTCGACATCATATTTTTTCACTTGCCCCTGACCAATATCAGCCCCACAGTTGAGCACTGTACGGTACGGGATACCAAGTGACTCAATAAATTCTTCGGTGTTGCGATTGAGCCATTCGTGATACTTCACACTTTCTTCATGAGACGCTTCGCTCAGCACTACCTGCTCGAGTTTATAAAACTCATGCACGCGTATCAAACCACGAGTATCCTTACCATGACTTCCTGCTTCACGGCGATAACAAGGTGAAAAACCAAGAAACTTGATCGGAAAATCTGCTTGATCAAGAATTTCGTCAGCATGATACCCCATCACTGATACTTCACTCGTACCAATAAGATAATCTTCGTCTTGAGTACGATAGACGTCATCTGCATCATTCGGCAAATGACCAGTTCCATAAAGATTACTCTTGCGGACAATCGTCGGTGGAATAACTGGTACAAACCCCTTCTCAGCAAAAAATGCATTAGCGTAGTTCCAAATTGCCCACGAGAGTTTGGCGCCATCGCCTAGTAGGTAGTAGCCGCGGAAGCCGTGCACCTTTGCACCACGCTCAAAATCGACCATCTTATGTGCCAACATGAGCTCCACATGGTCTTTAGCCTCAAAGTCAAACTTGGTTTGATCACCCCAAGTCTTAACCTCTTCGTTATCAGCGTCACTATCCCCGTCTGGCACAGACATATCTGGCACATTTGGCACTTGTAGCATCAGGGTCTGCCACTCCTCTAAAACTGGCTTGAGGGCCTCCTCGTCTTTCTGTATCTCAGCTTTTAGAGCCTGCATTTCAGTAATAAGCTGCTGTTTTACAACTGGATCTTGAGCCGTCGGAATACCATCAGACACTCGGTTTTGTTCTGCCCTTTTTTCTTCGAGGCGCTGCATTATTTCTCGACGCGAATCGTCAACTGATACAAGTCGATCAAGGTCGACCGACATCTTTTTCTTTTTAGCAGCTAACTTAACAATATCTAGGTTTTCCCGAATGAATTTAATATCCAACATATTTCAAGGATTATACACGAAAGACCTCTGCTGAATAGGTCACAAAAAAATAAGTACCCTATGAAATCACTGCGGCCGCTTCACCTTGTAATGCAACGATCTCCTCTTCTACAATATCTTCAAAGACTGGATAATTATTTAGCAAATACTCAAATACATCTTCGATGTCTTGATGTACATTCAAATACAGCTCCAATTCTTCAACTTTTTTGTCGGTTAAGGCAAGAAGAAGACGTCCCACTGCTGACTCAATGATCAGTATCCCAAAGCGCTCAAGCACAGCTGTTCGCTCTCCTTCAGACATATGTTCTAAGTCGAGTCGCTCAGCTAGTTTTTTTCCTAATGCAATGTTTGTCATACTTAAATTTGACTTACCTTGGAACCAGATTGTCCGATTCTTTCAGAAGCATTTTCCATAATTAACTTAATGAGCTCTCCCATCTTAATCTGGTCTCCCGGCAGAATTACTTGGGGATTACCACTTTTAAAGCCAAGTTCTCGCCATTTATCTGAACCGAGGTCCAAACCGTCAGACCCACCAAACCAGGCACTCATTTTATTGTTAGTTAACTCTTTAGCGTTCTCCTCAACGAAACTAAACAAAGCTGAAGGGTGACGTTCTACATAATAGGTGCGTTCGGCTGGTAGATTAATCTGTCCTTCTTTGTAGGCAGAGTAAATCGCTTCCTGGACTTGTTCAATAATCTCCACTCCTGGTTCTCCTGCTACAACTAATTTTTCCATTTCAGATGTCATTAATGGCTGATAGCCATATAAACTGTCATATTGTTTAACGAAAGAAAGTCCATTGCCTTCGTGTTCTGTAACTAAAGTCTTAAGCAGCGCACCACGTTCGGTTAATATCTGATCGGCTGATACGATCTGCACTTGGCGTAGCCCTCCCTCTACCGCCGAGACTTCAACCATGCCGTCTGCCAAATCTTCTTTAACAACCGCTTCTTGACCTTCATCTATTGGCACACCATCTTTTAGCCAATTTTCATCTGTCTCGGCATGCATATTACCATCAACGTTCAGTGGATTTTCTGGAATTTCTTGATTCCAGGCATTATCTAGATGCACTTCCGATGTCATTCCAATCGCCTCAGCTTCAACTTGAGTTTGTGGTAATTCGTCGGGCGGGTTGGGTGATAGAGAATCTGTAGTTGAGACATCTGTCACTACGTCTGTTGACACTTCAACTCCAGAGGATCCAGGAGTAGCTCCCCACATCTTCTCAATAAGAGCATCGACATTGATCTGCTCACCAGGTCGAATAAGATGAGGGTTGCCGCTCTCTACACCGAGCTCTTTCCACGCTTCTACATCCAGTCGTGGCTCCACCCCTGACGCCGACGTCATTTCTGGAAATGATTGGTAGATATAGTGGGACAGACCCTCGCGACTGACCCCTTCTGGTAGCTTGATCTCTCCAGAAGAGAGTTTTTCCTTAATCGAATCAAAAAGAATGGTTGTTAGATTGTCTCCTTTTTCAACTGAGTACCAACCTTCTCTTGTCTCAGGTAAAGCTTCGACTTCTCCCAAATCGGCTGCAACTTCTACTTGTTCTGATCGAGAAATCACATCCTCGCTGGAACCGAGACCTAATTTTTCGTCAAATTCTACTTTCTCTTCTGGAGTAAACTCGATTTCATTAAGCTGAATCTTTTCTTGTATTGATTTATCACCAAACCTTAACTCTTGATCACCATTCGACACATCATCAATAACCAAGTCAGAATTTTTTATATCTACCCTTATCTGATCTAAATCAATCTCAGTATCAGTAACCACCTCCTCCACCGCTGACTCTCCACCAATTGATTCGTAGGCCCCACCTGCTGCCATCGCAGCTCCTACGGCCGCCATCTTAGTACGAACTTTTGCATCGTGAGTTTGGCGAACTGTTTCAAAATATTCAGCCTCCAGTTTTTCAAAATCATCGCTAATACCTACCTTATCAAGCACTGTTAATCGAACCTGGTCTTGATTGGCTTGTTTGGCATCAATGTAAAACTTCTTTCCAAGTAAACCCGTCGTAGCTCCTGCCGCTACTGCTGCCGGGTTCAGAATAGCTAACAAACCACCAACTGCTAGAGCAGCCTTGGGATGTTTTTTAATTTTTGACACGATTCCATCTTTTAGATCACGTATTCGTTCTGGCATTTGTATAGTCTGCAACTCCAGGCGACGTTCGGCTGGAGTAAGGACATGGCGCTCAGCCACGAATTTATTTGCATCTTCCGGAACAAAATCAACCTTATTAATTGAAGCTGCTCGCTCCATTACTTTCTGGTACATACCAGAGTCTTGAGCAAAATTATGAAAAGCTTTATTAGCTTCCATAAATTTATCGTAAATGACTTTCACTTCCGGACTCAAGGAATCACGACCGAGGCCAAACATTTTCTGAATCGCACCACGTTCAGAATAATCTGTTTCGAGAGCATCATAGTATTCTCGCTGCGCAGCTCGAAACTCTCGTTTTAAACGTAAATATTCTGCTCGTTCTGGATCCTTCTCAACTTCGTCCTCTGGCGAATCAGGCGGACCGTCTGGAGACACTCCAGGACCGCCTCTCAGAGGACCCTCAGGCGGTTCGTCTGATCCACCCGTCTCCTGTCCTGCACCCTCTATAGGAGTATCAATGATTTGATTCTTATTAAGATCTGCAGACTCAACGTCTTTAGAAGAATCAGATGACTGATTAAGTTCTACCAATTTACTTAAAGGTATTTCTTTTCTGATAAAGGTTCCGTCTTCTAATGTCTTTACAGCGATCGCTATCAAAGCACCATCTGAATCAGAAACATAGGAACCAGTTGCATACCAATCGTCTTCAACCTCTCCAGAGGACCGCTTCACTTTAACCTTCAGCGAATCCTCATTCTGCCAATGTCGCCTTATATTATCTGGGTGCAACCACCCGTAATCAACACTTTCTTTGTTTTTATTTTCAAGTACCTCCGCATCTTTACTATGGATGAGATCGACCATCTCTGAGAAACTTTCATCATCAATCCCTCCTTGAGCACGCACAGCCTTCTCCTCAAATGATAATTCTTGAAAATCAGTTGACCCATCTAGATCTCCTAAGGAGTCCAGTTCTTTTATCTGCCTTTCTAACGCCTCTATCTGCGCAGCCGCCTCTTTTCTGTCCATTTCACCCACCTCCACAGCTACTCTGATTTCGTCTATATTCTGTTGAATACAAGCCCTTTCATTATAATGATCGGTATTGACCTCCAAACAATCACCATTACTAAATATCATTTCCTCAGAACCGGATTTCGGCGATTGACTTTGACGATCCATTTTCTCCATAGATTACAAAATAATAACATGCTGGTTTCAGATCCTATGACAAAATGTTTAGAATATAGCATGGTACGATAACGAGATGTCCTTTCCTATTAAAGAACTGTCGACTGAGAAATTTCCCGCCGGCCTGCGGGAAATTCCGCAGCCTCCCACCACCCTCAATTACCGTGGACAACTACCTTCACCAGACATTACCCTCCTCTCTATCGTCGGTTCTCGCAAGTACACTAGTTATGGCAAACAAGTAGTCGACGAGCTACTAGCTGGCCTGGCTGGATACCCGATCGGGATCGTGTCTGGGCTAGCACTTGGCATCGACTCACTAGCGCACGAAGCCGCTCTAAAAAATAATTTATATACCCTCGCAATACCTGGTAGCGGACTTGATGATGCGGTTATGTACCCCGCCCGACATAAAGCATTAGCGTACCGTATTCTTGAAGCTGGTGGTGGTCTCTTATCAGAATTTAAATCAGATTTTCGCGCCACCAACTGGTCATTCCCGCAACGCAATCGTCTGGTGGCTGGTATCAGCAAAGGAACCCTCTTGATCGAGGCAGCTGAGCAATCTGGCACACTTATTACTGCTCGCCTCACTGCCGATTACAACCGCGAACTCTTGGTGGTGCCAGGCAGCATCTTTTCTCACACCAGCCGTGGTGTGCATCAATTTTTAAAACTCGGAGCCACTCCAGTGACTTCCAGCAGCGACATTATTGAGGCGTTGAACATCTCACCCCAAACACCCATTATTGAACCATCACCCGTCCAACTCTCCACCACCGAAGCCACCATCGTATCGTTACTTAACGAACCAACTCACCGAGACGAATTAGTGCGTCAGCTCAATCTACCAACCGCAGAAGCTTCTCAGCATCTAATGATGATGGAACTACAGGGGTATATCACGTCAAATCAACATATTTATCGACTCACTCCCCGCTTATACCAAGCTAAAAAGTTGACAGATTCTCTCTAGCCTAGTATTTGTTACGCACAAACATGTCAGAAAAACAAACTTTAGTCATCGTTGAGTCACCGGCCAAAGCCAAGACTATCGAGAAATACCTAGGGAAAGGATACAAGGTAATGTCTTCAATTGGACACGTCCGTGACCTCCCCAAAAGCAACAAAGACGCCGTCGATATCGAAGGCGGTTTTGTGCCGCGTTATATTGTCTCCCCTGGAAAAGAGAAAGTAATAGAAGGCTTACAAAAAGCCGCTAAAAAATCAGCTGCAGTTCTGCTGGCGTCTGACCCCGACCGCGAAGGTGAAGCAATCGCTTGGCACGTAGCAGAGCTGATTAAAGAACACAACAAAAACCTAAAGCGAGTGGCTTTTAATGAGATTACTAAAGATGCAATTCTGGAAGCAATTGCTCACCCACGCAAACTCGATCTCAATCTTAAGGAAGCACAAGAAGCTCGTCGTGTACTCGACCGCTTGGTCGGATACGACCTTTCAGGACTTATCTGGAAGAAGGTTCGCTACGGCTTATCGGCTGGTCGTGTACAGTCTCCAGCCCTACGCATAGTAATGGAGCGCGAACGAGAAATCAGGGCCTTTATACCAGAAGACTATTTTGTCCTTACCGCACAGCTTAAAGATCAAAAATCCGTTATTCCTTTTACTTGCACCCAGGAGCCAACCGAGCAAAAGGAAGCCGACCGAATCAAAGCCATCGGAGAAAAGCACGACTGGACCATAACCTCAATTAAAGAGACTGAAGCGAAGCGTTCACCACGTCCGCCTTTTACTACATCCACTCTGCAACAGACAGCTTCGACTCGTCTTGGATTCACCCCTTCTCGAACCATGGGCGCAGCGCAAAAGCTCTACGAAGCCGGATATATCACCTACATGCGTACCGACAGTCCGACTTTAAGTCAACAGGCTCAGAAGCAGATCATTGCTCTCTTGCACGATAAGTTTGGCAAAGATTACGTTTCGCCACGATCATATAAAACCAAAAGCAAAACTGCTCAAGAGGCTCACGAAGCAGTGCGACCAACCAACTTCGCCAAGCGTACAGCCGGTAGCACGGCCGACCAAAAAGCTCTCTACGAATTAATCTGGGAACGAGCTGTCGCTTCGCAGATGACAGACGCTACCCTAAAGCGTACCAAACTACTTACCAACGTCACCAACAGCAAGGAAACAATCCCTGATTTTGCAGTGAACGGGTCAAGGGTCGTCTTCGATGGCTGGCTAAGGGTAGACACCCGTGCTCGTGGTGAAGACACCGAAGTACCTAAGTTAGTCAAAGGAGATAAGTTAGGCTGCAAGAATGTAGAAATTGAAGCTAAACAAACCCAACCACCAAACCGGTACACTGAAGCAGGATTAATTAAG
>JBFHUT010000036.1:0-9969 GCA_041589935.1 Minisyncoccia bacterium
ATGATGCTATTCGAACTGAAGTAAAAGACATAACTGAAAAAATCATCAAATTCGAATCGTTAAGATCTCAAAAAGAACAAAATCCAAATCTGCAAGATACTGACGGTGATGGTATCTCAGATGTAGATGAGCGTATACTGTATGGCACAGACCCAGAGTCAGCTGACACAGACGGCGACGGAGTAAGTGACGGTGACGAAATCCAAAAAGGTAGTAACCCTAAGGATGTTGCTAAAGAAGCTGTCATTGTCTACGAGTCACCAAAGGAGTCAACTGGTCTAGAGCAGCCTGACGCTCTCGAGGTTGAAGCAGTTGCTTCTGTTGAAACAGAAGAAGTTCTTAGTGGTGAAGGGGAAGTTAAAAAACGAGTGAAGACAGAATTTAGAGGTCGTGCTTTGCCAAATAGTATTGTTACTCTTTACATCTTTAGCACGCCGACAGTTGTGACTGTTAAAACAAACGAGGCCGGCTACTTTGTTTACACTCTAGATAAGGAACTAGATGATGGTCAACATGATGTTTACGTTGCTGTAACAGACATAGAAGGAGAAATTGTGGCACAAAGTAATCCTCTCTCCTTCTTGGTAAGAGAAGCACAGGCGTACAGTGGAGAAGAGCTAATTAATGCTGATCCAAAAGATGAAGCTGCGTTTGCAGATTCAAAACGTGATTACAGTATGACACTAGGAGTAACAGTACTTGCTTTTGGTTTAATCCTTTTGATGCTTGGTGTTAGCTTGAGGCCAAGAACCTCAAGTATTGAGGCTGACGAGAATAATGACGAAGGCCTAGGTAATAAAATTGAACACAATAATGCAACATGATAGCTCGTGTATTAGAGATATTTAGTCGCGGCGCTTACTTTGTTCGGACGAACTCAAAAATGCTCCTTGTAGCATTTTTGATTTTTGTACTGCCTTTGCTTTTTCTAATTACTACAAACTCATTCTTGACGTCAGCTCAGGATAATATAGAAAGTCTGGAGCAAAAAACAGCTGGGGCTCTTAATGACATTTTTGCTTCCACTATTGAGAAGTATCCTTACGACGATAATCTTATAAGGGGCATCATTGATGATTTGGTGGCCTACAATGACACAATTACGTCGGTAAAAGTGCTGAGGGAAGACGTCAACGGGTTCATGATCGTCCACGACAGCGACCAGTCTAAGATAGGAACTTACTTTAAACCCAATAAGCATGTTTCTTTGCTAGGTTTTACAGATGAGCGCGATTACAATCTCTTCAAGTTTTATGTTCAAAACACAAGAATATGGCAAACCTTTCGAAGAGTTTCATTAGGTGAGGAAACACTCTATATTTTTGTTGAGCAAAATTTTGCCTCTAGAGACGCGGCGGTCGCTGCTCGCAAAAATTCTTCTTACATAACTTTAACCCTAGTGTTTATTTTCTTGATGGGTCTGGCTTACTGGGTAAAAAAACAAAACGACTGGGAGCGTGAAAGTCGATTTCTTAAAAATCAACTTAAGGAGCGCGACCTTTTCTCAAACATGATTGCTCACGAGTTCCGATCGCCGCTGACTGCCATTAAGGGTTATGCTAGCTTTCTTGAAGAGTCACAAACCCTTACAAAAGAGGAGCTAAGATTTTCTGGCAATATCAGAAACGCCGCCGAACGATTGGTCCTGCTTGTGAATGATTTTCTTGAAGTGGCACGTATTCAGTCAGGTAAAATGAAAATTTCAAATGAAGAGTTTGATTTGAGAGAGACGCTGAAATCTGTCACTAGTGACCTCAAGGTGTTGGCTGAAGAAAAAGGTCTGACCTTAACCTACGCAGATACGAGTAAACCGGTACTTATTAAATGTGATCCGGCTCGTATGGTGCAAGTGATTACCAACATTGTAACTAATGCGATTAAATACACTGATAAGGGCAATGTTGAACTTGAGTGTACTGATGGGCCTGGTTTAGATGAGGTGACAGTGCGCGTTAAGGATACTGGTATGGGAATTAGCGCAGATGATCAAAAGAAACTGTTCGCACCTTTTACGAGAGTAGGCGGCGTCGATGGGGGTACGGAAACAGGCACCGGTTTGGGTATGTGGATCACAAAACAACTAGTGGCGTTATTAGGTGGCAGAATTGGTGTTGAATCCATTAAAGGAGTAGGTACGCACATTGTGATAACTTTCAAAATGAAAGATTAAACATCCTTCGTTGCTACTAAGTACGATATCTGTATAATGCTAGTAACACCTTCACCACCATGTGGAGGCTTACTTATATGGCTACATCAAAAAATAATAAAACTAGGACAGCCTGGGAAGACAATGGGGGTAATGCTTCTAAAATTATAGTGCGTGGTGCTCGCACTCACAACTTGAAAAACATCAATGTCGAAATGCCACGTGGCAAAATGATCGCGGTTACTGGTCCTTCTGGATCAGGTAAATCATCATTAGCGTTTGACACGATTTTCGCAGAAGGTCAGCGTCGCTATGTTGAGTCTCTCTCTCCTTACGCTAGGCAATTTTTGAACAAGATGCAAAAGCCTGATGTTGATGAGATTACTGGTCTCTCACCTGCTATATCGATTGATCAAAAGTCTGCCTCCCGTAACCCTCGCTCGACAGTAGCAACTATTACTGAAATTTACGATTACTTACGCATCGTTTACGCCCGAATCGGACAACCTTATTGTCTTGACACTGACGTTCCAATTCAAAAGCTGTCACAGGACGAAATTTTAAACATTGTCCTGAAGTCAATTGAAGATAGAGAGGTCAAGGCAGCAACCAAGAATCAATCAGAAAAAGTAATGGGTATCGAGGTGTCTAGAGGCCGAGTATCCGTTTTTGCACCAGTAGTGGTGGGTCGAAAAGGAGAGTACTACCAATTGCTGTACGACTTGCTTAGTAAAGGTTATGAAACAGTAAAAATCGATGGTGAAATTAAACAACTACGGGAAAAAATTATTCTTACTAAAACCAAACGACACGACATTGATGTTTTAGTTGATGAAATTTACGTAAGTGAATTTACGGATGATCCTAAAGGGTCGCATGAACGACTTTCAGAGGCTGTGGAACTGGCTTTGACTGAATCAAGTGGCCTAGTAAAAATAGAAAGTCCAGATGGTAGTGAACGTACCTTATCAGCTAAGTTTATTTGTCCAGTTGATGGGTCTTCTTTTCCTGAAGTTGAACCACGTTTGTTCTCATTTAACTCACCCTACGGAGCTTGCCCTGAGTGTAATGGATTGGGAGTAGTGGGTATTTTTCAAAGTGATGAGTGTACAAAGTGTAAAGGAGCCAGACTACGACCAGAAGCTCTCCGGATTTATTTAGGTGGTGATGAAAAGAAAAACTTAGGAGTAAATATTGTTGATTTTACAAAATTTACGGTATCAGAAGCGGCGAACTTTGTAACTAATCTAAAACTAAGTAAAAAACAAAAAGAAATTGCCTGGCCTGCCTTAAGAGAGGTCATTGAGCGACTAGACTTCATGAAGGATGTTGGGATTGAGTATCTTACACTAGACCGCCGCGCCAACACACTTTCTGGAGGAGAAGCACAGCGTATTCGCTTAGCATCACAGCTTGGCTCTGGCCTGGTGGGTGCACTATATGTTCTTGATGAACCAACTATTGGCTTACATCAACGAGACAACGATAAACTGATCAAGACACTACAAGAGTTGCGTGACCTTGGCAATACAATAATCGTAGTTGAACACGACGAGGACACCATTCATGCGGCTGACTATTTGGTTGATATTGGCCCCGGCGCAGGTACCCACGGGGGTGATGTTATTGTTTCAGACTACCTAGAAAAGCTTCTGAGCGCTAAAACCAACCCTTCAAAATCTGTTACCTTGGATTATCTCCGTGGTGACAAGGTGATCGAAGTACCAGAACGTCGTACTAGCGAAAAAGGCAAGATTCAAATCCGTGGTGGAAAAGCCTTTAATATTAAAAACCTCAATGTCGACATTCCACTCGGTAAACTGGTCTGCGTAACTGGTGTCTCAGGATCAGGCAAATCTACCTTTATGTACGAGATTGTCGATCGAAATTTAAAGGCAAGGTTGGAAAAACGGCATCGCACCGCTAAAATATTTAACTGCAAGTCTTTCGCGGGTACTGAATACCTAGGTCGCTCAGTCTTAATTGATCAGTCGCCAATTGGACGTACTCCGCGCAGTAACCCCGCGACTTACACTGGGGCCTTTACTCACATCCGTGATTTGTTTGCAGCCAGTAGCGAAGCCCGGGCACGTGGCTGGAAGCCGGGACGCTTTAGTTTTAACGTTAAAGGTGGACGTTGTGAGGCTTGTCAGGGGAATGGAGTGATTGCCGTAGAAATGCACTTTCTACCGACAGTATTTGTAACCTGTGATGTTTGCGACGGAACACGTTTCACCAAGGAAACCTTAGAAGTTTACTACAAAAAAAAGAACATCCACGAAGTGCTTCATATGACTATCGAAGAAGCGCATGAGTTTTTTATCGACGTCCCAGCTATTCAGGAACGACTTAAGTCACTGCTTGATGTTGGTCTAGGCTATCTGGAGCTTGGTCAGAGCGCCACTACACTCTCTGGCGGTGAAGCTCAACGAGTAAAAATAGCATCTGAGCTCTACCGACCTCATACTCAAAAAACTATCTACCTGCTGGATGAGCCTACTATTGGACTGCACTATGAGGACGTTAAAAAACTAATTGAAATTCTTCAGCAGCTTGTTAATCGGGGTAATACCGTGATGGTCATTGAGCACAACCTTGATTTGGTTAAAAGTGCAGATTACATTATAGATATTGGTCCTGAAGGTGGTGCGGCTGGAGGTGAGGTAATCGCCAAGGGAACACCTGAAGATGTTGCCGCTAATGATAGATCGCACACAGGAAAATATTTAAGGAAGATTATCTAATTCCTATGAGAAAAGAAAACCGCTTACGCGGTTTTCACAAAGTGTGTAGGTGTCTGAGAGTGACCTTCAGAAGACAGTTCAAGTACGGTAGAGCTCTGAGCCCAGGCGTACGCGTCTAAAGCTTTGCGCCTTATAAACAGATCATCCCACAGGGGATCAGTCGATCCTCGTGGTGGTCGAGACGGTCTTACTGGTAGTTTGCGTCTGAGCAGAGTCTTTCTAAACATGTACCACCAGTAATCAAGATTTTCGTAAATTATGTAGTTATCCCTTGGGTAACGACCGTAGAAATGACGAAAAATCATTTTCCAGCGCTTGGTAGTGTTTGCTCGCATGAAAGTAACTCTTGTGGAGTTAATTAACAAGAATTCTCGCATTGTATCAATCGTTTGTTGTTGGATCAGCACGACGTCTGCGCTATTTACCGCATCGTCTTTTTGGGCTTGAATAGCCATTTTTCACCTCCCGTGTAAAATAACTTCTCTAAAAACTAATAATACAACTTTTCGGGACTGAGTTCAGAGAGTTATACACCGTCACTTCATTTTGCTATAGTTTCAGCATGGAAAAATCAGACACTGCTAAAATAAAACTACCTGATTCACCAGGAGTTTACTTTTTCCTGGGACCGCGAAAGCAAATACTATACATCGGTAAAGCTACTTCACTCCGCAATCGAGTACAAAGTTATTTTTCTGATGATATAGCGGATAAGCGCTCAAAACTCATTAGCAATATGGTTTCAGAGGCCAAAAACATCGAGTACACCGTTACTGATAGTGTACTAGAGGCTCTTATTCTGGAAACTAACCTAATTAGAACCCACAAACCAACCTACAATACGCGCAGCAAGGACGACAAGAGTTATAACCACCTAATCATCACTAATGAGGACTTTCCTCGTGTCCTGATTATCCGCGGCAAAGATTTAACTAAAAGTTTTCAGAGTAATGAAATCAAGTATGAATTTGGACCTTTTCCAAGTGGTCAGCTATTTAAGGATGCATTAAAAATAGTCCGCAAACTTTTTCAGTTTTACGACACAAAAAAGCCCATTAGAGAGAAAAAGAGCAAGTTGGAGAAGGGAAAAATTAATTTTAATCGTCAAATTGGTCTTTATCCGAGCGAGCAATCAAGAACAGAATATAATCGTACCATCAGACACATACGCCTGTTTTTTAAAGGCAAAAAAGACAAGATTATTAGCGAGTTACAAAAAGAAATGATGAGGTTGGCTGCAAAACAAGAATTTGAAGCAGCTAATGAGACTAAGCGCAAAATCTTTGCTCTTAAACATATCCAGGATGTGTCACTAATGAAACGCGAATATCGCGAATACCGTGACGATAAGAGCTTCCGGATAGAAGCCTACGACATTGCACACCTGCAAGGAAAACACATGGTCGGTGTGATGACGGTGTTAGATAGCGGAGAACCACAAAAAAGTGAATACAGAAAATTTAGGATCAAAACTATTACTCAGGCTAACGACCCAGCTGCGCTGAAGGAGGCTTTAGGGAGAAGGTTAACACACACAGAGTGGCCATTGCCACAACTGATCGTTGTAGATGGTGCAGTTGCTCAAAAAAACGTTATACAAAGAGTCCTACAAGATAATAAGCTCGTGATACCAGTAGTGGCAGTAGTCAAAGATGATAAACATAAGCCTATCCGCATAATTGGACCTGGGGACCTCATAGCTAATCACAAAGATCAAATTCTACTAGCTAATGCTGAGTCACATCGTTTTGCATTAAATTACCACCGGGAAAAGCGAGGTAAAAAACTAACTGAGTAACTTTTGCTATACTAAACAGGTTAAATATCATAACTATGAGCAGAAAAAATATCACTATTGGTTTTATCGGCCAAGGCTGGATTGGGAAGAACTATGCTAACGACTTCGAGTCTCGAGGTTTTAAGACAATTCGCTATGCGTTAGAAGAGCCTTATGTTCACAATCAAGCAAAGATTTCCAAATGTGAAGTTACTTTTATTGCCGTACCAACCCCCACAACACCCATGGGTTTCGATGACTCTATTCTTAGAGAAGCTTTCAAAAACATAGGTGCGGGGAAGATTGCAGTCATTAAATCGACCACTCTGCCTGGTGTCACTAAAAGGCTTCAGTGTGATTTTCCAGATATTATAATTCTACACAGTCCAGAATTCTTACAAGAGAAGTCAGCAGCGTATGACGCTGCTCACCCGAATCGAAATTTAATAGGATTACCTGATGATACACCTAGACACCACGATGCTGCTCGTCTAGTATTGTCAGTTTTACCTGAGGCGCCCTATGAAAGTATTATGTCATCACTTGAATCTGAGTTAGTTAAGTACGCGGGAAATTGCTTTTTGTACAGTAAGGTTTTGTTTATGAATGTCTTGTACGACACAACGAAAAAAAGCGGGGCGGACTTTGAAACTATTAGACAAGCTCTAATCCACGATCCGCGCATCGGTGATAGTCACACCAAGCCGGTTCATGCCAGTGGTCACGTAGGCGAGGAGACCAAAACTCAACGTGGTGCCGGGGGACACTGTTTCATAAAGGATTTTGAGGCATTTAGATGTTATTATGAGGAACTACATGGTAAAGATAAGGCCGCCGATATGTTAGAAACAATGGTTTCCTATAATAATCACTTACTTAAATCGTCAGGTAAGGACATGGATTTGCTTAAAGCAGTTTATGGGGAGTGATTAATCAACTAATGGTGAGTACTCAGAACTAGCACAATTAACACACTCTAGATAAAGCACTTTTTAGCATTGTTATAGAAATAATATAGCCACATTGTGTGTAGAAGAAAATAACCCAGTTAGTGAGATAAGTCGCAATATCGCTGAAAATATTTCTAATCAGAAACTATTAAGTGAACCTACTAATAAACTCCCTAGCACCATGATGAACCTCTTGATGACAGCTTACAGTTCATCAATCATGCCTATAGAGACTACAGTATTTGTTATGCTAGTTAAGTAGAATTTACATCAAAAAACAATGATATGACTGAACAGCAGCACGTGGGATTAAGTAGCTGCAACTTATTTACTCTTAAGTTTAACATTCGGCAAACAATAGAAAGTCCCAACAACCCTAGAGGTAAGTTTCAATAGCTAACGTGGTAAAATTATTTTATGAACAGCAAGCGTGTAGCAGTTTTACGAGGTGGTCCGAGTGAAGAGTATTCAGTCTCGATGCAATCAGGTAGTGGTGTACTGAACGCTCTTAAAAATCTTGGCTACCACCACCGAGATATCGTAATTACTAAAAAAGGTGAGTGGCTTGAGGGCGGTTTTATAAAAAGACCCGAAATTGCTCTGGAGGGTGTCGATGTAATCTTCATAGCTTTACATGGATCTTATGGAGAAGATGGTCAAATTCAGCGTGTTCTTGAGCGATTAAATATACCCTTCACTGGCAGCCGGTCACTACCCTCCGCCATTGCATTTAATAAGGAACTTACAAAGAAAACTCTACTACCACATGGAATTAAAATGCCAAGACACAGGCGTATAACGAGGGATGATTTACCCAATCTTGAAAGTGAAATGGTGGAGATATTTAGAGAGATTGGTAATGAGCTTTTTGTAAAACCGATAGCTAATGGTTCCTCTTTTGGGGCCAATTATGTACCCAATAAAGAGTCCTTATTAACGGTACTAAGAGGTCTTTTAGATAAGTATGATCAGGTGATGGTTGAACAGTATATCAGAGGCAAGGAGGCAACTGTTGGGGTTTTAAGTAACTTTAGGAGTGAATCCCTTTACGCGCTACCTGTAATTGAAATCGTTCCTCCTGGTGGATCACCGTTGTTTTCACACGATGATAAATACAATGGAAGAACAGAAGAGATAGTACCTGGACGCTTTTCATACCGAGAAAAGTCTGCCCTTAGCGAAATCGCGGCCTTGGTACATAGTGTAATTGATTGTAAACACTACTCACGCAGTGATTTTATAGTGCGCGACGGTGAAGTTTATTTCCTTGAAGTAAATACTTTACCCGGCCTAACTTCTGAGTCACTTTTTCCTAAGGCTGCCGCTGCGGTTGGTCTAGATTATGAGAGTTTAGTAAGACATCTTGTAGAAACGGCTGAACGTTAGGCCGTATGCAGTATGCCTTGACTTAGAATGCGTAAAAAAGTATTATGATGCGCACTTAAGTTAAGGCTTAAGACCGAGCAAAATGCTTGGGCCAAAGGGCTCTGCTCTCTGGCCCTTCGTTCGTAGCATAAATGTAAGTCTACTTACATTTAACTACTCACTCGGGCCAGTAAGAGAAATCTTGCTGATCCCGTATTCGGAAAACATAAATGTAAACATTTACGTTCTTCCTCATCCGGGCCAGTAGCTCAGTTGGCTAGAGCGCCTCATTTGCACTGAGGAGGCCGGGGGTTCGAGTCCTCTCTGGTCCACATATTCAAAAACAGTCACAGTTTGTCTGTGGCTGTTTTGCGATATGTGTTAGAGGACTCAAAAGGTTAGTCAGATATTTTACGATCTAAGGGAGTAGAATATTAACAACCTGTACTGAACCTGTGGAATTCGACTCCTATGTTTTCCAACGTACAATAAGAGTTGAGCCTGAGCTAGGCATTTTATAATGCAGCTTTGGATCTCCGGAGGCGAACATAAAAGACTGACTAGACTTGCGAAGGAGGCGGGGTAGCGAGCGAAATCTTGGATTTGGACTTGTGACCGAGTCCTCTCTAATACAGAAATGTAGTACGAAATAGCAATTCTTTTGTCTAAGAAATTATGCATCTATACTATATTATGACTATTCTGATATACTCATAGACATGACTAAAGAACAATTCTTAACACTCAAAGCAGGTGAGTACATGATTATTGATATTAGGGAAGCTGACGAGCTTAATGAATTTCCAAGTCCGACCGGAGCGATCCATATTCCTATGTCAAAGGTAATTGAACAAGCTGGAAACAACAGCTTACCTAAAGACAAAAAGATTTTAACTGTTTGTCGGTCTGGTGGACGAACACGCATGCTTAATGATTTTCTTGGTAAGAGAGGTTACCAGGTTGACTATCTCGAAGGTGGAGTAC